>JAIRSC010000066.1 GCA_031255645.1 Treponema sp. | reverse complement strand
GACATGACCGTCGCTTCCGGGGAATCCTGGCTTGCCCGGATGAGCCACGAAGAACTCAAGGCCCTTTTTGACCGGTAGCCTACTGCGCCGAGGCGATTTTTTCAATAATGGCTTTCTCGACAAAGCCGTTCATCGACATTTTTAGTTCCCTTGCTTTCATTGCCATCTTTTTGTGCAATTCAGGCGGTAGACGAAGGTTGAATTTTCCCGAATAGGGTTTTTCCGGTTCCACCCCTTCTTCTTTGCACCATGCCAAGTAATCTTCAATGGAATCCCTGAACCTGAGCCGCTCGACCATTTCCCCGAAAACTGATACACTGTCTCCATGTCTGACACCGCCAATATCCCTGCGCAAACCGGAAAAATCATCCCTGTTGCGATAGAAGACGAAGTAAAAAACGATTATCTTACCTACGCCATGTCGGTCATTGTCGCCCGGGCTCTGCCGGACGTGCGGGATGGGCTTAAGCCTGTTCACCGCCGCATACTGTATGCCATGGACAAAATGGGCCTCAGGCCCAATTCGTCCACGAAAAAGTGCGCCCGCATTGTCGGCGATACCATGGGTAAGTATCACCCCCACGGGGATATGGCTATTTACGACGCCCTGGTTCGCATGGGCCAGGACTTTTCCCTGCGGCATACGCTGGTACAGGGCCAGGGGAACTTCGGCAGTCTTGACGGTGATCCACCGGCGGCGATGCGTTATACCGAGGCAAAGCTTTCCCGGCTTGGCGACGAAATGCTCGCCGATCTTGGAAAGGAAACCGTGGATTTTGTTCCCAACTACGACGAATCCGAGCCGGAACCGGCGGTACTGCCTTCCATGGTCCCGAATCTTCTGGTTAACGGTTCCAGCGGCATCGCTGTTGGCATGGCCACCAATATGGCGCCGCATAACCTGGTTGAAGTCTGCGACGCGATCTGCGCGTATATCGATAGCCCCAATATCAGCATTGAAGAGCTTTCGGCCTATGTTCAGGGGCCGGATTTTCCCACGGGGGGCATTATCTTTGGCCGGCAGGGCATACGGGACGCCTACAGGACGGGACGGGGCAAGCTGCTTGTCCGGGGCCGTTTTGTCGTGGAAACCTCCAAGAGCGGAAAAGAGCTTATTGTTTTTAACGAGATTCCCTACGCCGTCAACAAAAAGCTTCTGCTGGAACGTATCGGCAGCCTGGTACGGGACAAAGAACTGGACGGCGTAAACGGGGTCAACGACGAATCCGACCGTGACGGTATCCGTATCGTTATAGAACTCAAAAAAGGCGCCATTATCAAAGTGGCGCTGAATCAGCTTTTTTCCAATACCCAGCTTCAGACAACGTTCGGAATCATCAACCTGGCTTTGGTGGGCGGCAAGCCGCAGTGTCTTAGCCTTAAGGAACTGGTCCGCTATTTTGTCGAGCACAGGGTCGATGTGGTTACCCGCCGGACAAAATACGATCTGCGTAAAGCCAGGGAGCGTTCCCATATCCTCGAAGGCCTCGTTATCGCCCTGGCGAACATCGACGAGGTTGTGGCGATTATCAAGGGTTCCAGAGACATCAATACGGCGCGGGAAAAACTCCAGAAACGCTTTTCACTGTCCGAGGCCCAGTCCCAGGCCATTGTCGATATGCGCCTGGGCCGGCTTACAAGCCTCGAGGTGGAAAAACTCAAGCAGGAACTGGAAGAGATAAGACAGCTTATCGCGTATCTTGTGTCTCTTCTTGAGGACGAGAAAAAACTGTTTGGGGTTATCAAGGACGAGACTCGTTCTGTCGCGGAAAAATACGGAGACAAACGGCGGACGGAAATTGTCGCCGGCGAGGTGGAAAACATCAACATCGAAGATCTCATCAAAAAAGAAGAGATGATGATCACGATCAGCAACCTGGGCTACATAAAGCGGGTGCCTGTTTCCAGTTACCGGAACCAGGGCAGGGGCGGCAAAGGCATGCAGGGCGCCAGGCTTACCGAAGACGATTTTGTGGAACAGATATTTGTCGCCTCTACCCACGAATACGTTATGTTCATCACCAGCGCGGGCAAGGCCTACTGGATGAAAGTCCACGAACTCCCCGAAGGGACGCGGACTTCAAAGGGGAGCCACATCAAGACCCTGCTTACGATGTCGCCCAACGAAGACATTACCGCGATTGTGTCCCTTGGAGAATTTACCGAAAACCGTTACCTGTTTATGGGAACCGCCCGCGGCGTTGTAAAAAAGGTGATGACAAGTGAGTTTGCCAACGCCCGTACCAGGGGCATTATCGCGATCAACCTGGACGAGGGGGACAGGCTTGTCAGCGCCCTGCTTACTTCCGGCGCCGACGAGGTTGTGCTTATTTCCCGGAGCGGTCAGGCTCTTCGTACCGGCGAAGACCAGGTAAGGCCGATGGGCCGCAGTTCCCGCGGCGTTTCGGGGATGAAGCTTGGCGGCGGCGACGAGCTGACGGGCCTGCTCCGGGTAAGCCCGGCGGACGGAGACGTTCCGGTGGAACGGATGTTGATCCTTTCCGAATATGGTTACGGCAAGCGGGTTGAATTCAGCGAATTCAGTTCCCATGGCCGGGGCACCGGCGGCCAGAAGATATACACGGTAACGGAAAAAACCGGCGAGATAGTCGGGGCCGTAAGCGTCCTGGACAACGAAGAAATCATGTGTATTACAAGCCAGGGCAAGTCGATAAAGCTCAAGGTTTCGGGAATCAGCGTGATGGGCCGTTCGGCCCGCGGGGTGCGCATACTCACCATCGACAGGCCCGACTTTGTGATAGGTCTCGACAAGATCGTGCAGGAAGAAGAAGCCGCCGACAAAGCTTCCTCCGCCCTGGCTGCCAAAACCGCTTCGCCGCCGGACAATGTTTCGCCTGACGAAGGCCCGGAAACCGGCGAAACAAAACCTGACCCGCCGGGCGGACAGGGAGAGCTTTTCTAGCCGGATGAAACAAACTCTGGTAATCGGCTCCACGGTGGTTGACGTGCTGCTTCACGTTCCCCGGCTGCCGGTTCGGGGCGAAGATATCAACATCGGTTCGTCGTCCTGCCGTTTCGGCGGCTGCGCCTACAACGTCTACAAAACACTCCGCCGCTTTGACTCGCCCGCCCTGCTTTGTTCGCCGGTGGGAACGGGGGTGTACGGGCGCATGGTACGGAAACATTTTGCCGAGGCCGGGATTGAGCCGTTTATCAGCCTGGAAGAAGAGAACGGCTGCTGCTATTGCCTAATCGAGAAAGACGGAGAGCGGAGTTTTCTGTCCCATCACGGGGCGGAATACCGTTTTGACCGTTCCTGGATGGAGCGCGTGGATTTTTCCGTTGTGGACAGTATTTTTATCTGCGGTATCGAGGTAGAAGATACTGACGGCCAGGAGATTGTGGATTTTGTTTGTGAACATCCTGAAGCGGATCTGTACTTCGCGCCGGGGCCCAGAATCGCGCATATCGCGAAAGACCGTATGGAAAAACTGCTTGACCGCCGCCCGTTCCTGCATCTGAACGAAACGGAAGCCCTTGACTATACGGGCGCCGCCGCCGTTCCCGCCGCCGCGGAATTTTTGACAAACCGCAGCGGAAACGCCCTGGTGATTAGCCTGGGCGAACGGGGCTGTTATTACAGCGGGGCGGCGGGAAGCCCGGATGCCGGTTACGCGCCGGGGTATCCCGCCGGCCTTGTCCGTGACACCGTAGGGGCCGGCGACGCCCACTGCGGCGCGGTTATCGCCGCCCTCAAGACGGGAAAAAGCCTGAAGGAAGCCTGCGAAATCGCCAACAGGACGGGCGCCGCGGTGGTAAGCGGCCGGTTTAGTTAAAATTGGGAAAACGAATAGTAGTTACTGTTACAGCTAGGGAAAATCCTGTCAGATCCGGTAACAGTCGAATAGAAGAATGGCGGTGACCGGCATTACAGTCGGGCAGCGTGTAACTTTTCAATCAGGTAATTGTTGTCGCTCATATTCCTTACGGCCAAACGGATCCATGTATCGTCTGGAATTCCCTTTTTTCCCGTCAGGTCTTTGATAAAGACATTGTGAACCTCAAGCAGATGTCGGGTTAACATCCCGGCGGTTTTACCGTTTTTGCATTGACAGAGAAAATAATTTGCCTGAGAAGGATAAACTGTAAAGAGGCCTGTTTTTTCGAGTTCTTCTCTAAACCGATTTCGTTCCGTTGATATCAACCGGCATGCTTGCCGATAGTCTTTTAAGTGTTTTCCGATAATCTGCAAAAAATATTCGCCAAATGAGTTTATGTTCCATATTGAAAGATTTTTGCGAATCTTTCCAACAAGGGTGGTATCTCCACTGGCAAGTATCCCCAGCCGTAGCCCCGGAACACCGTAACTTTTGCTGATGCTTTTAATGATGACAAGATTAGGATATTCCAGCAGTATATCCTGCTGTAACACAGATGGCAGATCTTCATAATCACAAAAATCAATAAAAGATTCATCCAGAATCAATCGTTTGTTTCGGGATTTCAGGGTATCCAGAAGCCGCTTTACATCGGCGGAAGGGATATAATTGCCTGTAGGATTATCCGGATTTATCAATACCAGCGTATCACATTGATCCGCCCAGTCAATCACCTGATCTATATCATAATGCATATGTTGATGAAAAAAGGGCGTAACAAGCGCGAAATTTTCAGGATACTCGTTAAAGGTCGGATAGATGATCCCAATGGTTCCCTGTACTTCCATCGCCATTGCCCGAATCAGTTCCGCAGCGCCGTTACCAGTCAAAATATTGTTTTCATTGATGTTGAAAAGTTTGCCTGCTAAAAGATTTTGTATATTTAATCCTGATGGATATTCCGCGATAAGATCGCTAAAATAAGCTTTCATCTCATTAAGCAATTGTTCGGTGGGGAAATACGGGTTTACCAGATAACAAAAATCCTTCATTTGGGGGAAACGCCAATACCCGCCGTATCTCCGCTGAATCAACTTCACCGTTTCTGTAGGAATTTCGCAGAAAAGCGTTTCGGCAATATCTTTGTCCTGGACATCGTCAATTTCATACCATTTATGGTCTGATAGAACAAAAGCCTTTAATTCGTTTTTGTCTAGGGTCGTGATA
>JAIRSC010000037.1 GCA_031255645.1 Treponema sp. | reverse complement strand
CACTACCCAAAGATTCGCCGGGCCCGGAATCGTTTCCGGAAACGCTTTTCCATTTCAGGATAAACCCTTCCGGGGCTTTTGTCATGGAAGCGGAGGAAAAAAATTACCTGGAAGCCCTTATCGCGGCGGGAACGGCGGACGCGGCGGGCAGCCTGGAACTGCCCGCGGGGGAGTATTTTTTTACCCAGATGCGGAGAAAAATCGGCGCGGCGGGGTTTATCGGGCTGGCTCTTGAACTGCAAAAAGAGGGGCTTTGGCGGCGTCTGCGGCTGGGAACGACGGTGTATTTCAGGACTTTATGGGAAGACGGCGCCCCGGTTTTCCAGGCGCTGCGTCCCATCGAACATTAAAGCCTCAAGGCCTCGACCATGTAGCGGATATCGACGCCGCCGGAAGCGTTCTGCTTTTTCATCTCGATAACAAAGATGATCGAACCGTCACGGGGGGCGACTATGACTTTCCGTATCTGATAACCGGTAACGCTCTGGCGTTTTATCTGGGGGCTGCCCACCACATAGTTTTTTACCGATCCGTCGTTTCCGCGCCTTTCAAGGTTGATAAAAAAAGACGATCTGGCGTTTGTTCCCGATCCTTCAAGCTGGACGCTTAAATTCGCCCTGAACGACGCGGATTTTTCAAAATCGCGGAATTCTATAAATTCGCCCGACGGATTCGCTCCGTTGTTCGGGGAAATATACAGGGGCTGACCCTGGAACACAAACCCTATGCCGTAGCGATCCGCAAGGGCCGCGTTCCGGGCGATAAGCCGGTACAGCGCGCCGGAACCGTCCTGACCGGCCACCACGGACATGTCGTGGGTATAGGATATTCTGCCGCCCGGAACATAGTTGTTATTCGGCACGTCGACTATGTACAGATCGGCCCACGGACGCAGTGTCCCGGACTGTACCCCGTATTGACCAAACATATATGTTCTGCCGTCGGGAGAAAACCCAAAATCCACAAAAACGGCAGTGTCTCCGGCCCAGAGAAAGTTCCCCAGGAGAAAAACGACGGCGATAAAAAACAGCCTTTTACGCATATACGGTCTCCTCTTCTTTGAGTATCGGAATATCGGGAATAAGCCTTGAGAAGAAACAAAGCTTGCTTTATGCTTAAGACCAATGACCTTATCTCAGCGGAACCGTTATTTTGCGGCGGGCATTGTCCTTTCCTCGATCTGTCTTTTGGGGATACTTTTCCACATATCAAAGCTGCTGCCGTTTTACCCGGAACTAAGCGCGGCGGCGGTTAAACGGGTTTCCGGCCTGTTTCAGCGGATTGCCGCTTATTTTTTCACCGCCGCTCCCCTGGCGCCCTTTGTTACCGCCGCGGCCTCCGTGGCCTATACCCTGGCGGTTTCGTTCCTTATTTACTTTTTTTTCGAAAAAACCCAGTCGCCGGAAATTCTGTTTTTCGGCCTGTTTACCTTTTCTTTTGTTTTTGAAATTCTGCGTTTTATGCTCCCCGTGAAAGCGCTGTACAACCTTTCTTCGGTTTTCCTTATTTTGGGAGCGAGAATTCTGTTTTTCGGCCGGTTTTTCGGGGTTCTTTCCTTTTTCGCGTCCAGTCTTTACGCCGCCGGTTTTAACCTTCAAAAACAGGGAACCGTTGTTATCGCCATAGCCATTGCCGCGCTTATCGTCTCGTTGGGCATTCCGATTGACGGTTTTTCCTGGGATACGAATTTTGTTATGATATCCGGCTACGCCGTTATTCTCCGGCTCGCGGAAATCGGCATCCTCTTTATTTCGGTGACAAGTTTTTTTGTCGCCGCCTATACCAGGGGATCCAGGGAATACCTTGTTGTCGGGCTGGGGGCTTTTCTTGTTTTTGCCGGCAGGGACCTTCTTATCAACGCCGATACCTGGCTGACCCCCGTTCCGGGTTTTGTTATGCTCTGCGCCGGAACCTGGTTTATAAGCGCGAAGTTACACCAGGTATATTTGTGGCTGTAAGGCCGTTCACGCGGCGCGGGTGTCTGCCGGTTATGCCCCGTGGTTGAGCCAAAACGCCAGGCCCGCGGCAAGCGGGATAAAGATATTGTCCCAATCCCTAAGGGGAAGGGCTTCCACCGCAGTGGCGGCGGCGGCGGAAATCAGGGCGGTATAAAGGCTGCCGCTTACCGGCCAGGAGAAGAGAAACACGGCGGTAAAACAGGCAAGCGAGCCCTCGACGCTTTTTCCGCACAAAAAAGCCGGCCTGAATCTTCCGAAAAATTTCCCGGTGAGGCTCGATACGCTGTCGCCGACGGCCAGCGCGTAAATGGCGACGGCGGCGGTTTTGGGCGGAAACATCAGCAGGCTGAGAAGCGCCCCGGCGCCCAGGGTAACCGGACCGATCACGAAGCGGCCCTTGTCCCGGCGGCGGGACGCGAAATCCGTCAGGAACGAAACGACGGGGACGTTTATTCCGTTATGCCTGAGGGTCTCAAAACACACGTATAGGAGAGTACCGGAAGCGATAAGGATCAAGGTTCCCGTATAGCTCCATAACGCCAAAACCGGCGCAAAGCCGATAAGCATATGAAGGCATTTTCGCACCAGTTCGGCTTTTAGTTCCTGTTTCATCGATTGTTCCGCAACAAGATTCATTTTAGCGCCCGCTGTCGCCTTGCCTCGTACAAAAGAACTCCGGCCGCGACCGACACGTTAAGGGAATCGAGCCGGCCATAGCGGGGAACGGCGGCGACGGCGTCGCAGCGTTCCCTGAGGAGCCTTGAAAGGCCCGCTTCCCCCCCCATGACAATCGCCGCGCGGCCGGAAAGGTCGAGTTTCCAGGCCGGCGTTCCGTCCATGTCCGCGCCGTATATCCAAAAGCCGTTTTCCTTTAACAGTTCCACGCTTCGGACAAGGTTTCCCTCTTCCACATTCGGAACCCAGGCGCTTGCCCCCGCGGAAGTCTGCGCGACGACCGGGGCGTTTTTCGCGCTGCGCCGCTTTCTGCCGATAACAAGATCCGCCCCAAACTGATCGCAGCAGCGAAGTATCGCGCCGTAGTTGTGGGGATCGGTTATCTCGTCGAGGATCATCACGAGCGCGTCCGGCCTGTCTTCCAGCCGCGCGAGAAAATCTTCCATGGTAACGGGAGAAGAGGCCGGAAGGCCGGCGGTTTCAAGCGCCACCCCCCGGTGTCCCGGCGCGAGGCGGTCGAGGCCGGCGGTTCCCACCTGGGTCACCCGGACTTTACGGGACAGGGCCAGATTCACCAGTTCCCGCGCGCGCGGCCCCGGCTTGGCCGTCAAAAGCGGGCCCGAGGCGCCCGCTTTGATATGTTCCTCAATAGCATGAAAGCCGGTAATGTAGGTCATTCCAGACTGTAGGTTTCCCCGTATTTGACAATCACCGGTTCCGGGCGGCCCGCGTTTTTCAGGTAGTTCCTGAAAGCGGTTTGGGCCTCAGGTTCCCCGTGAACAAGAAAGATTTTTTTCAGCCGGGAAAGATCCAGGCTGTCCAGCCACTCGCCGGCTTCGCCGTAATCGGCGTGGGCGCTGAACGCGTTAATGGATTCCACCCGGGCTTTGCGCTTATACCAGGCGCCGTGAATCTTCACTTCTTCTTCCCTGTTTTGGATGCGCCTGCCCAGCGTATTCGCCGCCATAAATCCCACAAGGAGTATCGTCGTATTGGGATCGGAAATATTGTGGATAAGGTGATGTTGAATACGTCCCGCTTCGCACATACCGTCGGCGCTGATAATAATTACCGGGCCTTTAATATCGTTAAGGGCCTTGGATTCGTCCACGCTTGTGGTAAAGTGCAGGCTGTTAAAGCCAAAGGGATTTTTGTGATGTTTGATAAACGCTTCGTGAATTTCGTCGTCGTAACATTCGGGGTGAACCTGAAAAATCGTGGTGGCGTTAGTCGCCATCGGAGAATCCACGTAGATGGGAATTTCCGGTATTATTCCCTCGTCTACAAGCAGGTGAAAATAGTATACCAGTTCCTGGGTTCTTTCAATGGCGAAGGAAGGGATGATGATCCTCCCCCTGTTCGCCGCGGCGCGTTTGGCGATTTCCGCGAGCTTTTCCATGGCGTCGTCGGTTTTGCCGTGCAGCCTGTCCCCGTAGGTGCTTTCGAGGATCAGGTAGTCCGGCGGCGGCGGCCTGTCGGGATCGCGGATGATGGGCTTTCCCTTGCGGCCAAGATCGCCGGAAAACAGGATATTCCGCTCTTTGCCGTCTTTTTTGACCGTCATGGAAACCATCGCCGAACCGAGAATATGGCCCGCGTCGTAAAATTCGCATTGCAGGCCGTCGCCCATGTAGAACGACCGCCGGTAGGAAATCCCGATAATTTGCCCGGTAACTTCGACGGCGTCCTTCTCCGTATAGATCGGCTCCCAGTCGAACTTTTCTCCCTTTTTCTTCGCCTGTTTTCGCAGATACTCGGCGTCCCGCGCCTGGATATTGGCCGAATCCATCATTACAAGGCTGGAAATATCCCGCGTAGCCGGAGTGGCGTAAATGTTCCCCCGGTATCCTTTTTTCGCGAGCAGGGGGAGCATGCCGCAGTGATCGAAATGACCGTGGGTTATCGCAACCCCTTCTATGCGATCCGTTTCTATGCCGGTGTTTCTGTTTTTCCTGTCCGCTTCCGCGCGGGAACCCTGAAAGGCCCCACAGTCCACCAGGTAACTTTTCCCGTCGAGTTCCAACACATGTTTCGAGCCGGTCACTTCTTCCGCCGCGCCGAGGGAATAGAAGTTCGTTTCCATAGAAGAAAAGTTTATCACAAAACGGCGCTCTGTGACAATATCCGCGCCCTAGAACGGACCTTGCGTTCTGTCCAATACAGATTCAACAAGACCCTCTTCCGTAAGTAAAAGCCCACTCTGATAATTTTGGCCGAATCAAAGAGCGTATATTATCAAAATCCACACCGCTTTTTATACCGTGAAAGGCCCACCCAATAACACAGCGCCCGTAACCATCGACCGGTGGACACCTTTGTACGCTATAAAGATGGCCACCCATCAAGACACGGACACTGTGGATTTACCGTATGCCTGCCTCGATAATAAGCGGCGTGGATTTTACTATTTTGGCGTTTTGATTTGGACAGAACAGTGGTGTTCTGACTGAAGCGAAGGACAATTAAGGCCGGAATCCCGGGTTGTCATTTACCGCTGCTTTTCCAGTTCTTTATTAAGACTTCACTAACGTTACCCCTGCCGGCGGAATCGGAATTAATCGTCCTTTTTGCCTGTATGGGAAAGATTTCAAAGCAATCATAATCATACAGTTCCCGAATATGTTTTGTGTCAGAATTGCTTAGCAGACATTTTGCCCCGCGGAGGCTCATTCGTATTTCTTTATCTCGGATAATAATTGTCTTTTCCCCCCGGCCCATTTTAAAAATGGCTTAACAAAAGGATTATTTCCCGGCATGACACCAGTCTATAACGATCGGGAAAAAATATAAAGTCCTTTTTCCGGCGCGACTCCAGTGGCATGGTGTAACCCCCCCCTCCCCGCTTGGGGCCCGTCGCGGAGGACAGGCGGCTGCTTAATACTTTTTTCTTATGTTGTTCCTTGTGAAGCCATATTATTTTCAAGACTCATTTTCATGCGGTCGTTTGCCGCGGCCGCAATACCGTCACGCCCCATGCGCCGGGCCCTGCTCCGCGCGTCTCCGGCTGTCCCTCAACACAAGGCCGTGCGCCTGTGGGCATGGCCCGGCGCTTTGTTATGGAAATACCCAATAGCCCGGGTTGGAGACACTGAGCGTTACGGTATTTGTTTTGTGGGTCATTCTATTTTCGGTAAGAAGAACCTCTCTTTGACATACCGCGTTCCAGCCCGTTCTTAATCTCAGACGGAAGTCTTTGTAAATGATTTGCCCGCCGATGAGAGAGTTGGTTATGTTTTCCTCTCCGCTAATGGTTACGTCGCGGCTGACATAGCAGTAGACAACTGTTTGAATGGTGGTTGTCTCTGAGGTATCGACAGGGTTGGTATCGGGGTTGGTAATTTTTTGGAATACCTCTTTTTTGCTCCTCCGAAGTATTCCTATGCCTATGTCATCGCCGGCGCCGCTGGTAACGTTAAGGATTAGCATCGCATAGTATACCGGTTTGTTGGCGTCAATCTGTACGTTGTTCCAGTTGGAAAGCCGCGGGAATGCCTCCTTTGCAAGAAGCGTGGTCAAAATCGGCTCTTCCAGCGTAATCGTAAAGTCTCCGTTTGTTATTGTGGCGCTTCCACCGGTGCTGGCGTTCAGCTTTCCGCTCTTGGCTACTTTTTTATAGCTGTACTGGTAAGCCGGAGTACCGCTGTCAGATGAAGAAGGGCTGTCTTCATCATAAATCGATCCTTTGAAGGTGGGTCTTGTTCCCAGGTTTCCGCCCGAACTACCCGAACCGATTGTTGGGTTGGAACAGCCCATCACCGTTAAAATCACAGCCAGTGTGATTCCCGTAATAAACCATATTTTTTTCATCTTGTATTCCTCCTTGCGGGTGGAATATAATACAAAGCCCCCGGTTCAAAACCGAACCCGGATAACATCCGGGGGACCTGGAGAATCCTGGTTTTTGATCCCGGGGGCTTTGCGTTGAAAACGAGGCAAATTTTTCGGTAGTATAAAAGAGAGGACAGGCATTACGCTGCTTTTCAAATTGAATGTATTCTGCCTGCTGAAAAGGGGAATAACTCCTTGTATTGCAAGGAATTAGTTCATACATTATCCGAACCGTTTTTTACCTAAATTTTTCAATCAACCAGTTTCAATCTCAGCTGCTTTAAGTCTAATGTAGAGGATGGCCCCGCGCAATACTGTACCCCCGGTCCGAATGGAATATCAAACCCTCCCGGGCTCTCCGGTTGGCAAAGGTCATCTCCAGGGCGGGTATGGTCGTATGACAGGCCTCCATATCGTCGCTTAAGGCCCAGCCGATGACCTTCCGGTCAAAAAGGTCCAGAACCAGTGTCAAATACACCCACTGGTCTGTGGTACGCAGATACGTGATAGCGTACCTTATCAAAGCGGCCACTTTCTTCCGGCTGACCCGTTTCCCATAGTCCCGCCTCAGGGCTTCCCTTACCCGGGGGCTCCCATACCGGTAGTGGTGTTTCAGGACAATCTTCCAAATCAGATCTACCAGTTCAGTGTCGGCTTCCTTTCGCCGCTCAGATACCCCTGTATGTGGCCCATTTGTAATAGGCGCCGCTACTGACCCCGAAAAGTCCGGTCATCTCCCTAACGGTGTACTGCTTTTGACGCGTTTGCATGAAAAGGTACACCATTACCGGGGTTCTCACTGCGCGAAGATGACTCGGACTAAAGTCCGGCCGCTTTTTTTAGGATTTCATTCGCACTTCTGAGCGCTTTGACTTCCTTCCGCAAACGGGTCAATTCCTCGTCTCTCGGCCGTCCGTGTCCGGGAAAGGGCGGCAAACCCGTCCCCATTGTGTCCCGGGCTTGCTGTACCCACCGGTACAATACGGTGTCGCCGATCCTTAAATCCCTGGCAGCCTGGGCTATGGGCTTTTCCCGCTTCTGTGCCAGAGCCACCACCTCGGCCTTGAATTCCCGTGTGTACACATGCCGTTCCCGGTTTTTCTTGCTCATCTTTCCCTCTCCTGCTGTTGTACTACTTGCTTATCTTTGTATCTACCAGATGGGGTAAGGTCCAAAAGGTTGACCTTAAATTTACGGGTACTGTATTATGGGCATAGCAAAAAACGGTGTGAAAAGCAGGAATAACGCAGAATACGTACCAAAAAACGGGCATTTTTTGGTACGCCAAACATAGTTTCCCTTTAAGAGGAGGTTGAGAGAAAACGTATTTTTTTTAACGAGTGTGGTTATGCCGCTTCGCGATAGTAGTGATTGTGTAAGCCAAACACCAGCGGCTTGCGTTTAATGTTACCGGTTTTGTGGAAATAGCCTTGAAAATTGTTTACAGCGTGAAAAAGGTATGTTATACTGTGGCAATGTAACAATACCGGAGACCAGTTGTGGGGGTAGTGGAATAACAAACGCGCAAGCGTTTTTATGGAGCGAGTGGGAACAGG
>JAIRSC010000022.1 GCA_031255645.1 Treponema sp. | reverse complement strand
CCACCGGTTCGGCGGCGGTAACCAGCGCCCCGTCGGGGGAAAGCCAGGAAAGATAGCGGAGGCTTTCAAGCGGTTCCATCGAGATGATAAGATCCGCTCCGCCCCTGGGCGCCAGGTCTCCGGCGATAGCTTCGCTTGAAAGCCGCAGATGCGCCAGCACCGCCCCGCCCCGCTGGGCCATGCCGTGAACCTCGCTCTGGCGCACGAAAAGGCCTTCGGCGGCCCTGGCGATAATCGCCGCGATGGAAAGCACCCCCTGGCCGCCGACTCCGGCTAAAATGATGTCCTGTTTCACGGCGTTTCCCCGCCCGCGGACAGTTCCGCGTAAAATACGTTTGGCAGCATAGACGAAAGTATAGCGGGGCGGCGCGCCGCCTGTAAAGTTGTCCACGGCGGCTTCGGGCTTGACTCAAATTGTTTTCCTTTTCAATTCGTGATAAGATGCTTTTATGAAAGTTTTATACGCCCATACGCCGGAAATCGACGATCCCAAAGCGGCGGTTGCTGAAATTCTTGCCCTGCTCGATCTTGAAGATCAGATGCTGAAACATTCCATTGGGCTTGTAAGCTGTTACGCCGAATTTATCAATTCCGGCGTTGTCGCCGCGCTGGCGGACGCGCTGCCCTTTCCCATCGTGGGGATCACGACCATAGCGGCGGTCGTTCCCGGCGGGCAGGGGGAAATGCTGCTCTCCCTTACGGTACTGACCGCCGACGATGTGGAATTCGTTATCGGCGTGACGGACCCTTTTTCCGGGGAAGACGAGGCGCCCTTCCGGGCGGCCTGGGAAAAAACCGGCGCCGGGCGGCCCGATAAGCCCGCCCTAATGCTGAGTTTTGCCCCGCTTCTTATGAATGTGGCCGCGGACTTTTACGCGGAGGTCTGGACAAATATAACCGGAAACGTGCCCAACTTTGGAACCCTGGCTGTGGATCACAACCAGGATTACCACGAGTCCCAGACCATTATGGGGGGCGAGACCTGGCGGGATCGCTATGTGTTTGTCCTTTGTTACGGAAAGCTGGAGCCGAAGTTTTTTGTCGGCGGCGTTTCGGAAGAAACAGCCTTTAGGGAAAAAGGGGTAGTCACCTCTTCTCTGGGGAACCTGCTTAAAGAGGTAAACGGCGTTTCCGTACACGAATATCTTACCGGCCTTGGAATTCCCCAGGACGATCAGGGCAGCCTTATGGGGATTAACTCATACCCGTTTATCCTGGACTTTAAAGACGGCGCCCAGCCGGTTATCCGGGTGATGTTTGCCGTTACCCCCGACGGCTTTGCGGTCTGTGGCGGCAAGATGCCCGTAGGCGCCACCCTTACGGTGGGAACCATCAACGGCGACGAGGTACTGAATACCACGGCGGCGGTTCTTGGCCAGGCGTTAAAGGCGGCGGAAGGAAAAATCATGCTGATCTTTTCCTGTATCGGGCGTTATTTTGCCCAGGGCTTTAACATCCACGCGGAAATGGACAAGACCAGGGAAATTCTCAAAGACACCCCGTTCAGCCTTGTGTATTCGGGGGGCGAACTATGTCCGGTTTACGGGAAAGACGGCAGCCGTACCAACCGGAGCCATAACGATACGATGGTGATCTGCGTACTATGAGCGATTCCGGATCTGTCGAAAACGAGCTTAACCAGGCCCGGCTGACCATAAAAAAACTCGAACGCGAACTCAACCAGGCCCGCACGCTGATTGAACGAAACCGGGTTGCCTCAGACGCCAAAGATAATTTGAGCCGCATTGTCTCCCGGAAAAAATCGGAGCTGGAAAAGTACATGAGCCTGCTCCTCGAAAACAGTCCCGACCTTATCTTGATTTTCGATCGGGACGGAAAGCTCGTTTACTGCACCGACACCTTTCTCAAAATAACCGGTACCGCGGGCTTCGGGCTTATCGCGGGTACCTCGTACAGGGACATCTTTGCCCGTTATACCAATTCCGCGTTTCTAAAAAGGGCCGATAAAATCTACGCTTATACCCGGACCAAGTCCGGGGTGTTTTACCTGCACGAAACCGTCGATTTCAGCGGGCAGGGCAATTTTCGGGAGTACAGTATCCAGGTAAGCTCCATGACGGATGACGAAGGCATGAGCATGGGGGCCATTACCCTTTTTTTCGATACCACCGAACTCCTGGCCGCCAAACGGGACGCGGAACGGGCAAACAAAGCCAAGTCCGATTTCCTCGCCACGGTTTCCCACGAAATCAGAACCCCAATGAACGCCATCATCGGCATTTCGAGAATGCTCAACGCCACGGAGCTTACGGAAGAACAGAAAGGATATGTAAAAAATATCCAGAATTCGTCCTATACGCTGCTTAATCTGGTCAATGACATTCTGGACTTTTCAAAAATTGAGGCGGGCAAGCTGGAACTGACAAACGACTATTTCAGGCTGCCCGTTCTGCTGGAACGGCTTAAAAACCTTTTTGAACTTTTGTTCTCCGAGAAGGGCCTGGATTTTTCCTGTGTCTTTGCCGGCGACCTTCCCGAAGTGCTGTACGGCGACGAGAAGCGAATCAGCCAGATTGTTTCCAACCTGCTTTCCAACGCCTTAAAGTATACCCCCAGTGGAGGCGTTGTTCTGCGGGTTTTTGCGGAAAACGGGGACGACGTGGTTGTCGAGGTGGAGGATACCGGCATTGGCATCAAGGAAGAGGCGCTGCCAAGGCTTTTTACCGCCTTTGAGCAGCTCGATCTGGTACGAAACAAAAATGCCCAGGGTACGGGCCTGGGCCTTGTCATTACCAGGCGGCTCTGCAAGATGATGGGCGGTTCCGTTTCGGTAAAAAGTGAATACAACAAGGGTTCGATATTTACCGTCAGGCTGCGCCTGCGGCGGGGAACCGAGGCGGATCTGCCGGAAGAAAAAAAGGCCGTCGAAGCCTTTAGCGCCCCGGACGCGCGGGTCCTTGTTGTCGACGATATCGACATCAACCTTGAAGTGGCGGTTTTTATGCTGCGCGCCTTTGGAATAATGGCGGAGACCGCTTCCAGCGGCCACGAGGCGATTGAAAAAATCAAAACAAATGCCTACAACATTGTCTTTATGGATCACATGATGCCGGAAATGGACGGCATGGAAGCGGTACGAATGATCCGGCGTCTTGACGATTCCGGCGCGGATGTTCCCATTCTCGCCCTTACCGCCAACGCCGTCAGCGGCGCAAGGGAAATGTTCCTTTCCGGCGGCTTTAACGGCTTCCTTTCCAAGCCGATGGAGCAGGACGCCCTGGCCGAGGTCCTTCTCAGATGGCTTCCCGAAGAACTGATAGT
>JAIRSC010000015.1 GCA_031255645.1 Treponema sp. | reverse complement strand
AAGGTCAGCGCTCCCCAGCATACGTACAACGTCAGTTTGGTTTTGGGGCTCATGGCTGTATACCCCGCACGCCTCGCCTGTCGGGATAAAAGCCGCTGCAAAACATAGTTCGTTTGTGGGTAAACATACTAACAGCTTGCCCGGCGCGGAAAAAGGCCGGGAATACAGCTTAGCGCGAAGGCCAGGGGCAGGACCAGGGCAAAGGTCGTCTGGTTCCGCTGGTACAGGCCGGGAACGCGATTAAGGGCCATGACGAACAGGCCGCCGAGGAAAACGTATGTCCAGAGGATTTTAAGCAGGAGTCCGCAGACGCGGCGCTTTTTTTCGCTCTTCGTAAAGGCCAGGATCAGCCCCAGCGGAACGGCGGCCAGCAGCAGCGGGTTAACAAAAACGACGTTTCCGTTCCGCCAGGTATAATCGTGGTTGGTAAAAAACATCATAAAGAACAGGACAAAACCCGCCGCCCCGAAAAAAAGGCCCGCGAGCGTCTGGTAGATTCCAAGAAGCTTCGCGAAGGGCTTTTCAAGCGTTTTCTTTTTTGTACCCGCGGCAAGCAAAACCGCGACGGCGGCAAGGACGATTCCCAGGGCAAGCCCGCCGGGCCAGGAAGCCTTCGGCGTTTCAATGACGGGGGGCCTTCCCCGCGACGTGTTTAACACCTCGACGGAAGACACAAGTATCCTTTCGGCGCCCGAAGAATCGGTATAGCGAAAGCCGCTTATCCGCTCCGCGATTTCGGAGGGGAGGAACATTTCGTCCCAAACGGTGATTGGTTCGTCGATTCCCCGGCCCATCCAGAAATTAAGAATCCAGTCCCAGAACGGCGAAGACCAGGTATGGCGGCGCACGTGACCGCGCAGGGAGAGACGGCCGGGGGCGTCCCCGTAACGGGCCCTGAAGGCGCCCGAGGTAGCCATGTCGATAATGTCCCGGATCCTCGTGGCGCAGTTGTCTTTGAAATGATGGTACCAGTAATCCCGGTTTTCCGGGAGCACGTTGTTTTCCGCGAAACGGAAAATCTCAAGTTTTTTTTCGGGCGGCAAATCCAGCGTATATACCGTAACGTCGCGGTTTGTGCGGACGTTCCGGTTAATATTGTACTCAACCGTGGAAACCGCGCAGGAATAGAGCAGCCGGCCAAACGCGAAATTAAGAAAAAAATTTTTGTTCTCAAACGAAAACACGCCCCAGTCGTAAAACCTGCTTTCAGCGGACAAAGCGTCTTCTACAACAAGGCCGATATGCCCCCACCACAGGTACAGCTCGTCCCCCGGCCCCATAACGGCGATTTTTACCGTAAGATAATCTCCCCGGTTCGCGGAACGGTTCGCGTCAGGCAAAGCAGGAAGATCGCCGGAAAACAGCGCGGGAGACACGGCGGACAGGCACAGGAACAAAAGAACGCCCCGAAAACGCGCGAAATGGAACCCGGCTCTATTTTCCGGACGCCTCGAAGAAAAAAAACAACCCATAGGCTATTCTGACCCAATAGCGTCCCTTGCGCAAGAAGGCCGAATTACGCCATTCGATTTTATCAGAACCCTAGTCCGCCTGTGCCTGTTCGAGCGGTTCGGGGTAAATTCTTTTTTCTTCCGGTATGTCGGCTGTTTCAAACAGCGCGTCGATTTCCTTCCGATCCGAATAGCCCTCCTTGATCGCTTCCTCGAGCGCGGCGAAGCCTTCCTCATCCGCCGGATCGGAAACAAGCATAACGCGCGCGATACGGAACAGAACGAGGGATTTTTCGGGACTGCCGCCGTCACCGGAAGTCTCTTCCAGGCGTCTGTATTCTTCCAGGGCTTTCGCGTACAGGTTTTGTTCCTCAAGGGTTTCCGCGAATTCAAAACGCGCCGCCGGATCGCCGGTTTTTGTCAGATATGCGTTGTACGTGTCGACGGCCTCCGGTTTTCCCAGCGATTTTTGTACCCTCGCGAGAAGCAGGATATTTTTATCGTCCCCGGAAGCCTGGCCGCCGGTAACAGAAAGCAAAACCGTTTCCGCCTCTTCGTACATTTCCAGGGCGGCAAGCAGCCGGGCGTAATTGTAGCGCTCGTCGTCGTGTTCGGGCAGCAGATCCGCCGCGCGCCGGTAATACCCAAGGGCCGCCCGGGCGTCGCCGGTTTTTACGCAGGTATAGGCGGCGGCCCTGAGGGCGGTAAGATTTTCGGGATCGTTTTTGAGAATGTTTTCAAAATACTCAAGAGCCCTGTCGTAATCGCCGCGTTCAAAAGAAACCCTGCCCAGGCTGTACACCGAAGCCATTTTTGTTTTTTCGTTGAATTTTGACTTCGCGAACCATTTTTCCGCTTCTTCGTAGTTTCCAAGATCAAAATACGCGCTGCCCAGGGCGTAGTAATCTTCGGCCCTGGCGTCCGAAACGCATGAAAATTCCGTTACAAGCGGCAGAACCAAAAGAATCGCGGGAAAAAGATTTTTGAAAACGCATCCGCCTTTCATGTTACGCGCCATAAAATCTACTTTTCGCCCGTTTCGCGGGCGGAGGGAAACACCCTTCCCAAAACCGTGTCTTCTATCTCCCTGAGCTGGGCCCGGTAAAGCTGGGCGATGTTCGAGCCGTAGTCGGCGATAAGCTGGATGATATTGCGGGGATATTCGGCCTGATCGCGCCCGTTGATTCTGTCGCCGGCGTCCCCAAGGCCCGGCATAATGTAGGCAAGCTCGTTCAGCACCGGATCCATCCACAGGGTATAGACCACGCAGTTGTCAAGCGCCCGCACGACCCTGAGCGCCCCTTTCAGGGCGGCAATAACGTTAAAGAACCTGACCGAGCGGGGCCTGACGCCCTCGCCCTGAAGGTACTTTACGACCGTTACAAGGCTCCCGCCGGTGGCGTTCATCGGATCGGCGAAAATAAGGTCTTTGCCGTCAAGGGATTCAAGGTTAAAGTACGATTTGTCGAGGTCGAGAATGTATTCCATGTCGTTTTCATGTTTGGTGTCGTCCCGGTTGATCTTAAACAGCGCGAACGGAGTCGCGTAGGCGTGGGACGAATATTCCTCAATTTCCTTGGAAAGGATCATCGAAGGAAGAAGCGCGCCCCTCAGCATGACGCACATGACGGTGTTTTCAATTTTTTCGTCTATGTTGTTTATTTTGTGGATCGCGTAATTGGTAACGGGCACCTTAACCGGAGTTTGAATAAGCATGTAATGTTTATTCGACGCCGGGGTTCCGCCCCAGGCAAGCTTAAACAGCATCTCGTAGGCCCGCTGAATATAGTAGACAAATTCGACGTTTTCGGTACGGTAGTCCCGAAGCTTGGCGATAACCCTTGAGGCTTCCGAATGGCTTTCCTGGGGGGTAAGGAACGAATACACCTGTAGTCCCTTTTCGCCGCTGCATATTTCCTGCATTAAAGAACCCATTTCGTTGTAAAGCCGTATCAGGTTGCCTTCTTCCCGCCCGCGCTCGGATTCAAGGCGGGTCGTGGAAAGGATGTTATAACAGGCAAGGGCTTCCCGGTACAGGCCGTCCATTTTCGCGAGATGGGATTTATCACTTTCGGTTAAAAACCCGTCAAGGGCTTCGGCCTTGAGAATTATTCTGTTCATACCCGCATTATAGCAGGGAAAGCGGAAAAAACAAAGACCCGGCGGACGATTCGGGTAACAGGCGTATAGCGTTTAACGCCGGGCAGCATTTCTATTGAACGGAAACAGGGCCCATTTCTACTGAACGGCGACATTTTCCGGCGGCTTAATTGACTCATATAATTTCCGGTGATAGACTTGTAACCATAATGAAAATTCTTGAAATCAAGAATATCGTCCGCAAAGATGTTCCTATTTATTACCGGCGTCTTTTTTCCGGGACTCTGGTTCTTGAGCTTGTCAACAAAACCCATGAAAGCAAAATTGATTTTACCATCGAAACAAAACCCACCGGAATAAATGAGGTTATCGTCAACAACATGGAGCCGGTGGACTACCCTCTGCTGCCCCTGACCAGAGAAGTGAAAAAATACATTTCTCTGCTGGATGAAAACGGTGGATTACCCGCCTGAGCAAATTTCGGCGTCCGCGAAAGAAACAATGCGCCTGGGGGAAAAATTGGGCGGTCTTTTGACACGGGGGAACGTCGTCGCCCTTTCCGGCGGCATCGGGGCGGGTAAAACCTGTTTTGCCAAAGGCATCGCCCTTGCCCTGGGAATTACCGAAGAGATTACCAGCCCTACCTATACGATTGTCCTTGAATACGGGGGCCCCGTCCCGTTCCGGCACATAGACGCCTACAGGCTTTCGGGAGAGGCGGATTTTGAGCTTATGGGCGGGGAAGAGCTTGTTTCGGGAGATTTCGTCGTGGTTATTGAATGGCCGGAAAAAATAGCCCGATTTTTGCCGCCGGACGCCATTTTTGTCGATATTGAAATATGCGGAAAAAACAGAGCGATACGGACGCGGACAAAGGGATAAGGGACCGGCGGGCAATGGTTATCCTGGGTTTTGACTGCGCCGGAAAGACGCTTTCCGCCGGGCTTCTTGCGGACGACGGTTTTTACGCGGCGGAAGCCTGTGGAGGGCGGAAACATTCCGAATGTATCATGGATATGGCGGACTATCTGCTTGTAACCGCGGGAATAAGGCCGAGGGAACTAAGCGCCGTGGCCTGCATGAAAGGCCCCGGATCATTTACCGGCCTGCGCATCGGTTTCGCCGCCGCCAAGGGACTTTCCCTGTCTTTGGACATTCCGCTTGTTGCCATACCGACACTGGACTGCATGGCCCATTCCCATTCGTCCTTTCCCGGCCTTGTCGTCCCGCTTATCGACGCGAAAAAAAACTCGTATTTTACCGCCCTGTACCGCGGCGGAAAAGCGCTTGGCCCCTGCCTTGACGCCGGACTGGATACCATCGCGTCGGTTATAGCCGAAAACATTAAACGGGACGAATATGTTCTCCTTACGGGCGCCGAAGACGCCCTGCCCTTCCTGTCCGGCGCGCTGCCCGGAAAAATCACCGCCGACCCCTGCGGAGAGCGCGGCAGGGCGCGGGAATTGTTGAACCGCGCAAAAGCGAGTATACTGATAGGTAACCAGGGGTTTCAGTCTCATGACGAAGGGCCGCTCTATATACGGAAAAGTGACGCGGAATTGAATGTGGTATGAACGACGAAATTGAAGAAGTAGAAGAGATCGAAGAAATCGAAGAGCTGGGCGCCTCGCCGGAAGAAGACGAAAACGTTGTTGCCGTTTTCGATCCGTTTGTGAACAGTATATTTCCGGTACTGCTGGTTGACGGCAGACTGAAAATACTTTTTTCCAATTCGGCGTGCAAAAACCTTTTTTTGGGCTTTGACAATTTACGCGGCCAATATTTGACCGACCTTCTCGGCAAATTTCTGGAAATGAGCGACATACGTTCCATCAGGGAAACCCTGGGGCGCGGAGCGAACAGCTATTCCTGGAAAGGAGAAATACGGATCAAATCGCGGGAACGGGCCGCCCTCCAGGTAAAAGTATTCATCTTTCCCGCGGACGTTTCCGAAAAAGAACCGCGAACCTTCATCACAATGTTCGACGACGTTACCGAAGAAAACAAGGAACTGCTTCGCAGCGTCTTTTTAAGCCTTCTTGAAGCTTCCAAACTGAAAGACAACGACACGGGCAAGCACATAACGCGGGTAAACTATTACTCAAAACGCCTCGCGTCGGAGCTGTTCAACAAAAAGGGCTATGAGCGTATCGACGCCGATTTTATCGACAATATAGGCTTTCTCGCGTCGATGCACGACGTGGGAAAAATCGGCACCCCGGACGATATTTTGAACAAGGAAGGCCCCCTTTCCGACTGGGAATGGGCGGTAATGAAAGAGCATACGAAAAACGGCGCGTTTATTCTTTCCACCTATCCGAATCCCATGGCGAAGGAAATAGCGCTTTCACACCACGAAAAATGGAACGGTTCCGGCTATCCCTTTAACCTGGAAGGCGACATGATTCCCCTGGCCGCCCGGATTGTCTCGATTGCGGACGTATACGACGCCCTGCGCATGGAACGGAGCTACAAGCCGGCGGTAGATCATAAAACGACGGTAGAAAAGATAATGGAATCAAAAAACACGCAGTTCGACCCGTCCCTTGCCGACGTGTTTTACGCTATCGCCGGGGACTTTGAGGATATCTACGAAAAAAACAGGGACATTCGCTGACGTTCTGTTTTGGCCGAGGCGCTGCTACCCCAGGGCCGTCAGGTAAACCCCGCACAAAACCAGGGCGGCGCCCGCCCACTGAAAAAACGTAAGCCTGTCTCCCAAAATAAAGAAGCCCGCGATAACCGTCACCACCGGAATCAGGTTGATAAACACCGACGAAACCGAAACTCCCAAAACCTCCAGGGCGCGGGCATAAAGCCAGTAGCCCAGAGCGGAACAGCAGATCGCCAGGAAAAGCAGGTGGAAAAGTACCGGGACGGAGGGCGCGCCCCAGCTTCCGTATTCCAGGACGGTAAAGGGAAGAAAACCCAGAAAGCCGAAAAAATTCTGCCAGAAGACAATGTAGATACGGGAACGGCCCCGGTCAAACAGGGGCCTGGTCAGAAAACCGTAGGCCACCCAGCACAGCGCGGCGCCTCCCATATACACATAGCCCGCGATACTTCCCGAAACCGAAAACGAAACTTTCGCGACCATGACGACCCCGGCCACGGAAACAAAGGCCCCCAGCCAGCGCCGCCAGCCGGGCCCCGGCGCGCCGGTCCGCGCCAGCCTGGCGGCGAACCATTCGCAGGCCATCGTCAATACGGGAATCGCCGCCACGATAATCGACGCCTCCGAAGCGGTAACCAGAGCGACGCCGTTGTTCTCGCAAAAAAAGTAAAACGTAACGCCCGTAAGGCCGGAGCCTGTCAAAAAGGGAAGGTCCGAAGTTTTCAGCTTTTCCCCGGAGCCAAGACGGTACATGACAAACAGGATGATGATCGCGACGGCAAAGCGGATCGCCCCCAGCGTCATCGGGGGAAAAACCGAAACGGCAACCTTAATGGAGACAAACGAGAATCCCCAAAAAAGAACACAGACAATGTTGGCAAGAACGGCGGTTTTGCGCCGGGAATCCGGGGGAAGCATAAAACCATAGTATCGAAGGCCCGGACTCTGGTATAGTGTAGGGGCCGGTTCCAAAACTGAAATTTCGAAACGGTTTTGCATAGACAATTTTTTTCGGAGGTATGTTATGGAGAAATCATTTTATGAACTGAGGAATTCCAAGCTTGGCCCCAAAGTGGCGCGCGCCCTTGAAGCGCGGCATTTTGAGGCATGGTATTTTGACGATATTCCCGAAGCGGCGGACAAAGCCTTTAGCCTTATCCCGAAGGATCATGTTGTTTCATGGGGCGGCTCGATGACCGCGAAGGCAATGGGGCTTTACGACAGGGCCGCCAAAGAGGGCTATACGCTGATCAACAGGGACACGGCAAAAAGCCCCGAAGAAAAAGTCGAACTGCTCCGGCGGGCCCTGCTCTGCGACACCTACTTTATGGGAACCAACGCCGTAAGCGAAGACGGAATCCTTGTGAATATCGACGGAAATGGCAACCGCGTCGCCGCCCTGTGTTACGGGCCGAAACAGGTGATCGTCGCAGCGGGCATGAACAAGGTCGTAAAAACCCTGGACGACGCCGTCGCCCGCGCGCGGAATCTCGCGGCGCCGCTTAACATACAGCGTTTTCCCGCGATAAAAACGCCCTGTAACGCGAACGGCGGCTGCGGCAACTGCAAGAGCGCCGAATCGATCTGCTGTCAAATCGTAACTACCCGCCTCTGTAAGCCCGCGGGACGGATTAAAGTGATACTTATCGGCAAGGACCTGGGTTTCTAAATTATCAGTTCCCAGTATCCCACGTCAAGACGCCGGCCCAGTTTAAAGCCGATTTCGTTAAACTGGGCGATTTTTACAAAGCCGAATTTTTCGTGCAGGGCGACGCTTCTTTCGTTGGGCAGTGTGATCCCCGAGACAAGGGCGTGGAGTTCCGTCTTTCGCGCCGCTTCAAGAAGCGCTTTCATAAGTTCCGTACCGCGGCCTTTTCCCTCAAGGCCCGTTTTAAGGTATATGGAAAGTTCCGCGGCGTAGCGGTAGGCGTAACGCTCTTTCCAGGAGTTCAGGCAGGCGTAGCCCGAAACCTCTCCGTTTTCTTCCAAAACAAGCCAGGGATACTTCGCGCTGACCGCGGCGACACGCCCGGTCATCTCTCCGATGGAAACCGGCCGTTCCTCGAACGTAGCCACCGTTTCCCTGACGTAGTGGTTGTAAATTCCGGCAATGTTTTTCGCGTCACTGTCTTTAACCGGCCGTATCATTGCCCGCCCCTTATGTGGCCCCGGCCGCTTATCCGGTACTTGATCGTGGTAAGGGCGTCGAGCCCCATCGGCCCCCGCGCGTGGAATTTCTGGGTGCTTATGCCGAGTTCCGCTCCAAAGCCGAACATGCCGCCGTCGGTAAACCGCGTCGACGCGTTGACGTAGACGCAGGCGGCGTCGACTTTTTGGCAAAACGTTTCCGCGTTTTTCATGTCGTTGCCAAGAATCGCCTCGGAATGACGGGTGCCGCAGCGGTTGATGTGTTCAATCGCCTGATCGACGGAATCGACGGTTTTTACCGCGAGGATATAATCGAGGAATTCTTCCGTCCAGTCTTCCTCAACGGCGTCTTTAACGCGAAGACCCGCCGGGTATTCCCCGCTGCCGGAAACGGCGGCTTTCGAGGCGGCGTCGCAGCGCAGTTCCACCCTGCCGGCAAGCCGGGCGGCAAGGGCGGGCATAAAGGCGGAAAGAATCTCCCGGTGAACGAGAACCGTTTCCACCGCGTTACAGGCGCCGGGTTTTTGGACCTTGGCGTTTTCGACAATGTCGAGCGCCTCGGGAATATCCGCGGAAGCGTCAACGAAAATGTGGCAGTTGCCCTCTCCGGTTTCTATCACCGGAACCCTGGCGTTTTCGACGACCCGCCGTATCAGATCATGGCCGCCGCGGGGAAGCGCGACATCGACCAGCCCCCTGGCGGAAAGGATTTCATCCACGTCGCCGTGATCCCCCGAATCGGCAAGTTCCACCGCTTCGGCTATGCCGCCGCCGGCTTTAAGGCCCTGCTTGATCGCGGCGGTAATGGCCCGGTTTGAATCCAGCGCCGCGGACGAACCCCGGAGCAGTATCGCGCAGCCGGCTTTGTAGGCGAGGCTTGCCGCGTCGGCGGTAACGTTGGGGCGGGATTCGTAAATGATCGCCGCGACGCCCAGGGGAACGGTACATTCCTCGATAAAAAGGCCGTCGGGGGTTTTCCATCCCGCTTTTACCCTGCCCACAGGATCCTCAAGATCGGCCACGGTTTTGATCCCTTCAATCATCGCGTCGACGCGCCTGCCGTCAAGAAAGAGCCTGTCCACAAGGGCATCCTTCATGCCGCCGCGCCTGGCCCGTTCCACATCGGCGGCGTTCGCGGAAAGTACCGCCGCCCTCGCCCCGTCTATGGCCGCCGCCGCGGCAAGCAGGGCGGCGTCTTTTTGGCTTCTGTTTTGCAGGGCCAAAAGCGCCTGGGCTTTTTTAAGTGAAAGAAACGTTTCTTTAAGCGGCATACAGCCTCCTTAATATATACAATATCAACGAAGCCTCTCCTGTTTCCAGAGCGCGGCGAGTTCTTCCGGGCTTGTCCGTAACGCGCTGTCGTCCAGCTCCAGCGCCCTGCCGCTGCGGAGAAAAAAGAGCAGGCAGCGGACGGGCTTTCCGTAGATGTCCGAAACGGCCCTGCGGTACAGGCAAAGCTGGCCGGAATGTTTGAGCGGATCCTCGGTTTTATCCGTCTTGAAATCGACGATGTGGATTTCTCCGTTACGCTCAAAAAGAAGATCGATTTTTCCCGCGACGACGCTGTCCCCCGCCGCGCTAAGCACGGAAAACTCCGTTTCCCTGAACGTGGACGCGGCGCTCTCCGCCCCCAGCGCGGAAGCGAAAAACCCGTCCGCCATTTCGCGGGCCTTTTCTTTTATCGCGGCGGCGTAGTTTTGGCGTACAAGAATCCGGGAGGGAATTTTTTCGGGCAGATTTTTGAAGCGCGCCTCGATAAAAGCGTGCGCGATGGTACCGAAGGCCTCGCTCCCGAGTCCGGCCGCTTCCAGCAGCCTGTCAAGATCGTCGTCCGCTTCGACCGGCGCCGCGAAACGGCAGGGCGCGCGCAGTTCGCTCGCGGGAATAACGGGGGGGAACAGGATTTCTTCTTCAGGAACGGGAGCTTTTTCGTAAAACGGGGCCGCGCGCAGAACGGCCTCCCTCATGCCGCTTCTTTCTTCGGGGCCGCCCTTCCTGACAAGATCGCGGATTGGCTCAACGGTAAAACACGAATCGTCCGCGCCGGCAAGAACGGGAATCAGCAGGTTAAGAAAACTGTTCGCTTTCAGATCGGGGACATGAAGCGCGGCCAGCCGTTGTTTTATGTATTCCGCCGTGCCGGGATCGGAATCGGGAGCGTCTTTTTCACCGGCCTTCGGCGCGGGCAGCGAAGCGGTTACATAGAGGGCGTATTCGGCCCTGGTCATGGCGACATAGAGAAGCCGCCTGAGTTCCGCGGCGCTCTTCCGGCTTTCTTCCTCGTTTTCAAGGCGGAAAAAATAATCGCCGCTGTGTTCGCCGAATTCCCCGGCGGGGGGCAGCCTGAGCGAGACGCCCCAGCGTTCCGAATAGGAAGCGAGGCTTGTCTGCGAGCGGGATCTTTCGAGCCTTCCGCAGTTATAAACAAAAACGACGGGAAACTCAAGGCCCTTGCATTTGTGGATCGACATCAGCCGTACGCCGTTTCCCGCCTCGTCGGGAAGTTCGGCGTCGTCGGTGGTTTCTTCTTTGGCGGCAAGATCGTCGAGGTAATCAAGAAATTCGGGAAGCCCCTTTCCCCTGCCGTCGACGAACAGGGCAAGTTCAAAAAGAAGATCGTAGAGATCGGAAAAAGCCTGGGCGGAAGGCGACCAGAGGGTTTCATAGCGGTAGCCCACTTTGTACCAGAGTTTGCTTATCAGACAGGGGACGGAAAGTTTTTCCATGTCGCCGCGAAGTTCCCGGTAAAGCCTTCCGCCCGCGCGGTACAGTTCCCGATCCGGCGGCGGCATAAGGCGCTCCGCTTCTTCGTCAAACGGTTCGCCGGGGTTCAGCATACAGGCGCTAAAACCGGCGTCGCTTAAACGCACGAACGGAGAGCGGAGCAGCGCGCCGTAGGCGATCCGGTCGGAGGGATACAGCAGCAGCCTGAGCAGGGCGGAAAAATCGTTTACCGGCGCGTCGTCGAACAGGCCCGCCGGTCTGTCGGCGCTGAACGGGACGCCGTAGGACTTGAACTGTTTTTCAAGCTCGTGCTGCCGGGTACAGCTTCGCTGAAGAACCGCGAAATCCCGGTAGGCGCAGGGCCGTTTTTTCCGTTCCTTCCTGTCGTAGATTTCGCGGCGTCCCGTAACCATTTCGTTTATTTTCCACGCTATGTAGGCCGCCTCGAAGCTTTCGGCTTTTCGGGGATCGTCCTCGTCCATTTCGCCCTTGTCAAAAAACGCGAAGTGAAGCGCCGGCTTTCCGTCATCGGCCGCCTCCGCTTCGCCGGGCGCGCGGCTTTCCAGCCGGCTGTAGGACGCCTCATAAGGCGCGCCTTCCTTAGGCGCGCCTTCCTTTCCGCCGGGCGGAAAAATTCCTTCGGCGTCTTTCGCTTCCGCCGCGCCGCCTTCGCCGCCCAGCCCGCCGAATATCCGGTTAAAGGCTTTTATCAACATCGGGGACGAACGGTAATTGCGGCTCAGGCTGAGGTTTCCATCCGAAAAATCGGCGGCAAGGCCCCGGAACACCGAAACGTCCGCGCCCCGGAAACCGTATATGGACTGCTTTTCGTCGCCGACAAAAAAAACCTTGCCGGGAATCAAGTCTTCCCGCGAAGGCGCGCTCTGTTCGCGGCGCTCGTGTTTTTCCGCCAAAAGATAAACCAGATCCCGCTGGAGCGCGTTGTTGTCCTGGAACTCGTCGATCATGATCTGCCTGAACGCCTTCTTGTACATCTGCCTGAGATCCGTGTCCCGGCCCAGGGCGTCCACGGCAAGACAGGCAATGTCGGAAAAACCCAGCGCCCCCGACTCGCGCTTTGTTTTGTCAAGAAGATACTGGTACTCTTCCATCAGCGGATACACCGCTTCCACAATGTCCCACCGCAAAACATAGTTGGCCGCCGACTCAAGTTCGGCGGCAAGTTCCCGCAGTTCCCCGCAATACCGTTTGAACGGCTCGTATTTTTCGGATCGTTTTCTTACGGAAAAATACGCGAGCCCGTTGAGAAACGAAAAATAATTTTCCGCGTCCCGCCGGAGGGCCTCGTTCCCCGCGCCGTTCAAAAAAGCCTCTATGCCGGGAACCTCCGTTTCGGCGGCAAGGACGGCGGCGAAATCGCCTGTCAGCTCAAGGCCGGATTCCGCCTCCGCTTTAAGGGCCGCCGCGAGACGCGAAGCCCGCGCCGTTTTTTCCGTCCAGTCCCGAAGGAGTTTTTCCTTCTGCCGCCCCCTAAAATCCGCGTAGTCCAGGGGCCGGGAAATCCGGCTGTGCCGCAGCGCCGGGAACGCGAAAAGTTCGTCGGCTACATGGCGGATCTTTTTTTCCGCGATAAGGTCTTTAAGACCCGGATTGTTCCGGCGGTCAAGAACAAAGCGCAGGGCCAGGGCGCGGGCAAGTTCCCGTATCCCGCCCATGTCGGGAGAAAAGTCCGGGCTGACGCCGTAAAGCCGCGACGCGGAGCGGGCGACCGAAGCGCAGAAGGAATCCAGCGTGGAAATGGCGGCGTTGTGAAAATTGTCCACCGCGGCGCGCGCTTCGGGAATTTCGCGGTGCGCGAGAAGAAGCCGGTAAATTCTGTCGTGCATTTCGTTCGCCGCTTTGTTGGTAAAGGTGATCGTGAGAATCTCTTCCACCCGGCAGATTCCCCCGGTTATAAGCCAGAGGTAACGCGCCGCCAGTACCCTGGTTTTCCCGGAACCGGCGCCGGCGCTGACCGCCGTGTTCAGCGTGGACGTGGCCGCGCCGTACTGTTCGTCGTCCAGTTCCCTAAGAAAGGGCAGCATCGTCTTTCTCCTTCGTCCTGTTTTTCGCGGAGCTTTTCCCCGGCGGGTTAAGGGCATAGACGCTCCGGCAGACGGTTTTATACAAACAGGAAACGCATTTCCCCAGGGGAAAGACGCCGGGCGAAAAATCGAGCTCCTCGAGCGCGGCCCGGAAACGGCCGGCGTATTCGTCGACGGAATCGAGGGTTTCCTGGTACTTCTCGCGGGAAACGCCCCGTTTGCGGGAAAGCGTTCCGGCGATTTGTTTTATTTCGTTTTTGTTGATGCTGAAAAAATACGCGCCGCCGGCTTTCCGCCGCGTCTTTTCCTCATAGAGCAGAATGTACAGGGGCATCTGGAAATTCCTCAAAACCCCGCCGGAAAGAACACATTCGTTCTGCGCCGGACTTTTTCCGGTTTTGTAATCGACGATCAGCGCGTCGCCCGGATTCCGCGGATCGGAGGCGGGATACAGGGAAACCCTGTCTATCTTTCCGGTAAACCTGAGCGGGCCTTTGACAAACGAGAAGTTTTCTTCAAGCGCGTCCACGGCAAAGCCGGAAAAGTATTTTGCCTCGGTACGCAGGAGCAAAGAGACGCGCCGCGCCATGGCGTCCGCGAGCGGTTCAAGCAGGGGATAGGCCAAAAGCCCCCGGAAATCCCTGTCGCCCCGAAAAACGGCGCGGCTCAATTCACCGGCCCAAAGACAGTAGCGATCCAGATTCGCGGCCCTAAAGCTTCCGTCTTCGTCCCGTATTTTTTCAAAAAGCCGCTGCAAAATTTTATGGTGAATGTTCCCAAGCGAAGCGTCGTCCAGCATGGCCGCGTCTATCGGATGTTCCTCAAGATCGAAAACATGTTTGTGCAGCCAGAACAGCGGGCAGGAAAAAAAATCCGTCATGTCGGTGGCGGAAACGGAAAGCTCCGTGCCGTCCATCTTTCGTTTCGCGATACGCCGCCGCAGCGGTTCCGCGGCCGTTCCGGCGGGCTTTTCCCCGAAGAAGCCAAAGCCATCGTTCCCCGATTCCAGAAGAACGGCGCTCCAGTTCGCGAAACCTTCTTTCTGGATTGGAAAAAGCCGTTCGGGAAAAACTTCGCCCGGCCCGCCCGCCCCGGCGGGATCGGCAGAGCCGGCGGAATTTTCAAACGAATCCAGCCACCACGATTTTTCCGCGAGAAACAGATCCGTCCCGGAAGAAGCGGGCCGGACGATTCCGTCCGTATCGCGGGAGAGCGGCGTTCCGCCGTCCCGGATAAAACAACTGTGGGGCCTGTCCCAGCCGGAAAAACTTTTTTCCGAGGCGCTGAACCAGAGAAACGGAGCTTCTCCCGTCTGCCCCGAACGGAACAGGGCGATGATCTCCGGGGAAAGGTCCCTGTCCTCAAGGCCAAGCCGTATCCGTTTGTCCTGACGCAGAAAGCCGAGGGGCCGGTATCGCAGCGCGGCTTCCTGCCCGGCGTTAAGGACAAAGCAGCAGCCAAACGGAGCGCCCGCGGCGACCGGATACTCGTACACGCTCACTCCCCCGCCGGCCGAAGAGGGCACGTATTGTTTTTCTTTCAGCAGGGAAACGTAAAAGCCGTAGGCGGCCGGGCCCGCCCGAAGGCCTTCCGCCGCCGCTTCGGGGTATTCTTCCTCAAGTTCGACAAGGGCGGAAAGCTCCTCGACGCAGCGGGCAAGAACCGCGTCGTTTTCGGCGGAGCATCTTTCCGTATCGAGCAGTTCGCGGAATCCGAAGTAGCGATCCCGGATTTGGGCGAAGCTTGTTGATTCGGCCAGAGCGGATACGCGGCGCTTTATAAGCCCGTAATGGTTCTTCAGTTCCGTTCCCCCCGAATTCTTGAAGGCCTCTTCCCAAACGTCCACGGTTCCCCGGTTTTTTTCGGAAAACGGCGACACGCAGTGGTTGTATATCCCGAAGCTTACCAGGTCACTGTTCAGTCCGGGATCTTTCCAGGGGACGAAGGGATTTAACAGCAGGGCCTTGACGGAATCGAAGGAAAACGACGAAGCGGCGCATTCGCGGATCTGCGAAAAAAGCCTGCCCGGCCCGTAATCGGCCAAACAGCTTCCCGCCCTGACGACGAAGGGAACGCCGCGCAGCGAAAGTTCGCGGATTAGGTAGGGCGCGACGCGCCGGAAACCGGGAAGGCTTACCGCCATATCCGAATAGGGGATGCCGTTTTCCTCGCGCAGGCGCCGCATCGCGATAACCGCTTCGCGAATCTCTTCCCGGGCGGAAGCGAAGAAGCGGAGCGTCGGGAAGTCTGGGGGGGGGCGCGTCGTGCGGTCGTATTGTTCGGCCGCGTCGTATTGTTCGGCCGCGTCGTCCGGGCGGACGAGGACAATTTCCGGGCGGGAAAGCGCGTCCCGGTATTCGGGAAAGTCCTCGAGGACTTCGGGAAAAAAGACGAGGTAGCGCTTTCCGCCGCCGTCGAAGGGGGACGTTTCCCAGGAGGGCTCGAAAAGGCCGAATCGTTCCAAAAACGCGGTATAGCGTATTTTGATTTCGGCCAGATCCCGGTCTTCGCCGTCGGGACGAAAACTCCCCAGGCTTTTTTCCCAGGACTCCAGGGCGGGCAGCGCCGACGCGATAAAGCCGGCGAAGGCTTCGCCGTTATCCGCGTAGTCCGGGGGAATAAGGGTTCGCAGAAAGGGTTCGGCGGCGTTGTCCCCGGCAAGGCGGCGGGCAAAGAATTTCCGCAGCGCCGCCGACACGGGTTTTTTGTCCCGGCTTTCCGCCCTGAGGACGTGTTCCTTGAAGCGATCCCAGGCCATGAACCTGCCGGCCGCGACGGAACGGACGGCGGAACCCGGAGCGGCGGAAGTCCCGCCCGGCGCGCAGATCTTCCTTGCCCACAGCGCCGCCGTGGTTTCGGAAGGAAACACAAAACAAACGCCGTTGTCTTTTATGGAGCCGGAAACAACGTCGTAGACCCGAATCATGGTGTCCGGCCCGGCGGGAAGCGCGTCAACCGCGTTACGCGCCCGGCTTGGAACCAATCAGGGTAAACGAAAGCCCGCACTGGTAGCGTTCGGCGCTGGCGGGGTTGGTGATCTTGTCGGACACGTAATACCCCACCGACCCGGTTGAAAAATCCTTGGCGTGGGCAAAAAGGGTCTGCCAGGTTTTTCCGTCTCCGTCTTTAATCGTGATTTCCAGAAATTTCGGCGCGGCGGGATCGCGTTTCGCGGGTTCTGCCATACAATCCTCCCTTTGTTTGGAATATGGCTTAACTGTAGCCTATTGACCATGAGCGGTCAAGGGCGCTCCTGTACGCGGCAAATTGCGCCCTTGACGCCTTTCACAAAGGATGCTATTGTGGAAACCGTGAGCGGAATTTTTGGCGTCTGTAAAACAACACACGACTCGATCCCTGCCAATGGGCGCCGCGCTTCCTTCCTGTTTTCCGCCGCCGCGTCCACGACGCGCCTTGCCGCGTTAGCCGTAACCGCACGGGCGG
>JAIRSC010000112.1 GCA_031255645.1 Treponema sp. | reverse complement strand
CTTTTAAGGCGTGGGTCACACGTTCGAATCGTGTGCGGCTCAAACGATAATTTCGCGTAGTTCCAATATTGCGGAAAGGACGCCGATCATATACCATTGGAACATGTTCTGTGTTGCCTTTACCGGCGGCGGAACCGGGGGACATATTTATCCGGGTCTGGCCGTCGCGTCGCGTCTTAAAGAGAAAGCCGAATGCCGCGTGTTCTGGATCGGCTGCGATACCGGCATGGACAGGAGCATAGTGGAGGCGGCCGGGCTGGAATTTTTCGGGGTTCCGTCGGGCAAGTTCAGGCGGAATTTTTCCCTAAAAAATTTCACCGATATTTTCCGGGTAATAGGCGGTTTTTTTGCCGCGCGAAAGATCCTCAAACGGGAAAAACCCGTCATGCTTTTTTCCAAGGGCGGTTTTGTCAGCGTCCCCCCCTGCGCGGCGGCTTTTTCGCTGGGGCTTACCGTCTTTACCCACGAGTCCGACTACAGTCCCGGCCTCGCGACAAGACTCAACGCCCGTTTCGCGTCCAAAGGCTCAGGCAGAATTTTCACCGCCTACGGCGAAACCGCGGAACAGTTCCCCCCAAAGTACCGTTCCCGCGTAACGGCGCCGGGAAATCCGGTAAGGCGGGAATTTAAATCCGTCGACGCCGCGAAAGGCAGGGCCTTTGCCGGTTTTTCCGAAGAAAAAAACATGCTTCTTGTTCTGGGGGGAAGCCAGGGCGCGCTGGAAATAAACAGCCTCGTAAAAGAGACGCTTCCCGTTCTTACCCGCTACTATAACGTGCTTCATCAGACGGGAGCGAACAACGAAGCGATTCCCTCCTCCGCCGGCTATAAAAGCGTTCCCTACATAAAAGAAGAAATGCCGGCGGCGCTGGCCGCCGCGGACCTGGTTCTGGGACGGAGCGGCGCCGGAACGGTTTGGGAATGCGCCGCCGCCGGAAAGCCGATGATACTTGTTCCGCTTGCCGGCGCCGGTACCAGGGGCGATCAGGTGGAAAACGCCCGGTTTTTTGAAAAGGCCGGCGCCGCCAGGGTTATCGGTCCGGGGCCGGGCGGCCTTGAACGGAAGGCGGCGGAATTGCGGGAAGCCGTCGTTCTTGCCGCCGAAAACAGGACGCTGCGGGACGCCATGGCCGCCGCGTCGGCGAAAATCGGCTCCGTAGACGCCGCCGGCGCCATAGCGGAGGCGATTCTCGCCCTGGGGGAAAAAACGGATGCAGCCCATTGACATAGTCTTTTTCGCGCTGCTCGGGCTTTTAACCCTGCGCTGCTTTCTCAGGGGCTTTACCGGGGAAATAATCGCCCTGGCGTCTTTCGCGTTCGGCATAACGGCGGCGGTATTTTTCTTCAGGGCCGGCGCGGCGTTTATCCGGGGCAGGGCGCTTTCGGACACCGCCGTCGTTCCGGAAATACTCGCCTTTGCCGGAATCTTTTTCGTTGTTTTTGTGGCGGGAAAGATACTCGACCGCGTCGTAAGGGACATTATCGACCGCCTTCATCTTGACGGCTTTAACCGCTTTCTCGGTTTTATTCTTGGGTTTGTGGAAGGCGTCGCCCTGGTTTCCGTTGTTCTGCTCGTTCTTTGGGTACAGCCCCTTTTTGATTCGGCGCCGCTCCTTGGAAAAAGTTTCTTCGCGCGGACGCTGCTTCCGTTCATCGCGCCGATTCGGGAATCGGTTTTGTTCGCGGACGGTTCCGTATTCGTTCTTTCGGGGCGGGGAGGGCCGTTCGCGTAGGCATGTTCGACAACATACTTCACCAGGAAATAATCAAACAGCTTGCCGCCGACCTGGACGGCGGACGCCTTGCCCCCGCGCTGCTTTTTTCCGGTCCCGCCGCGTCCGGGAAGGGAAGCGCGGCGCTGGAACTGGCGCGGGTTCTTTCCTGCGAAGCGGAAACGCCCGGCGCCTGGAACTGCGCCTGCCCAGGCTGCGTCCGCCACCGGAACCTGGTCTCAGGGGATCTGCTGCTGCTGGGGCAAAGATCGTTTTTCGCGGAGATAAGCGCCTGCGCGGCGGCTTTCAGACGGGAGCCGGACACGTCCGCCGTAAAGCGTCTTTTTATCCGATCCGTACGCAAGCTCCTTGGACGCTTTTCTCCCGTCCTGTGGGAAGACGATCCCAAACTGGGAAAAGTGTCGGGCCTTGTCTCGGACCTGGAAGAAGACCTGGAAGCCTTTGAAACCCGGGCGGAAACGGACGCGCTCAAGACCCTTGAGACGCTCGTGAAGAATTCGATGAAACTTGAATCGGGCGGCATGGGAGAATTTATCCCGATAGCCTGGATTCGGCGGGCGGCGTACTGGAGCCGGCTTGCCCCGGCGGGGAAACACAAATGTATCGTCATCGAAAACGCCGATCGTATGCAGGAAGGGGCGAAAAATTCGCTGCTGAAAATTCTTGAAGAGCCGCCGGCACGGGTAACGCTTGTCCTTACCTGTTCAAGACCGGGGACGCTGCTTCCGACAATACGGTCCCGGCTCAGAAACTACCGTTTTGCCCGGCGGAGCGCCAAAGAGGAAATCGACGTGATACGCCGGATATTCCGGGACAGGGACTACGCGGCGCCGGGACTTTCCCCGGAACCCGGACTTCCGCCGGAATCCCCGGTTCCCGAGGGATACCGCCGGGACACGGGGATAATCGCCGCGTATCTGGAATCGTTTCTTCCGGTGGACAACGCTTCCCTTTATTCGCTGGGAGCGTATTTTACGGCCTCGATTGCCGCCGCCGCCGTCCGGGAACGCGGGGCCGCCGGAACCACGCCGCCCGACGCCCTGGCCGATTTGGAAAAGTTCGCCGTTCCCCTTGCCGAAAAATTCGGCCGGCCCGCGCCGGATATCAGAACGATCCTGTTTACGCTTAACAAGCATACGGACAATTTTGAGGTTCCCGGGCTTTTCGCGCGGTTCTGCAAAAACATCCTCCTCCTCCTTTCCGCGTTTCTTCGCGGCGGGGAAAGCTGCGGCGAAAAAACGGAGCTTGTCTGTATCTGGAAACGCGAGCTGACTGACGCTTTCGGCGCTTCGGATACCTATAATATAAAAGAGACTATGGTGATGGAACAGTTGGCCTTACGGCTGAAAAACACGTGCGCGGGGCGCGGGGCGCCATGAGGCAGTTTATTACCCGCGCGGCGCAGAAACTCGCCAAGCTTACCCCGGAACAGATAAAAAACCTGTTTGTTTCGATGGGGGAAGAAATCGACCGCCTTGAAACGGTACTCGATTCGCTTAACGAAGGGATACTGGTCTGCGCTTCGGATCACAGCCTTATTCTGGCAAACAAATCCGCCGAACGGCTTTTCCCGATGGTTTCGGGCGGCAGCCGGGGAACCTTCGAGCCGGAAACCGTACCGGTCTGGAACCTTGTCCGCGACGAAAAAACCGCCGCTTTTCTTGAACAGGCCCTTCGTTCCGGCGACAGGATCAGCGACCGGGAATTCGACGTGGATGCCAAAGGCGTCGGGAGGCTTCTCGCGATCAGCGTTTCCCCGCTGGTAAAAAATTACCATGTTACGGGATCGCTCGTACACGCGCGGGACGTTACGGAAAAGCGGAGCCGGGAAGCCAGAATGCGGCGGATGGAAAACCTCGCGAGCCTTACCACGCTGGCGGCGGGTGTGGCGCATGAAATAAAAAATCCCCTTGGATCCATTTCGATTCACATGCAGCTTCTCCGAAAGACGATGAAGAAAAACGAGGATCTGTATTACCGGGCCCACGAGGAAGAACGCGACGCGCACGACGACGTGGGCCCGAACGCGTACTTTAAGCTTTTCAACAAATACATGAACGTGATCGACGAAGAAATCGACCGGCTCAACCATATTGTCGTGGATTTTCTTTTCGCCGTCCGCCCCATGAACCTGGACCCCCGCGAGGGGGACATCAACGCGTTTATCAGGGAGCTGATGGAATTTGTCGGTTATGAGTTAAGCGACGCCCGTATTGAAGCCGTGCTCGAGCTGGAAGACAAACTCCCTCTTGTTGATTTTGACGAACGCATACTCAAACAGGCCGTGCTTAATTTGATACAAAACGCCGTAGCCGCGATGCCCGGCGGCGGCAGGCTTACGGTAAAAACGGAACTCGCGGACGGGGAAGTCGCCATCAGCATTCGCGATTCCGGCCGCGGGATTCCCGAAGACAATCTTTCCAAAATATTCGAACCGTATTTTACCACCAAGGAAAACGGTTCAGGGCTGGGGCTGACTCTGGTATTCAAGATTGTCAGGGAACATCAGGGAGAAATTACGGTAAAGTCAAAAGAAGGAAGCGGCTCCTGCTTTACGATTACCCTGCCCGTGCCGCAGAAAGAGCGGAAACTTCTTACCGGCAGGGTGGGAGAGACGGTATGACGTTCCGGCTTCTTGTGGCGGATGACGAAAAAAACATCCGCGAAGGCCTTGCCGATTCCCTTGCGATGGAAGGCTACGAGGTGGTTACCGCCGCGGACGGGGGCGAGGGCTGGAAGCGTTTTGAAAAGGGCGACATCGATCTTGTGATTACCGATCTCCGCATGCCGGGGATGAGCGGCGAGGAATTCCAGCGGAAAATCAACGCCGAACATCCCGGCCTTCCGGTGATCATTCTTACCGGACACGGTACCGTGGAAAACGCGGTAGCCGCCATGCGGAACGGCGCCTACGATTTTGTCACCAAGCCTCCGAATATCGATCACCTGACGATGCTGGTAAAACGGGCCCTGCATACCCGGGAACTGGCGCTGCAAAACAAAAGCCTTGAGGCGGAACTTGAAAAACAAATTCAGTTCCGCAGGATGATAGGCTCCAGCGCCGCGATGCGCCGGGTCTTTGATACGATAAGCCGCGTCGCGCCGGCGAAGGCTTCGATACTTATCACGGGCGAATCCGGGGTCGGCAAGGAGCTGGTCGCCGACGCCATACACGAGCTGTCGCCCCGGAAAGGCAAGCCCCTGGTCAAGGTGCACTGCGCCGCCCTGCCGGAATCGATTATAGAAAGCGAGCTTTTCGGCCACGAAAAAGGAGCTTTTACCGGCGCGGCCGGCCGCAAACGGGGCCGTTTTGAGCTTGCCAATGAAGGCACCCTTTTCCTTGACGAAATCGGCGAAATCGATCAAAACATTCAGATAAAGCTGCTGCGGGTACTCCAGGACAAAAAATTCGAGCGGGTCGGCGGCGAGGAAACCCTCGAAGTGGACGTGCGGATTGTCGCGGCGACCAACAAGGATCTCAAGGCGGAAGTGGAAAAGGGCAATTTCCGGGAAGATCTTTACTTTCGCCTTAATGTGGTAAACATCCACGTGCCGCCGCTCCGGGAACGCAAGGACGATCTTCCGCTTCTGCTGAGCGCTTTTCTTAAAGAATGCGCCGAGGAAAACGGCAAGCAAATCGAGAGCTTTGACGAAAAAGCCAGGGCGGCGATTTACGGCTACGACTGGCCGGGCAACGTCCGGGAACTTCGTAACTGCGTCGAAAGCGCCGTCGTCATGTCCAAGAGTAGCGTGCTTACCGAGGCCGACCTTCCCCCGACGATCCGGGCGGCGGACGGCGAAAGCCGGATATCGATACCGGTAGGCTCCACGATGGAAGAGGCGGAACGCATCATTGTCCGTGATACGCTGGGTTTCTTTAAAGGCAACAAAAGCAAAACGGCGGAAACGCTGAAGATAGGCAGAAAAACCCTCCACAGAAAACTTGCCGAATGGGGCGACATAGCGGAGG
>JAIRSC010000157.1 GCA_031255645.1 Treponema sp. | reverse complement strand
CCGCCAGCCCGGCGGCGCACAAAAGGCCGTGGAACAGCCGGTATTTTAAAACCTCTGAACCGATTGCCGACCGAACCCGTGATTTTGCCATCCTGTATGCGATTTAATACCATTTGCGGTAAAAAGTCAATCACGACTCAGCCAGTTCCAAGAGCTGAGGTAAACTGAACACTCCCGGTTCTATGCACCGACCGGTAAAAGCCCGGGAACGGTCGAAATTAGACAACAAGGGTGCTTTCCCAAAACCGTGCGCCCAGCGCCCAGCGCACAGTCAATTAGTTTTGGGACGGGCTCCCTGCCCTAAAACCCGGCGAACAGGACCTCGTATTCCAGTTCCAGGCCCGCAGCGGCCCTGACCCTGTCCCTGACCAGTTCCGCCAGGGCCTTAATGTCCGATCCGCCGGCGTTTCCGAGGTTTATGATGATGTTGCCGTGCCAGGGCGCTACCTGGGCGTCTCCCACCGAAAGGCCCCGCAGTCCCAGTTCGTCGATGATTTTCCCCGCCGGTTTGCCGAAATCCCGGTTGTTCTTGAAGACCGAGCCCGCCGAGGGGAAACGAAAGTGGCCTTTCGCTTCCCGGTCAAGGCGGCGCGTTTCCATTTCCCCGGTTATTTTGCTTCGCTCGCCCTTTTTCAGGGCAAAGCGGCCGCCAAGAATAAGGGCGTCAAGGCTCTGGAACGGGCTTTTTTTATAGCCGAATTCCGCTTCCCGGCGGGGAACGCGCGTTCGAATCGGAACCGGGCCGCTCAAATCGAGAATTTCGGTTTCGGCAAGAACGTCGGAAACGGATTTTTCATAACAGCGGGCGTTCATCCACAAGGCCCCGCCTGTCGATCCGGGCATGGCGGCGAGGAATTCCAGGCCGGAAAGCCCGGAGGAAGCGGCGAATTCCACGGCGTCGTCCACCGCCGCGCCCGCTTCCACGGCGATTATATCGCCGGGTTCCCGGCGTATGCCCCTGTAGCCGCCCGTATCGAGCACAATGCCCCGTATGCCGTTTTCGGACACCACGATGTTGGCCCCGCCGCCCAGAATAAACACGGGGATTCCTTCTTTCCGGGCGGATAAAATCAGCTCCCCGGAGTATTCGGGAAAAGCGCCGCCTTCGGGACGCACCCATACATCCGCCGGGCCGCCGGTTTTGAAGGTTGTGTGGGCCGCCATCGGCTCGTCAAAGCGAAAAACGCCGTCAAAATTCTTTTGACGATTGAAATTCCTGTAGAATTCGGCTAGCGTGGGCATAGGGCATTATACAACGCCAAACACGGAATGGGGAGAAGGCATGGCGCTTCGTTTATTCAATACATTGGGCAGAAAAACAGAGGATTTCGAGCCGCTGCGGCCCGGCGAAACCGGGTTCTACGGCTGCGGGCCGACAGTGTACAACTACGCCCATATCGGGAACCTCCGCGCGTATGTCACCCACGACATTCTTACCAGAACCCTTCGCGCCGGGGGCGGCAAGGTAACCCACGTTATGAACATAACCGACGTAGGCCACCTTTCCGGGGACGACGATTCCGGCGAAGACAAAATGGTAAAAAGCGCCGCCGAACGGGGGAAAGGCGTCCTTGAAATCGCCGAATTCTACACGGAAGCCTTTTTCCGCGACCTGGACCGGATGAACATTATCCGGCCCAACGTGGTCTGTAAGGCGACGGAACATATCGCCGACATGATAGAGCTTATCCGCCGCATAGAGGCGAACGGCTATACCTATTCCGCCGGCGGCAACCTGTATTTCGACATCAGCCGCTTCCCGCGCTACGGCGAACTCGCGATGCTCCGCATGGACGAGCTTAGGGCCGGGGCGCGCGCCGAAGTGGACGGGAACAAGCGGAATCCCGGCGACTTTGTGCTGTGGTTTACCAAAAGCAAATTTGAAAACCAGGCCCTGGTGTGGGACAGCCCCTGGGGAAAAGGCTATCCCGGATGGCATATCGAGTGTTCGGCGATGAGCATCCGTTATCTGGGGGAACAGTTCGATATCCACGCGGGCGGAATCGACCACGTGCCCGTCCATCATACCAACGAAATAGCCCAGAGCGAAGCCGCCACGGGAAAACATCCCTGGGTAAAATACTGGGTTCACAATGAATTTCTCGTCCTCGACAGGGGGAAAATGTCAAAAAGTTCAGGTGGATTTCTTACCTTGCAAAGTCTTGTCGATTCGGGCTACGATCCCCTGGATTACCGCTGCCTGCTTTTGGGCGGCCATTACCGCAGCCAACTACAGTTTTCGTTCGAGGCGCTGGACGGGGCAAGAAACACCCGCCGGGCCATTCTTGATAAAATCAGGTCGCTTTCGGAAAGCGCGAAAAATCCGTCTTTTGGGGGTTCTTCGCCGGAGGGAGCGGTTTCGGCCCGCCTTGCCGCCTTTACCGCCGCGATGGAAGACGATCTGGCGACTCCGCGGGCAATGGCGGAACTCTGGGGACTGCTCAGGGACAACAGCGCCGCGCCGGCCGAAGTCCTGCGGGCGGCGCTCGCGATGGACGGAATTCTCGGCCTGGGGCTTGAACGGGGCCTGGAAGCCCAAAGCGGGGAAAGCCCGGAATTCGTCGCCGAGATCGAGGCCCTTATCGCCCGGCGGGCGGAGGCGAAAAAGGCAAAGGACTTTGCCGGGGCGGACGCCATACGAAACAGCCTTAGGGAACGGGGAATAATTCTCGAAGACGCCAAAACCGGTACGCTGTGGCGGCGCGGATAATTGTAACGTATTGAGGAGAAAAATTGTTTTTAGATGAAGAGCAGGAAGTTCCGCCTAAAATTCCCGCAGCTCGTGAAACACAATCCGCGGCTTTTCGGAAGCTCTACGAAACGGTTTTTCCCGTTTTGTTCAAGGTAAGTTGCCGGATTACCGGAAGCGAAGAAGCGGCCGAGGACCTTTGCCAGGAAGCTTTTTTCAGGTATTATGAAAAGAACATAGTTTTCCCGAATCCTGAAGAGGCGAAATACTGGCTTATCAGGGTGGTAAAAAATTCAGCCCTGAACTACGCCAAACGAAAGGAACGGGAACGAAGGGCCTATCAGCGGGCCTTTCGGGAAAACGGGAGGAAAACCGAAACCGGGGAAGGGCTTCTTATCCAAAAAGAAACCCGTTTTGAAGTGCGGGAAGCGCTGAACAAGCTTCCCGAAAATTTGCGGACGGTGCTGGTATTGAAAGAATATGGGGAGTTAAACTACAAGGAAATAGGACGTATATTGGGTATTAGCGAAGGTAACGTTAAAGTAAGGGTTTTTAGAGCCCGTGAACGCCTGACCGGGCTGCTTTCCGCAGTTGGGCCCGTTGGGTAAGCGAGTAAGGATGGAGATTATGTGTCCTGGTCGTCAGATTCTTTCGGTGTATTTCGATAACGAACTTGTTTCTCCATGGAAGGAAAAACTCGAAGAACATCTAAGCCGCTGCCCCGAGTGCGGCGCCAGGCTGGAGGCCTACAAGAAGGCCCGCGCCGCGATGTTTCCCGAAGCGGAACGGCCGGCGTTTTTGGCCGCCGAAGAACGGGTCTGGGAAAAAATAGCGCCGCTGGCGGCGAGAACGCGCCGGAAAACCGCTTCTTTTAGGCGGTTTTGGGGCGGTTCCGTTACCGTACCGTTCCCGCTGGCCGCCGCCGCCGGCCTTGTCCTTGTTACGGTGTTTGCCCTTCTTTTGCTTATAAGGCCGGTCAATACGCCGGTTTCCCAGTTCGCCGGCGCGGGCATGGAAGTCCAGGCGATTCCCGACATGGCCAGCCTTCTTGAATACCTCGACAGCGACAATTCCACGGAGATGGTTATCATCAGGCTGCCGGAAACCACGTTTACAAGCTACGGCGAGCCGCGGATGCTGCGCGCCGCGGATTATTCGAGGAACAACTGGAAACGATGAAACGGTCTTTTTCCGTTATTAAGCGCGGGCTTGGAGCGATTTTCCTCCTTGCCGCCGCCGGGATGCAGGCCCAGGAGCTTATGCCCGGCCTGCGCGAACAGGCGGTGGTTCTTAACATAGTCGCCAGAATCGAGGAAAACAGCCAGGAAGTGTGGAACGCCGCCAGTTCCAAGGTTACGATACCCGGAAAGCCGGTAAGCATCAGGCTGGTCGGAACCAACGTGATCGTGGCGATACAGTTCACTCCCTACCTTCAGGATAAAGATCAGAACATTCTTGTCGCCCAGGGCCAGATTTGGCTTGCCGTTCCCAACGAAGGAATAAGCTACAAAACGACGATTCAAACCATACCCCTGAAATTCGGGGAGCAGATCTATTTTTTCCCCCTGGGTTCAGAGGGGGCCCGAGGTACGGGCGGCGCGCGGGGCGTCGCGTCCGGCGATCCCCGCATCGAACTTCTGATTGAGCTTCAACGTTATGACGAAGCCGCGCAAAACGCCCCCGAAACCGAACAGGGCGAAGCGGAACAGGGCGCGGAAGACGATTCCCAAAGCGGCCGCGAAAGCTGATGGTCACGGTTATTTCCCTCGGCGGTTCCATTGTGGCCCCCTCGGAAGCGGACGGGGTTTTTCTCCGGGAGTTTCGTTCCCTTGTCGGCGGCCTTTTGGACGGAAAGCGGCGTTTTATTTTCGTGGTGGGCGGCGGCGGTCCCGCCCGGGCCTGGCAAAAGGCCTACCGGGAAGCCTGCCCCTCCGGCGGCGACGACGAGGCCGACTGGATAGGGGTAATGGCGACCAGGCTTAACGCCCGGCTTGTCAAGGCCGTTATGGCGGACTGGTGCGTCCAGGACGTGATCGTCGATCCTACCCGGGCCGAACCGTTTAGGGGTCAGGTTCTGGTCGCCGCGGGCTGGAAACCCGGCTTTTCCTCGGATTACGACGCCGTACTTCTCGCGGAGCGCTTCCACGCCGATACCGTAATAAATCTTTCCAACATCGAACAGGTATATTCCGACGATCCCCGGAAAAACCCCTCGGCAAAGCCGCTGTCCGCGATTTCATGGGACGATTTCAGGGCGATGATCGGCGACGAATGGGTTCCGGGGAAAAACGTTCCCTTCGATCCCGTGGCAAGCCGCCACGCCGCCAAAATCGGCCTTAAGGTAATCTGCGCCGCCGGGCGGAACCTCGACAATCTGCGTAACATACTTACCGGGAAAGATTTTACCGGAACCGTGATTGGCTGATTCACAAGCGGGGTTCACGTACAACGTGTGGAATAAGGTCGTTATGGAATCCGTTGGGCTTCCGCATTTGCTTTCAATTCTTTGAAAAATAACCAAAATTGCAGAGATTTTAACCGTAAAGTAGACCACTGCCACGGTCAATTGGAGAAAAAAAGTCGAAGAAAGTATAAATGCAGTGGTTCTGACCTTAGCTTGTCCGCAGGGGCCGCTTCTGCTATAATCTTTTATCGAGGAGAGAATAATGGAAGTTTCAGCCCTGCAAAACGCCCGGTATGGCTATATGCCCAAGCTGCCCGCCTGTTTGACGCGCCCCCTGGAAGAAATCGGCCTTGAATTCGGAGCGCCGACCGAAGCGGCCGCCGACAGGGACGAATTACGCGCCCTTTTCAGGCACAACTACGGAAAACCCATTGCCTCCTGCGTAAACGGAAAAGGCGGTACGACCGGGCGCCTTATCCGCGTCGGCGTTATTCTTTCCGGCGGACAAGCGCCGGGCGGCCATAACGTGATCGCCGGGCTTTACGACGGCCTAAAAAAAGGCAATCCCGATTCCGTGCTCTACGGTTTTTTGGGCGGCCCCAGCGGGCTTTTGGAAGACAGGGCCGTGGAAATTACCGGCGAAATTATCGACCGCTACCGGAATACCGGGGGCTTCGACATTATCGGATCCGGGCGGACGAAAATAGAAAGCCCGGAACAATTCGCCACGGCCCTTGAAACCGCGAAAAAACGCGCCCTTGACGCGGTGGTTATTATCGGCGGGGACGATTCCAATACCAACGCCGCGCTCCTCGCCGAATACTTTATTGAAAAAGGCTCTTCCGTCCAGGTCATCGGATGTCCCAAAACCATAGACGGAGACCTCAAAAACGAACATATCGAGGCCTCTTTTGGTTTCGACACCGCGGTAAAAACCTACAGCGAACTTATCGGCAATATAGAACGCGACGCCGCCAGCGCCGGAAAGTACTGGCATTTTATCAGGCTTATGGGCCGCTCGGCGAGCCATATCGCCCTGGAATGTGCCCTTCAAACCCGGCCGAACGTCTGTCTTGTTTCCGAAGAAGTGGAAGCGAAGAAAATGTCCCTGGACGATATTGTCAAGGAGATATGTTCTTCGATAGTAAAACGGGCCGCCGGAAAGGAAAATTTCGGGGCGGCGCTTATTCCCGAAGGGCTGATTGAATTTATCCCGGAGATGAAAAAACTCATCAAGGAACTCAACGACCTTATGGCTGATTACGGGGACGAGCTTTCCAAAATCACCAATTTTATCGATCAGCAGTACTGGCTCGAAAGGCATCTTTCGGAAGAATCCCTAAACCTTTTTGTAAGCCTTCCCCCGGACATTGCCCGGCAGCTTCTTGCCGACAGGGATCCCCACGGCAACGTTCAGGTTTCCCGGATTGAAACGGAAAAGCTGCTTATCGGCATGGTGGAAAAAAAGCTCGACGAGCTTAAGCGGATGGGGGCCTACACGGGGAAGTTCAACGTCCTGGCCCATTTCTTCGGATACGAGGGGCGCTGCGCTTTTCCCAGCAACTTCGACGCGGATTACTGTTATTCCCTGGGCTTTACCGCTTTTGTGCTTATCGCCTCGGGCCTTACCGGCTATATTTCCAGCGTGAAAAATCTCGTGGCCCCGGCGGACAAATGGATGCCCGGCGGAATCCCCCTGACAATGATGATGAATCTGGAAAAGCGCCACGGCGTCTCAAAGCCGGTAATCAAAAAAGCCCTGGTGGAACTGGAAGGCAGGCCCTTCAAAACCTTCGCCGCGTCCAGAAGCGAATGGGCGGAAAAAACATGTTTCCGTTTTCCCGGCGCCATCCAGTATTACGGCCCGCCCGAAATCTGTGACCGGCCAACCATGACGCTTGAGCTGGAACATGAACAATAACAAGAATAAGTATGCTTGAATTTCTTCTGGCGCTTGTTATCGGAGCTTTTCTTTTCGCCGTGTTCGGGGTAATCGCGCTCCTCGGCAAGACGAAAAGACTCGCTAAAGAGCTGGAAGAACTAAAGCGAAACGTGCGAAACCTTTCATGTGAACTTTCAATCGTAAAAGACCCGAACCTCGTCTCGGCGGATTGGCGGTCCCTTTCCAAAGAACCGTCCGCGCCGCCCGCGCCCGAAACGGGACCGCTCGCGTCAGCCGCGCCGCCCACGGCTGTTTTCGCGCCCGTTACCGCCGCGCCGTGGCCGGAACCGGCGGCGCGGGTGGAACCAATGCCGAAACCGGCCGCGCAAGCCGCGCCGTCCGCGCCGGAAACTCCCGCGCCCGAATCCGGCGCGGCCGGCGGGCGGATTGCCGCGTTTATTCGCGGCGGCAGCGTATGGGCGGCCGGCGGCGTGCTTCTTTTGATAGCGGCCTTCGCGATGCTGATGACGTATATGGCCCGCCGGGGATTTTTTACGCTGGAAATGCG
>JAIRSC010000144.1 GCA_031255645.1 Treponema sp. | reverse complement strand
AACTGGGGAAACAAAATCGTCTTCGCGATAGCGGGGGCCGTGGCCCTGCCGCTTTTGGCCGCCGCCGCGTATTGGGCGCTCTTTTCCCAATATATCGTCGCGGGTTTTATCCTGTTTTTTCTTAGCCTCCTCCCCGCGGCGGCGTCGCTCTTTTCAAAAAAGCGCTGAAAAACGGGCGTTTTCCGGTACAAAGGCGACGTGGATTTTACTATTTTGGCATTTTCATTCGGACAGAACACCGGAACTTAGGCCGGAACAAAGGGCCGTATACGCCAGAGACTCGATCCGGCGAGCGGGGCCAGGGCCTCGCGGTCGCTTTCGCCGAAGCAGGGGAGGCTGAGACTGCGGAATTCGTGGGCTATGCCCGACAGGCGGATCAGCTCCGCGCTGCGCCTGAGATGTCCGCCGGGATCCGTGATTCCGGCGGGGGACAGTTCCGCGTAGCGTTCCGGGGCAAGTTTCAGATCCATGGCTATATAGTCGGGCCTTGTTTCGTGATTCGCGAAAAGCTTTTCGAGTACGTCCGGCCTCATGCCGTTGGTGTCGATTTTTACCCGGAGCCCAAGGGCCTTTATCCGGGCCGTCAGTTCGGGGAGGCCGGGATAAAGCGTCGGTTCCCCCCCGCTCAACACGACCCCGCCAAGAAGTTTCCGGCGTTTTTCAACGTGCTCCAGGGCCTTTTCAAGGTCTACCGGGACGGAGTTTTTTGCCGGAATACCGGAAGGCCCGATGTTGTCCGCGGGAATTTTCACGGCCTCCCCCTCCGTCAGCAGTTCCCGGTTGTGGCACCAGGGACAGCGGAGGTTACAGCCGTAAAAGAAAATTACCGACGAAACGAGGGCCGGGTAATCGACAAAACTTGTTTTTCTAAGGACGACGGATACCATGCGCAAACAACGTTCCGCGAGCTCGGCGCCTGTTCCGTGAAGGCTTATCCGGCCAGAAGGCGGCTGATGCCGTCCGGGTCCCGCGCCCTGGCAAGTTCTTCGCCGTTCCGCGACAGAAGAATCGCCGTGGGCGTCGACATGACGCTGTGCCGTACCGCTTCCGCGAGGCCTTCGTCGGTGTCGGCGTCAACCAGGTCTACGGGAAGGCCGAGTTTTCCCGCGGCGGTTTTCGCGGGAGGGCAGGCCGGGCAGGCGGGCCTTACAAACAGTAAGACCCTGGCGGATCCGGCGTCCGCCGAATCTGTTTCCGCCCGCCCGGCCGTTCTTTTTTCCTCCCCGCCGCCGGAATCCGGGGCGCGGATACCCGCCGGGTTTTAAGCGGGAAACCCCCGCTCCGCGCGGGAAGGGTCGAACATAAGCCGTTCGCCGTATTCTTCCCGCTTGCCCCTGTTCCAGTTCCGTACCGACCGGTAATATCCGACGATACGGCTGTACACTTCCGCAGGCGTCCCCGTTACACCGGACAGGGCCTCCCTCGCCGCGGCCAATTCCCGCTCGATTGCCTCAAGGTTTCTCATATATGCTCCTTCTATGCGGACGGGCTTTAGCGCCCGAACGTTTTTTAGCGTCAGCCCCGTTTGGGGGGTAGGGCAAGACCCCGGCTTGCCCGAAGGGGGGCCGGGCGATCCGGCGGCCTTACGCGGCGCGGGTACGGAAACAGGCCCCCCTTCATAAATTATCCCGCCGCTATCCCGCGGCCAGCGCCGCTTCCCGCTCTTTTTCGAGCGCGGCGATCTTGCCCGCGAGGCGCTGTTCTTCTTCCGCTTTGCAGAGGGGGCAGAAAAAATGTTCGCCCCTGAGGTAGCCGTGAACGGGGCATACCGAAAACGTGGGGGAAATCGTAAAGTAGGGGACGCGGTAATTGTGGGCGATGGTTTTTACCAGGTCTCTGCAAACTCGCCAGTCTTCAATGGCTTCGCCGAGGAACGCGTGGAAAACCGTGCCGCCGGTATAGGCGGTCTGGAGTTTTTCCTGAAGATCCAGCGCGTCAAAGATGTCCTCCGTCTGCATGACGGGAAGCTGGGTCGAGTTGGTATAGTACGGCTCGGTGGTCCCGGCGCTGATGATGTTGGGATAGCGCTGTTTGTCGTGTTTCGCCAGACGGTAACTCGTCGATTCCGCCGGAGTCGCTTCCAGGTTAAAAAGTTCGCCGGTTTCTTCCTGAAAGTCGGCGAGTTTTTGCCGCATAAAATCGAGCACGGAAAGGGCGAAGTTCCGGCCCTCGTCACGGGCGATAGTCATGCCGCGGCCCAGAAAGTTGGCGGCACATTCGTTCATGCCGACAAGCCCGATAGTGTTAAAGTGATTGTCCAGGGTTCGCAGGTAGCGTTTTGTATAGGGAAAAAGGCCCGATTCGAGCAGGTTCGCGACGACCTTGCGCTTGGTTATCAGGCTTTCCCTGGCGAGAACCATCAGGTGTTCCAGGCGGCGGAAAAAGTCGTCCCGGTTTTTCGCGAGATAGCCGATTCGGGGAAGATTGATCGTAACGACGCCGATGGAGCCGGTAAGCTCGTCGGAACCGAAAAGGCCGCCGCCGCGCTTGCGGAGCTCCCGTTTGTCGAGCTGAAGCCGGCAGCACATCGAGCGCACGTCCTGGGGATCAAGGTCGGAATTGACGAAATTCTGAAAGTACGGGGTTCCGTAGCGGCTGGTCATCTCGAAAAGAAGGGCCGTGTTTTCGCCGTCCCAGTCGAAATCGGCCGTTATGTTGTAGGTGGGAATAGGGTACTGGAAACCCCGGCCGTCGGCGTCTCCTTCCAGCATAAGCTCGATAAAGATGCGGTTTACCCTGTCCATTTCCGCCCTGCAGTCGCCGTAGCAAAAATCCGTTTCTTTCCCGCCCACGACGGCTTTTTTCTCCCTAAGGTCGGCGGGACAGGTCCAGTCCAGCGTGATGTTGGTAAACGGCGCCTGGCTTCCCCAGCGGCTTGGGGTGTTTACCCCGAAAATAAAACTCTGGAGGCACTGCTTGATTTCCTTGTCGGAAAGGCCGTCCGCCTTGACAAACGGGGCGGTGTAGGTGTCGAACGACGAAAAAGCCTGGGCCCCGGCCCATTCGTTCTGAAGGCAGCCCAAAAAGTTTACCGCCTGCTGCATCAGCGTGGAAAGGTGCTTTGCCGGCTTGCTGGTTATTTTGTCGGAAACGCCGCCGAGGCCCTCGGCGATAAGCTGGCGCAGTGACCAGCCGGCGCAGTAGCCGGAAAACATCGAAAGGTCGTGAATGTGGAAATCGGCGTTTCTGTGGGCCTCGGCGATTTCCGGGGAATAGATGTTTTTAAGCCAGTAATTGGCGGTAATGCTCCCGGAGTTGTGGAGGATAAGCCCGCCCAGCGAATAGTTGACGTTGGCGTTTTCGTTGACCCGCCAGTCGGACTGTTTAAGGTAGCCGTTCATCGTCGAATCTATGTCCAGCATGAGGGATCTCGCGTCCCGCATGGCTTCGTGCCTGGCCCGGTACAGTATATAGGCCTTGGCGACGGCGGTATGTTTCCCCTCGATAAGGGCGGTCTCCACAAGGTCCTGGATTTCCTCAATCGCCGGTATGGAATTCGGGTGGCGGCCTTTCATCATTCCCTGTATAAGCTCTTCTACCCGGCCCGTCAGGGTTTCGATGGTTTCGGAAAAGTTTTTTTCGCTTCCTTCGACGGCGGCGAAGGCTTTGGCGACGGCGTTCCAGATTTTCAGCCTGTTGTAGGTTTCTATTTCTCCCGAACGCTTTACGACGCTGTGAATCATGTTCCCCCCAATTTCTGTATTTCGTGGACAAATTCGTCCAAATTTTCAAAATGCCTGTATACCGACGCGAAGCGTATGTAGGCCACCTTGTCCAAAGCGCCGAGGGTTTCCAGTACCAGGCCGCCCAGGGCCGAGGAGCTTATTTCGTGGTTCATTTTTCCCAGCATCGCGGCCCGGTCTTCCAGGTCGTTGACCAGGCTTTCTACCCGCATCTGTGAAAAAGGCCGTTTTTCAAGGGCGCGCTCTATCCCTTTTTCTATCTTCGCCCGGTCGAAAGGCTCCCGCCTGCCGTCCCGCTTGACCACCATAAACTGCTTCTCCTCGATACGCTCGTAACTGGTAAAACGGTAGCCGCAGCCGATACATTCCCTGCGCCGCCTGACGGCCTCGCCGTTGGCAAGGGTTCTGGACTCGACTACTTTGTCGTCTATGTTTCCGCAATGGGGACAGCGCATGTCAACCTCGGTAAAATACCGGCTTTGGACGCCGGTTTAAGACCCATATATAGCCCCTATACAGACGGACCGGGGCTATATGTAGTGTCGTATATTTAGCGGTTTTCTCTATATAATTCAGTTTATCACACTATATATTGTGTATCAAGTAGTTTATCGGCATATTTCGCGAAAAAAACGGTTTTTTACTGTTTCGTACCAAACAAAAAGGCGGATGATATTCATGCTCAAAGGTGTGTACCGAGAGAAGGTGTGGATATTGCCGGGCTATAGTTCGCGAGGGCTTGTTTTTTGTATTTCTTTTAATTTAAAGCTGATAAAATCCGCCAATTCGGCCAATAATGCCGCCTGCCATTGCTTTTGTACAGGACCTATCGAGAACAACTCGAAGGGCTCTCGCTGGAGGGCAAAAGCGATTTTTTCAAGCATTGTATCACTGGGGAAGCGTTTTTCCGCCTCGATCATGGCTATGTAGTTAGGGGCAGTATTCACCAAATCAGCAAGTTTTAGTTGAGAAAGTCCCATTTCACTTCTATATGCCTTGATATTCTCGGCAAGAATACTTCGTAATTTTGTCATAACCTACCGTTCTATATTTTAAATTTATTGAACGGAATGCTATTGACACAAGGATTTTTGCGTTATATATTTACAAAAAATATAACGATATGTTATTATTTTTATAATACGGCCCGTATGGGTTGTAATTTTACTCTCGTAAAGGGAATTTACGAAAGGAAGGTTTTTATGAATATGAAAAAAGTGGTGAGTATCCTCTTGGTACTCTTTACTATGGGAGTCATCATGATATTCGCTGAAACTACGGATGGCGTTCGATGGAATTACTCGGAGGACAGAGGGGTTACAACCCTAACGAATACCACCAGTAATGATTTATATGTTACAGCACGGCTCTGGAACGGCAAAATATACGGTGATGGCACGGGGTATCTCGCGGCCGGCCAGACAAAGGAAATACAAGCTCAAGTTACGAGTATCCGGGCCAACAGAATAAAAGTAGCAACAACGTGGTGAATCCGTAATCGTATCCGCAGATGATGCTGTTTTTTCAAAATTCAAGAAAACAGCAGAGGCTTTCCCAAAACTTCAGTTTTTGGGAAAGCAACCTTGAAATTCGCGGTTTTGCAAGGCTGAAGGCCTGAAAAACCGCAAGAGCCTGTCCAAAAACCGTGCGCGTAGCGCGCAGTCAATTAGTTTTGGGACAGGCTCAGCAGATACCGGATTTTTTGGACGTGAATTTATGGAAATATTACGAGTCAGAACGATGGGTTTATTTTCCATAAAAAGGCAGTATTTAGAGAAATGCCTCGTGGAAAGAGGCATAAGAAACAGGAGTATTTTATGAGAAAACTTGTTTTTTTGGCATGCGCTTTGCTTTTGCTTGGTCTTGGAGCTTGTACATCAACTGATACGGCTGCTTTCTGGGATGGTTTTGAAGAGGGCTTCAATTCCACTTACAACCCGTAACACATACGGAAGGAAAAAGCTGGCATTTTGACTATTGGTTGTTAAAAAAGGATCAATATTGTCACCGTTTGTTGATCCATCACACCAACTCCCGCGAAATTGTGGCGTTGTGGGAGCTCTTAGCGGTAGGGGCTGTTCGGAGAACCGATATTTTCGAACAACCCTATCGTATTTCCCGATATTCCCAAACAGAGGGAATTGATTATGCATGTCAGGATGTTAAAAAATATTGCCTTGTTATTCTTGCTCTTCGTTATTGACTGCATAATAACAGGGTTTTTGTTTTCCGGTTGTATAAATTGGGCCCATGTTGTGGAACACAATGAATTAAGAACACTGGAAGAAAACAAATAGATGAAAATGGCTGCATGTTTTCATACCTTGCGGAACCAACCGTACCCTGCCGAACCTGAAGTTCGCACTCTGCGGCGGGCTTGCTTGATTATTCCGTAACAAGCAAAAATTATATTTTAAGGAAGGAATGTATGAAAAAGAAAGTATTGGTTATTCTGGCATTGCTTTTGATGCTTGGCGCGGCAAGTGTTTTCGCGTGGCCCGGCGGTAATTGGCTATACGCTTTGCCTGGCAGTGATTTTAAAATAAAATTTTGGGTTCAGGGAAATATAGATCTTATTGCTGACGGTAAAACCCACAATAATGCCGGAAGCTATCGGGCTTCCGGAGAGCGAGTTACAATAACTTTTAGAAACAGAGAGGAACTCGGAAATCTTTCCGGCAAGACATTTGTTTTACGTATTTTAAGCAACAACGACCTCGATGGTGGGGATGGAACCTGGGTTCGTATAGATTAAGATACAGCAACTCCCTGTTTGTCACTGAAAATCGGTTTGTAGACGACCTCGTGCCGGAACATGAAGTCTCACGTGAAAATCTGACCGAAAACCAAAAAATCTTATGTTTTTAGTCAGATTTAACGTGAGGTAATGTACGCGATTCCCCTTTACAGCAAAATCGGCTATAATGGGAACATGAAAATCGGGATAGACACCTTTGCCTCCGCCGGCGGGCGTTCGGGCATCGGCGTTTATTTGATGGAGATTTTACGGCGGATTCCCCCGTCGGGGAACCAATACGAGCTTTTCGGCTGGGATTTCGACCGTTTTGCCTATACCGAGGCGGCGCCGCACTGCGAATTTGTTTCGCGCTGTAGTTTTTCCGGCAGAACGGCCAACACTCTCTGGCATGTCCTGAAATACCCCGAATTCGCCCGGAGCAGGGACTACGGGGCCTGTTTTTTCCCCGCCGCCCACAGGCGTATTCCCAACCGGTCGCCCTGTCCGTCGATAGGGACGATACACGACATGGCCGCCTACTGGGGAACCCGGCAGACCAGGGAATCGCTGGGTGTAATACGGATGCTGCTTCCAAACGCGATCCGCCGCCTTGACCGGATTATCGCGGTAAGCGAATGGGTCAAGCGGGAACTTATGGAACTGCTTCACGTAAAAGAGTCGAAAATAGAGGTTATCCCGAACGGGGTCGATCACAGCCTGTTCTATCCCCGGCAAAGAACCGACGAAAGCGTGGTGCTTATCCAGCCCTTTAGCTTTAGAAGGCCCTACATACTCTACGCTTCCCGGATAGATTATCCGGTCAAGAACCATATAAAGCTGATAGAGGCTTTTGGAATATTCAAGGACAGGACTCGTTATCCCCACAGGCTGGTTCTGGCCGGCAGGGACGGGAACAGGGCGGACAGGGTAAAAGACGCGGCGTCGGCTTCAAAGTACCGCAACGACATCTTTTTTACCGGCCACTTTCCTACCACGAGCCTCCCCGAATTGTACGCCGGGGCGGATTTTGTGGTTTTTCCGTCGATGTACGAAGGTTTCGGCCTCGGCGTGCTTGAGGCGATGGCCAGCGGGGTGCCCGTCGCCTGCGCCAGGGCGGCCTCGCTGCCCGAAACCGCCGAACACGCGGCCCTTTACTTCGATCCCGCGGACGCCGAAGACATGGCCGACCGCATGGTAACCATTACATCGAACCGGAACCTTGCCAGAGATTGCCGCGCCAGGGGCGTCGAACGGGCGAAAGAATTTTCCTGGGATATCTGCGCGAAAAGAACCCTGGCGCTGCTTGAAGAACTCGCGGACTAGTGTTCTGTCCAAATGAAGAACTATCAGAGTGGGCTTTTACTTACAGAAGAGGGTCTTGTTGAATCTGTATTGGACAGAACACCAAGGGCCGCTCCCGCCGTTCCGGTCAAACAAGAAGAGAATTTTTAATTTTGGCGCGGACGAGCCGGCTACTGCTGCTGTCTTTGCTGTTGCTGCTGTCTCGCGGCCTGGGCCTGGTTCAGCCGGATATTGCTTAGGGCGGCTTTTGCCCTGTCCTGGACGGGCCGTACATAGGGGCCTTCGGCGATACGGATAAGCATCTGAATCGCGTTGGGGTCTTTAAGGCCGCCGCCGCTCGCTCCGAGTTTTTCAAAAGCCTCTACGGCCGACAGGGCCAAAAGGTTGTCCGGGTTGGTATTGTCGAATTTCTGAACAATCCAGGCGATGGTGCTTATCGTTTTGGCGTTGTCGCCATTTTCGACGTTGATGTCGGCAAGGGATTTTACCGCTTCCTGAAGCACCATCGTTTCGTTGTCGTAATAAATGATTTTAAGCAGCGCGTCTCTGGCTTCGACGGTTCCCATCTGGCCGAGATATTTGACCGCTTCCCGCCGTACGTCGGGGAAATTGTTTACCAGCCGGCCGTTTTCCCGGCCCCGGTTCAGGACGCCTTCAAGGCCAAGATACTCAAGCGCCTCCCTCACCTCGTTGCTGGTGTTACCCCGGCTGATCGCGTCACCGATATAGGCAAGGGCTATCAGTTTCATTTCGCGGCTGTCCGCCCGGCTTTGTTCGCGGATAATCATGTTTTCCACGGATTCCTGCAGGTAGGATTCCTCGACCGACATTTCGGCGTCCTGCGCCGCAAGCGGGAAAAGGACGGTTAACGCGACGGCTAAAACAACAATGTGCTTCATTATTATGACTCTCCTTTAAAGGGCCTAATTGATTATTTTCCAGCCCTCACCTGTTTTTTCAAGATCGTAAAGCCTGAGCCGTTCTCCCCTGGACGAAACGGTATAGGCTTTTACCCTGATCTGGGACACGAATTCAATATCGTCCACCCGGTCGTTGGCCCGGGAAGGCACCACTACATTGTTAAAATAGTCCCTGGCATTGTACAGAACGATATTGGCCTTTCTCATCCGGTCGGTTTTGTTGATCCGGTCCAGATATTCCCTGGAACTGATAAGCCTGAAATAATCCCCGTCAAGGTAAGATACCCAGCCCGTGTAATTTTTCGCCTTGATAATGCCGTTGAGTTTCTGGATAAGCTGTTGAACATCGACTTTGGTAGAGTCAAATTCTTCTTTGGTAATGCTGCTCGGATCAAAAACGGTAGTGTCTGATTCGACCGCCCTGGCGGGCGGTTCCGGCGGTTCGGGCCGTTCGAGAACCTCGGCGGTTTCCCGAACCTCTTCCGTCCTGGCGGGTTCCGTTGTACGAATCGGCCGGGCGGGCGCCTGGGGTTCGGGAGCGCCGCCGCAGGAAACAACAAGCAGGGCGGTCAGGAACGCCGTTATAAACCAATGAAACGCCTTCATACTTACATAATATACCCTTTTGGGCCTTCCGTCAAGAACAAAGAAGTCCGCGAAGCGGGCGTTTACCCGTCCGCTTGGGGCGCGGACGTATCAGGATTCCCGCTTTTTCCTGTCGTGCCGGGAATTAAAGAGCGAATACATTACCGGGGTTACAAAAAGGGTCATAAACGTGGAAACCGCGAGCCCCCCCACAAAGGTTTTCCCGATTGGCTGGATTGTGTCCGTGCCCGACGCGGAGGAAAAGGCTATCGGGGCCATGCCGAGTATGGTGGTAAGGCTCGTCATCAGAATCGGGCGGAGCCTGTTCCGGCCCGCTTCGATGCAGGCTTCCCTGACTTTAAGCCCCCGAAGACGGAGGGTATTGGTATAATCCACAAGGACTATGCCGTTGTTCACGACTACGCCTACCAGGGCGACGACGGCGACGGCGGAAAACATCGACATCGGCTGGCTGCCAATCTTGTATATCCATATTACCCCGATGGCGAGAAGGGGAATCGAAAAAAAGATGATGAGCGGATCGACGAAAGATTCAAACTGGCTCGCCATAACCCCGAACACCAAAAAAACCGCGGCGGCGATGATAAACAGAAAGCGCAGGTTGTAGGCTTCCACTTCGGCGGCTTCGCCCAGATAACGCAGCGTTACGCCTTCCCGCTCGACAACGTTGGCGCTTATCGTCTCTTTCAAACGCCGCTGAAATTCCGTAACGGCGATTCCCTGGGGAAGATCGCCCGTAATGCGGACCATCCGCTGCCGGTCTTCGCGCCGTATCGACGAAGGCGCCCGGCCTTCGGTTATCGAGGCCAGATTGGAAAGCGGCGTCCTGATTCCGTCCCGGTTTATCACGAAAACCGCGTCCAGCTTGGGAAGTCCCTGCCTGTCTTCTTCCCGAAGCGAAACGACGATATCGGTAAGGGTCGTGCCCCCCGCGAGAACCGCCGCCGTAGTGCCGTTCATCGCGGTCTTGATTTCCTGGGAGATCGCGGCGAGCGAAACCCCGAAACCCGCGGCCTTGTCCCTGTCGATTTCCACGTTGAGCTGCGGAGAACCCTCGTCAAGGTTGATTTCGGGATTTTCGATTTCCGGTAAAAGCCGGTTTATGACAGTCAGTACGTCATCGGCGCTTGCCATAAGAGCCTGGTAATCGCGGGAGCTTATCGCGATTTCCACGGCCTGGGTGTTCCCCATTCCCCTGCCGGCCCGGAACGCGAAACTTGCCCCCGGTACCGACGAGGTAAAGGGGGCGAGCTTCCGCTGTATGCTGTCCGGGGTGTCCGTCTGCCGGCCGGGCGGGGGCAGGGTTATCTGTACCGAACCCTGGTTTCTTCCGCTCCGTCTCGCGGTAAGCACGATGTTGGTGTAGCCTTCGACCTGTTCGATAACAAGCTTTTCCAGTTCCCGGAGGACGCCTTCGGTATATTCGATTGTGGAGCCTTCGGGCAGGGATACGTTGATGTTGACGTTGTCGTCCGTTCTGGTCCGGATAAACATGTTCATTCCGATGCCGGAAAACTGCATAAGGGAAACCGCGAGGATCACGAGGACCAGGACGACAACGAGGAAGCGATGGTCGAGGCAGTATTCCAGGGCGCTTTTGTAGGCGTTGTTAAGGCTGTCGAAAAACCGTTCTGTTCCGGCGTCTATGCCGCGAAGAACCCTGTTTTTTAGGGGCTTTTGCTTCCGCGTATCGAGACGCAGGATCGATCCGCAGAGGGCCGGCACAAGGGTTATCGAGACCGCGAGGGAACAGCACAGGGAAATAACCACGGTAAAAATAAGATCGCTGAAAAGCTGGCCCATCATTTCCAAATCGTTTTTATAGATGATAAGCGGGATAAAAACGCACACCGTCGTCGCCGTCGAGGCGACAATGGCCCGGATCATTTCCCGGCTGCCGAGGATTGCGGCTATCTGCGGTTTCGCGCCCCGTTCCCGGTAATTGTGGACGTTTTCGAGGATCACGATGGAAGCGTCCACCGTCATCCCCAAACCCATGATAAGGCCCGTCATCGTGAGCAGGTTCAGCGTAAAACCGAAAAACGCCATAAACATCAGCGTAAGCAGAATCGATACGGGAATCGACAGGCCGATGATAAGGGTTCCCTTGATGTTTCTGAGAAACAGGAAGAGGATCAGCATCGCGAGAAAAGCCCCCTGGACGGCGTTGTCGAACACCTGGCCCAGCGTGGCGTTTATAAGCGAGGTGTTGTCCGACAGGATGGCCAGCGTAATGCCCCGAGGCAGATTTGAATTGATGCCGTTTATCGCTTCCTTGACCCTTCGGGCCACAAGAACCTGGTTGCTGTCGCTTTCGCTGGTTACCTGTACGTATACCCCGCTCTGTCCGTTCACGTAGACCCGCGCCGCGTTTTCGTTGTAGCCGATGCTGACGCCGGCGATATCTTCAAGGCGTACCGCGCTGAACCCGGCCTGTTTGACGATGATGCGCCGAAGCTCCGAAATGTCGGTAAGCTCCTGGCTCGTCATTATCTGGTATTCCCTGGTTCCCCGTATAAGGTTCCCGCCCGAAGAAAGTACGCTCTGTCCGCGCAGCGCCGAAACCACGTCTCCCAGGGTCATGTTGAAGGCCCCAAGGCGGTTCAGGGAAAGCTCCACCTTGACTATCCGGGTAGCCCCGCCGGTAACCTCGGCGGAAGCGACGCCGTCTATCCGCTCAAGTTCCGTCTGTATCCGATCCTCGGCAAAAAGCCTGAGTTCGTCCGGCGGGTAATTCCCCCGAACCACGAGCCGCATAATCGGCATGGCGCTCATGTCGAAACGCCTGACTGTCGGCGCGCCGGCGCCGTCGGGAAGGGCGTTGGCCAGGCGGTTCACCAGGGTCTGGGCGTCGGTCATGGCCCTGTCCATGTCGGTTCCGTAGGCGAAATTCAGGTTGATAAAACTCGCCTCGAAATTGGAATTGCTGGTGATACGGACAAGCCCCCTGGACGCGGAAAGGGCTTTTTCCAGCGGTTCGGTGATGTTCCGTTCCACGTCTTCGGGGCCGGCGCCGGGAAACGAGGTATACACGGAAAGCACGGGACGGGCTACGCTGGGGTACAGATCGATGGCGATTTTGGGCAGCAGCGTCGCCGCCATACCCAGGGCAAGGGCGTAAAGCACCGTAACGGTGACCGGCTTTTTTACCGAATAATCCGCGATATTCACGATTTACTCCGCCGTTCCGGGCGTCCCGACAATCCGGACCGGATCGCCGTCGCCCAGGAAGGTCTGTCCTTCGGTAACGACGATCTCTCCGGGCTCAAGGCCCTCCGAAATCTCGACCAGTTCCTCGCTTTCAAGGCCCCGTTCCACCTCGCGGCGGCGGGCGAGGGTTTCGCCGCCGGAATCCTCGACGACAAACACGATCCAGGAACCGTAGGTGTTGATAAGGCTCCGTCGGGGTATGACCGGGACGCCGGAACGGGAATTGGTTACCAGGCCGAGGCTCGCGAACATTCCGGCCATGATCCGGGGATCGGCGGAAGCGCCGCCGGCGAAACTCAGCATGATCCGCCGGGTACGGCTTGCCGGATCCAGTACCGGGCTCATTTCGTCCACTTCCGCGGGAAAATATTCACCCGGAATGGCTTCGAAGCGGACCTGGGCGGGAAGCCCGATCCGCATATTCGCCGAAAAGCGTTCGGGCACGAAGGTTTCGATTCTGAGCCGGGAAATGTCGCCCACCACGCACAGCGCGGTCGTGGTCTGCACCGTGTCGCCTACCGGAACGGGCAGGGACAGCACCGTTCCCGAAACGGCGGAGGTTACCGGGCTCGCGAAAAACGAGTCGCCGGGCCTTGACGGATCCACCACGGCGACGACGTCTCCCCGCCGCACCCTGTCGCCGACCGCGACCCTGAGTTCGGTAAGCTTTCCCCCGACAACCGGGTAGACCGGAACCTGGGAGGCGGCAAGGACGACGCCGCCCAGCTCGACCTGGTTCTCGACGGATCCCAGCTCGACCGGGGCCGTCCTGACGGCGGTTCGCTGCCCGCCCGCAAAGCCGGGCCCGCCCGCCGGACCGGGCGCGCCCCGCTGGACGGGCTGTCCCGGCACGGAAGGGTTCCGGGCGGAAAAGCGCTGTACGATCTGGAAAACGGCAAGCGCCGCCACAACCAGGATGACACAAACAAGTACGACGGTAACGCCCCTTCGTTTTTCCATCATTTACCTCTTTTCCGCCGAAAGCCCGGCCAATTCGGGCTCGCTTATATTAAGGGCGAAGGCCAGATCAAGGACAAGCAGCTTGTAGCCGAGTTCCGCGTCCAAAAGCCCCTGCCGCGCTTCGGTGTATCTGTTCCGGCTAATCTCAAAATCGACAAAACTCATCGCCCCGACCCTGTAGGCTTCTTCGGAAAGTTCGTAGCCGCGTCCGGCTATTTCAAGCTGGAGCCGGGCAAGCTCCGTTCCGTTCCAGGCCGTTTCCAGGTTGGCGCAGAGGAAGCGGATTTCCCTTTGGGCCTTTGCCCAGGCGTCCTCAAACTCGATCTTCGCTATTTCGACATCGGCCGCGGCCGCCTTCAATTCGCTGTTCCGCGGGGTACGGGGTATCCAGGGGCTGACCGGAATGTTCAGCCTGACGCTCGCGCTCAGCGAGGGATCGGTTTCCCAGGAAAAGTCTTCCGAGGCGCGGGCGCCCCAGGATCCCTGGATGCTGAGGGAGGGGGCCTTTGCCGAAAGCGTTTTTTGTTTTTTGCTCGCGGCCGCGCGTTCGACGGCGTTTTGTTTCGCGGCAAGATCCGGCCTGCGCGGCAGGTATTCGCCGATAAGTTTTTCCGGGTCGGGGAATATCCGCCTGATTTCCGCCGCTCCGGAAAGCCGTATCTCCCCGTCGTCCAGCCCCAGCGCGGCGCGGAATTCCGACGCGGCGTTCCGGTACTCGGCCAGGGCCTTTTCATAATCCAGGACGGCCCGTTCCGCGCTGAGTCTTCCCTGTAAATACTCAAGTTCGCCCTTGTAGCCGTTCCGCCAGGCGGCCGTGTCCCGTTCCATCTGTTCTTCGGCGAGTTTTTTCGCGTTCCCGAAAACCAGAAGATTTTGCCCGCGGGCGGCAAGCGAATAATAATTTCTCGCGATCTCCAGCGAAAGCAGCCGCCGCGCGTCTTCCATGGTAAGCAGTTTTTGCCGGTAGGCCAGGGTTATGTTTTTCATCGTGTAGGGGAGGGCGGCGCTGAAGTCCAGCGTAAGGCCCGCCGAAGCCGAATAGGACGGCCCGTTTCGCGGGGCGCCGCTTCGGAGGGGGATATCGTAGTTCATACCCGCCGAAAGGTTTATCGACGGAAAAATCTGCGCCCAAAGGTTGTCGGCGTCCGTTTTGGCCAACCCCAGAGCGATGGCGTCTTTTTTGATAACGGCGCTGGCGTCAAGGGCGAGTTCGACCGCTTTTTCAAGGGTCAGGACTCCTCCCGCCGGGAGACGCCCTGATGGCTCCTGGGCGGAAAGACACGCGGAAAGAAGGAGTAACACACAGCGGTACCGGCGAATCATCACTTTTTACTATAGTAATATAGCAAGAATCGTGCCAAGGGCGGAAGGGCCGGAAAAAGGGTAAAAACAACACGGATTTTCCCCTAAAAGGCGAAATGCGGGTAAATTTTACACAGATCCTTTTTTCACACGAAGTAGTTACTGCTTCGATACTTCTTTGAGTATTTCGTCCATTTTGTAAAGCCCCATCTCTGTAATATACAAACGCAAGAAGCCCTTCATCCTTATCCAGTAAAAAAGGCTGAGCCTCACTATAGCTGCCATTCCGAAATGGTATACATACTTCCCCAGACTAAACACTTCTATATATGAACCTCTTGTCATCGAATATCCCATTACGCCAATTGTTAGGATTACTTGAAAATTATTATTCACAAGGTTACTTTTTCCGCTGTATCAAAAAAACCGCCACGCCCGCAACAACAGCCACTCCCAGCGCGGCCAACGCTACAACCAAGGCTAACACGATTCCCGGCTGCCGGTCAACCGTTTCCTGTTCTGGGGTAACCGCGGCAGTTTCTTTGCATTCGGCTGACGCTATGTCCGCCGTAACAGTTTCCGCTCCCGATTGCAAAACACATACACGTTCCCGCTGAACGGCTCCCCTTCCATCTCCTGTTCAACAAGTACCGTGTCAAGTCCTGAAATAAGTTGACAGATTTTTATGCAACCATACGGTGCATTTTTTCAGGCGTTTCATAATTCAGAGCCAGATGAGGCCGCCTGGTGTTGTAC
>JAIRSC010000097.1 GCA_031255645.1 Treponema sp. | reverse complement strand
TTTAACGGCAATACCGGGACCATGTACGGCAGCGTTACCCTGCCGGGGGATCTTACGATTGGTTCGAGCCAGACGCTTAGCCTTTCCACAGAGAACACCCTGACCATTCCGGGGACGGTTACGCTGACCAACAACGGGACTATCAACAAAAACGGCGGGACTATCAACGGTACGGTAAGCGGCGACGGAACCGTCAACAACTAGAAAGGAAGGCTCCATTAAATAGAGTAATACCAGTAAAACCCACGTCGCTGTCTAGTGGGGCAGGCATACAAAAAAGTTTGGGGGCCTGTCCGCAAAAACCCGTCCCGAGACAAGTCCGGGCCGGTTTTTGCGGCCACCCCGCGCCGCTTTTTTCGTTGGTATGCCTGCCAGAATCCCGGCGACGTGGGTTTTAACGTTATTTGCCCTTTGATGTAGTCCGACCTGACAAGAGTAGACCTTCATTCGCGGAATACGGTCTTTATAGAATCTGTATAAGACAGAACATTAGTAAAACACTTCCGCGCGGGCGGCGGTTCCCGCGTTCTTCAGGATGTTGTTCAGCAGGGCCGCCCGCCTGTCCAGCGCCTCGCGGGGGGCCGCTTCCGCCAGCGGATCTTCCGGCGCGGGCCGGGCCTTGCCGTAGATATGTACGGAACGGAGGCCGCTTTTCCCGGACGCGAGAGCGGCGGCAAGCTCAAGCCAGGCGGCTTCTTCTTCGGGCGGGGGAAGAGCGCCGTTTATCCGGCAAAGCATGGTTTGCAGGGTAAACGGCGTTCCGGAGGCGGCAAAAGCCCTGAACGCCCCGGCAAGGCGCCCAAACGGAATCCCGGAGCGGTTCATTTCCCCGTACCAGGCTTCCGTTCCGGCGTCAAGCTTAAGCCAGATCTCAAGGCCCCGTTTCGCGGCGGCGGAAAGGAACGAAAAGCCGCTGTCGTCGAGCAGGCCCGTCCCGTTGGTAATAAGCACCAGTTTTGCTTCGGCGGCAAACTCGTCCCGGAGCGCTCCGGCCGTCCGCAGGGCTTCGGGAAAGTCCGGCGACAGCGCGGGTTCGCCGTTCCCGGAAAAACAGATGTCCCGTATCGTTTCGCCGTTTTCCGCCGCTTCCCGCAGGCACGACGCGAGGGCGGCTTTCATCACGGCGGCCGAAAAGACAATGTCCGTCTCAAACGGAAAGACCTCGCAGTAGGGACAGTCAAAGGAACAGCGTTTGCGATCCGGGAACAGGTTTATCCCGACGGAAAGCCCCCGCGAACGGCGGGAATACACCGGATAAACAAGCGCGCCCCCTTCCCTGCTTCTGTGATCCGGCACGGGCCCGATTTTCACGAAAGCCCCCGGCGGGCCGCCGCGCTCAGCGCGTGGGCGGCAAGCCCTTCGGCCTCTCCGATAATTTCGGCGGCCTTTCGCGCCTGTTCAAAGCCCGCTCCGGGAACGCAGCGCAGCGTGGTTACGGTTTTGAGGAAGTGCCGCACCGAAAGGCCGCCCGAAAAACGGGCGCTTCCCGAAGTCGGCAGGGTGTGGTTAATGCCGGCGCTGTAGTCCCCCAGGACTTCCGCCGAAAGGCGTCCGATAAACAGGGAGCCGTAGTTTTTCAGAAACGGAATCCATTCCCCGGCGTTTTCCGTCTGGAGTTCCAGATGTTCCGGGGCGATGGCGTTGGCGATGCGGATCGCCGATTCCTTCGAACGGTACACGACGATAAGCCCGCCCGAATCCAGCGATGCGCGGGCCGCCCTGCCCGGCCGTTCCGGCAGCCGGGCAAGGCGGATTTCCAGGGCGGCGGCGATTTTTTCCGCCGCGCTTTGGTCCGGAACCAGGGCGCGGGCGCGGGCGTCCGGGTCGTGCTCGGCCTGGGCCAGCATATCGGCGGCGGCAATATCGGCGTCCCCCTCCGCGTCCAATACGACCAGCACGTCGGTGGGGCCGGCCACAAAGTCGATTCCCACCTCGCCGGAAAGCATCCGTTTGGCGGCCGCCACGTATTTGTTGCCCGGCCCGGCCACGACGTCCGCCCTCGGTACCGTCTCCGTGCCAAGGGCCAGGGCGGCGATCGCCTGCGCGCCGCCGATTGCGAAGACGCGGAGCTTTCCGGCAAAGTCCCCGTTCCCGCCGGAAAGGGCCAGGGCGGCCAGTATCCGCCTGTCGGGAACGCCGTCTTTCATGGGGGGAGACGCGAGAACCACCTCGCCCGCGCCGGCGGCCAGCGCGGGTATCGCCCCCATAAGCACCGAGGAAAACAGGGGGAACCGGCCCGCCGGCACGTAAACCGCGGCGCGTTCCACGGGAATCACCCGCTGGCCGGTAAAAAGGCCGGGAGACATTTCGGTTTCAAAATCCGCGATCTGGGAACGCTGAAGCTCCGCGAAACGCCGGATATGGGCGGCGGCAAGTTCCAGCGCGGCGGCAAGCTCCGGCTCCTGTCCGCAAAGCTCTTTCCAGGCGGCCAGGGCTTTTTCCGGGGGAACCTCGAAGCGCGGAAGCGAAACCCCGTCAAAGCGTTCCGTATAACGGCGGAGCGCCTCGTCTCCCCCGCTCCGTATATCTTCGATAATCTCCCTGACCGTCCGCTCAACGGAAGGATCTTCCCTGTTTCCGGCGGGATTTTTCCAGTACGAATCGAATTGTTCTTCGCCGATGATCCGCATACTACTCCCGCCCGATGATTTCGCGTATGGCCGCGAGAAAGGCGTCCATGTCCGAATCGGTTCCGATGCTTACCCGAAGATAGTCGGCGATACGCGGCGCGTCAAAGCGGCGGACCAGAATGCCCCGCTCCCGCAGCGCCGCGAGAAGCTCCGCCCCGCCGGGTACAGGCCGCGCGTCCCCCTCCGCTTCCGGGCGGCCCGGCCAGCGGACAAAAAGGAAATTCGCCTTTGAGGGAATTACCTCGAAACCCATCGCCGCAAGGGCCGCCGCCGTCCGCTCTCTGGTCGCCGTAACTTTTTTGTTCACGGCGTCGTAATAGGCCCTGTCGGCAACGGCCGCCGCGGCGCCCGCCAGGGCAAGGCGGTCCATCGTGTAGGAGTTGAACGAATCCCTTACGCGGAAAAGTCCTTCTATCAGTTCTTCGCCGCCGATGGCAAAACCCGCCCGGAGCCCGGCCAGCGACGCGGACTTGGAGAGGGTGTGAACCGTCAGCAGGTTCGGATAGCGGTCGATAAAAGGCACGGCCGATTCCGCGCCGAAAGCGGCGTAGGCTTCGTCGATAACGACAACCTTGTTATGCGTAAGCTGGTACTCGACTATCGCCCGGATCCCTTCACGCGGGCTTTCCCCGAAAGGCAGCGCCCTGCCCGTAGGCGCGTTCGGGTTGGGAAGAACCACCCCGCCGGAAGGGACAAGGTAGTCTTCCACCCGGACCGAAAATTTGCCGGTTTCGTCCCGGCCCCCCGCTTCGCCGCGCGTCCCGGTCAACGGCACGCCGCGGTACGGCAGGCCCCAAAGCCGCGCGTAAACGGGATAAAAACTGTAGGTAATGTCGGGAAATAGTATTTCCCGGGGAAACAGTACTTCCCGGGGAGATGGTACTTCCGGCGCGGCCGTTTCCCCAAAAAAAGCGCCGAAGGCAAAGGCCAGCACCTCGTCGGAGCCGTTGCCGGGAAAAACCTGTTCCTTTTTTACGCCGTAGGCGGCGGCCACGGCTTCCCGGAAATCTGAACACAGCGGGTCGGGGTACAGGCGCAGGGTTTCCCCGCCGCCCTTTAACAGGGAAAGCATCGCCCCGACAGCTTTGGGCGAAGGGGGATAGGGATTTTCGTTGGTGTTGAGTTTGATAAACGCCCTGTCTTTCGGCTGTTCGCCCGGCACATAGGGGGAAAGACCGGCGGTTCTTTTATTCCAGAAAACACTCACGGCTTACTATAACATATCGATACGGGCGGCGGTAAGCCGCCTTTCCAGCGCCGTTTTCAGCGCGCCGATGTCCGCTTCCCCTTCGGACGGAAGCAGTTCCTCCCTGGCGGCGTCAAGCTCAAAGGGGCGGCGGGCCACGTGTTCGATATAGTGGGCGTCCGAACCCGTAACAAGGGGATAGCCCAGCGTGTCGAGTTTTTCCGGCGGGGCAGCATTTCCGGGGGAGCCCATGGGGAGAGCCGTCAGGACAACAGGGGGTATGCGGGTACATTCCAGCGCCGCCCAGGGGCCCGGAACCACGACGCCGAGCTGGCTCGACATGGAAAAGGCCGGCCTGTCTATATGGGCGGGAATCACGATGCCGCCGTAACCGGAAACCTGCGCTCCCAGGGCGTCGACGCCGATATCCGCGGCGCTCGGAAGAAAGTATTCAAGCTCGCCCTCGATATTGTCGTCCGCGTCCACATAAACCTGATCTCCGGTTTTTTCTGGATCGTTGGGAAACGGAGTGATAATCGAATAAATATAGTCCCCAAAGGCAAGCGCCGCTTCCAGGCCGGCAAAAAGGCAGACCATGTGAACCTCTTCCTGGGTCGTACATTCAAGGCCGAAAAACGGGACAATGCCCAGCCGCCTGCAGTGGAACGCGAAGGCCGGGCAGTTCAGGCTTGTATTGTGATCGGTCAGGGCCAAAACCTCCACCCCTTTGGCGGCGGCCGTTTCGGCCAGCGCCCTGGGCGACAGATCCAGCGAGCCGCAGGGAGAAAGGCAGGAGTGGTTGTGAAGGTCGGCGAGGAGCGCCAAGACCCTAGTCCTTAAGGGCCGCGTAGAGCCTGCCCGACACGGTAAACTGGTTTTCTTTTGTGCGGATAACCGCGATCCCCTCGTCTTTGGCGGCTTCCAGCATGTCGTCCTGAATGGGACGGTTGTTGCACAGGATGATAAGGCTGATGTTTACCAGCGTTGCCACCGCCACGGTGTTTTTGTGGGCCTGTATCGTAACAAGGGCGCCGCCGTCCCGGGCGTTTGCCATCACGTCGGAAAGCAGATCCGAGGTATAGGCGCCGGAAAGTTCGGTATCCTCAAATTGTTCCTGCAGCAGCTCCGCGCCGAGCATCGCCGCGGCTTCCCGTATTTTCATCGCGCGGTCCTTATTCGGTCTTGGACGAATTGATGAACACCACGGAACGTACCGTGGTGCCCCTGCCCGGTTCCGAGCTAATCGTAAATTCGTCGCTGACCCGCCTGGTATTGGCTAGCCCCATGCCGGCCCCGAAACCCAAAGAACGTATCCATTCGTTGGCCGTCGAAAAACCTTCCCTGAGCGCCTGGTTCACGTCGGCAATGCCCGGCCCGGTATCGGCGGCTATAATGGTAACTTTGTCCGGCTGGATCGAACAGCTTATCGTTCCGCCGTTGGAATGAACCACCTGGTTAATCTCAAGCTCGTAACTGGCTATCGCCACCCGTCGTACAAGCGCCGGATCGATGTTGTGTTTTTTAAGGGTCTTTTTGATTTCCGTCGAGGCCCGGCCCGCCAGTTCAAAATCATAACGGTTGGTGGTAAATTCCATCTCCGAATAACCGGCGCCGGAATCGCCGGTATGGCTTATCTTTTCAAGCCTGAGCACTTCCCGGTTCATCTCCACAAGCAGGGTCCGGATAACGTCGTTGGAGGTAAGAATTCCCGCAAGCTCCTGGTTTTTGTTCACCACGGGGTACCTTCCGTAGCGGTACTTGTTGAGATAGGAAATGGCGAACGAAAGGGGCATGTCCTCTTCAAGCACGATAAGGTTCCGGGTCATCTTTTCTTCCGCCGGGGCGTCGATCCAGCCCTTGTCCAGCGCGGTAACAATATCGTCTATCGAAACAAGCCCCAGGAGTTTTCGGCCGTCGGTAACGGGAACGCCGGTAATGTAGTTTTCCTTCATCACCGCCTGGATATGGCGCAGGGTGTCGGTCCTGTAGGCGGTGATCACCGCCGTGGTCATGACGTCTTTTATTTTAAGCTGATAGATAAGTTCCAGCACTACCGACGGCGAATCGACAGTACTGATGGGTATATCGTCGTGAGCCTCAGCCATTCCTGTCCTCCGGCGCTTCGCCCTTAAGCACGTAGCGTTCTATTACTTCCGCCACGCCGTCTTCGTCGTTGTTTTTTTCCGTAACCAGGGCGGCTATTTCCTTTATGCGCTCGTCTCCGTTGATCATCGCCACGGGGCAGCCGGCCCAGCGGAGCATCGACTCGTCGTTAAGGGAATCGCCGACCGCGAGCACGGATTCTTTGGGTATGGAAAGTTTTTCCGCGGCCAGCGCGAGGGCGCGGCCCTTGTCCACGTCCTTCGGCAGCGCCTCGAGAAGATAGGGTTTGGCGCTGCGGAGCGATACGCCGTCCCCGGCATAGGCGGCAAGAAGCCGGGCCAGGGGCTTTAAAAGCATCGGATCCGCCGGAATAAGCATGCGCCTGCAGCCGGACGCGACCATCGAACGGAAATTCTCCACCACCACCTGGCGAAGGCCGGTAATTTTCTGGCCGTATTCGGAAAATTCATTGCCCCGGGAAATATACATGATGTCGTCGTCGTAAATCTGAACGGCAAAGCCTTCGGCGTCGGCCATGTCGAAGACAAGCAGCGCCGCCTCGGCGGGAATCCGCGCGTCAAAGACGACGGAGCCGGTATGGCTTTCCTGGAGCAGCGTCCCGTTGTTGGCGATGATAAAACCCGGCCTTTTGTGCATTTCCAGAAGCCGGGCGAAATGATCGACCGCCCCCGGAGAACGGCTGGAAGCGAGTACCACGGCGATACCCTGGGCGCCCGCTTTCCGCACCGCGTTTCTGGTACGAAAGCTAATCGACAAATCCGACCTTAAAAGTGTGTCGTCAAGATCGATCGCCAGCATACGTATAGCCATGTTTATAGAATAAACCCTAAATCCGGGCAATTCAATAGGCGCGAAGCGCCGTATTTTGGGATATTGCGCGGACGGAAGTTCCCATTATCGCCGTCTCTGTGATATAGTTATTGCATGGGCCGGATATTTGTGTTTGTTAATCAAAAAGGGGGGGTCGGAAAAACCACCTCGGCGGTTAACCTGGGAGCCTATCTCGCGGAAGCCGGAAAAACGACGCTGTTGGTGGATTTCGATTCCCAGGCCAATCTGACAAGCGGCGTAGGGGCCGAAAAGTCCAAGCCGGGGGTTTACGAGCTTATCTCGGGCCAGGCCGGCGTCGACGAGGCGATACGGGAAACCTCCGTTCGGGGCCTTTCGCTTATTCCCTCGGGCATAGACCTTTCCGGCGCGGCCGTGGAGCTTGTGGAACAGGAACAGCGGGATCTGTACCTGAAAAACGCCCTCGCGCCCGTACGGAACAACTATGATTTTATCCTTATCGATTGCCCGCCTTCGCTCGGGGTGCTTACGCTGAACGGGCTTGCGGCCGCGGATTCGGTGCTTATCCCGATGCAGTGCGAGTATTTCGCGATGGAGGGCCTTTCCCTTCTGCTGCAGACGATCAGGCGGATACAAAAAAACCTGAACACGCGCCTTGAAATCGGGGGGATTTTCTTTACGATGTACGATCAGCGAACCCGGCTCGCCCAGGACGTTGTAAAGGAAGTAAGCGCCTATTTCAGGGAGAAAATTTTCCGGACGATTATTCCGCGGAATGTGCGGATATCCGAAGCGCCGTCGCACGGGCTTCCCATTTCCCAGTACGATCCCGAAAGCACGGGCGGCAAGGCCTACAAAAGCCTTATGGAAGAGCTGTTGATCCGCTATGAGGGCGGCCGTGGCTAAAGCTCCCGCCAAACGGCTCGGCAAAGGGCTTGGGGCGCTCCTCCCGGACGGGGACTTTGCCGGTGGAAACGCCGGTGGAAACACCGACAGCGCCGGAAATTTCCGGCGGGAAGACGCGCGGGACGCGGACAAAACCGGCGCGGACGGGCGGAACGCGGAGACAGGCGGAGCGGCCGGCAAATCTGACGGGACCGGCGAAACCGGCGGACGGGAAATCTTTATCCCCATAGACAGGATACGCGCCAATCCCGGCCAGCCCCGGAAACGTTTTGACGAGGAAGAACTCGCCGAACTTGCCGCCTCGATAAAACAGCACGGCGTCGTCCAGCCGATTATCGTGGACAAGCTTGAGGAAAACGGCTACCTTATCGTGGCCGGGGAACGCCGCTGCCGGGCCGCGAAGCTCGCCGGGCTTGGCGAAGTTCCGGCCGTTGTCAGAAACTATTCAAGCGAAAAACGGCTCGAGATCGCCCTTGTCGAAAATATCCACCGGCAGGACCTTAACCCGATAGAGGAAGCCGCGGCCTACAAACAAATCATGGAAACATCGGGCCTTTCCCAGGACGAGGCGGCTTCGCGGGTCGGCAAAAACCGCTCTACCGTGGCAAACGCCCTGCGGCTCCTTAAGCTTCCCGGCTATATGCGGGAAAGCCTCGAAGACGGCTCGCTGAGCGCCGGCCACGCCAGGGCGATACTTTCCGTTTCGGGCCCCGCCGGACAGGAAAAGCTCTACCGGGAAATTATCGCCGGCGGCCTTTCCGTGCGGGCCGCCGAAAACCGCGCATCGGAACTCGGCGGTCAGGGTTCCGGCGGGGCCCGCAAAGCCGGCGGCAGCGGGAAAAAGGCCGCGGCCGCGCGGGACCCCCAGCTAAGGGCGATAGAAAACCGGCTTATCGAAAAACTCGGAACAAAGGTAAGCGTTTCGGGAACCCTGAAAAAAGGCCGCGTCGAAATAGAGTTCTATTCGATGGACGACCTTGACCGGCTCTACGGGCTGCTTGGAGGCTGATTCGCGAGCGGGCTCTGTAGGGGCTGTCAGTCTTTTTGGACAGCCCCGGGTTCATTCCCGGCCTATCCGCCGGCTTACTCCCTCTTTACCCAGGTAAATTCCCCGTTGTTTTCCGTTCCCCAGAAGTCCGCGTAGCTTACTTTCCATGGAGATTTTCCGAGCCCGGAAACGGATATCCCGTTCTTTATCAAATGCTGCCAGTAACCCTTGCCGGCAATATCGCCCTGGTAGACAATCCCCACGGGAACGCCGTTCCTGAGGACGATTTTCTGGTAGTTGTTCCGGTCTTCGCGGACAAGCGTTTCGTCCCCCTCCGCCGGGTTAAAGGCCCCTACGGAAAGGGTTACAAGGTCGAAGAAGTTTACCGTGTTTTTGACGGCGAACCTGTCCGTATAGTCGAGGTTCCAGCCGGCGATGTTCTTTGCCGCCGTCTGCCCCTGAATCTGGGCGTTCGGCCAAATTCCCGAAAGCCCCGCGACGTCTCCGCAGGCGTAGATCCCCGGCACGGAGGTTTCCAGCCGGTCGTTAACCGTTATGGCCCGTTCCGTTTTGACGCCGCTCCCCTCAAGGAAGGCCGCCGCGGGACGAACACCCACGGCAAGGACAACCATGTCGCAGGCCAGGGATTCCCCCGACTCAAGCTCCACGGCCGAAATGCGCGGTCCGTTGTCCCCGGCGCCGGAAGCCGGGGAACTTTTGGTATTCACTACCTTTTTGGCGAGAAGGAATTTGACCCCCGCCTTTTCAAAAAGCCTCTGGTAGCTTTCCGCGGCGTGGGCGTCCAGGTTAATGGCAAGGATATTCGGCGCCATTTCCACCACGGTAATATCAAACCGTTTCCCGGTTTTTTCTCCCAGCTCCAAAAGCCCCGCCACGGCGTCAAGCCCCACAAGGCCCGCGCCGACCACGACGATTTTTTCCGCGCGTTTGGCCGCTTCGACAATGGCCCTGGCGTCTTTAAGATGACGAAGGCCGTAGACGTTTTTCGCCGTTTTCAGATCCCCGATGGGGGGAGTTACCGAATTCGCCCCGGTCGCGATGATCAGCGTATCACCACGGGCAAGCTCTTCGTCCCCCGCGTAAACGGTCTTCGACGCGCCGTCCAGCCTGGTTACGCTCTTCCCTTTAATCCATTTGAAGCGGGGGCAGCTTATAAGGCCGTCGTTTACAAAGTTGATGCTTTCCGCGCTCCGTTCCCCGGAAATAAAACGGTGGAGCATACAGCGGGAATACACTTCCTCGTCTTCGGATATCATCACTACCGTGTCGCCGGGGAGTTCCTTTAACAGCGTTCTCGCCGCGGCGATTCCGGCGGCCCCGCCGCCGATAATTACATGGTTCATAAAGCCGCCTCCTGCCAGAATACCTCTTCCACATGAAGCGCCTTTTTGGGGCAGGACTTTACGCAGTTTGGCCCTTCTTCCCGGTTCGGCGCGTCGACGCAAAAATCGCATTTGACGATCCGTTTTCGCGGATAGTCGGGCTTGACGTTGCCGTAGGGACAGTTCATCACGCACATAAAACACTGTCCGCAGCGATCCCTGTCGTAAAGCACCTGCCCCGTTTCGGGATCCTTTTTCAGCGCGCCGGACATGCACGCGTTGACGCAGTCGGGAACGGCGCAGTGCCTGCAAAATATCGGAACATAGCCGCCGCGGCCGTCGCTTACGATTTGATGCCGGGCGGTGTTTTTCGGATCGCTCAGATCAAGATCGTAAAGCGTTCCCGGTTTTTCCCTGTGGGCCTGCATACAGGCGATACTGCAGTTTTTGCAGCCGTCGCATTTTTCCCTGTCGATAAAAATTCTCTTCATTTGTGTAACCCCTTCGCGGCCCCGCCTATATGTGTAACGCGGAACGTTTTTCAAGGATGATCTTTTCAAGAATGCCGGCGGATTCTTTCGCGTCGGCATTGATGATCACCTGCCCCCCGGTAAGGTTCTTCATCTCTTCGGTCAGGATTTTGACCGCGAGGGGGCTTCCGCTTACAAACGGAGGCAGTCCCAGATGCAGCGGCAGTCCCAGGGCAAGGCCGAAACAGCCGTCGGCCAGGGCCTGTTCCTCAAGCCACTGCGCCGCGGAAAGCACCAGGGGAAGCTGGGGTATGTCGATACCGATGGTTTCGGCAAGCTCGGTCGCGACGATTTCCAGCCGGCCTATGGCAAGACAGGGGCCGAAATTCAGCACCGGCGGAATACCGAGTTTCCGGCACACCGCCCTGAGTTTGGGCCCCGCAAGCTCCGCCGCTTCGGGAACCATAAGCCCCACGTTTTCGATGCCCCCGCTCGAACAGCCCGCGGTAAGGATGATGATGTCACGGGCGATAAGTTCCTTTACCAGGTTAACGGTAAGCACGTCGTGGCCCCCGGCGACCAGGCTTGAACAGCCGACGACGCCGGCTACGCCCTTGATCTCCCCGCTGACGATTAGGTCAACCAGCGGCTTCCAGCTTCCGCCCAGGAATTTTTTCAGGGAAACCTCGCTTACCCCGGTGATGGTGTTGTCGCAGCCGTGGTTTTTCTGGAGCCGGAGTTCCACCCTGGGCCGCCGCGCCCGGTAGGAGGCAATAACCTTGTCGATAATTTCATCCGCCTGCCGTTCCCTCCCGGCAAAATCAAAGGGGATGTATTCGGCGTTCGCCTTTTTCGCCACGTCGTCCACACATATCTGCGTAATCATAAGCGTATCGCAGACGGTTTCGATACCCGGCAGGGTACAGTTAAATTCGGAAATAACCGCGTCGATGCCGCCCGTGGCAAGAATCGCCTCGCTGGTATAGTTGTTCCCCGCGTGGCCGTCAAAAATATCCGTATAATGGACGCCCCGAAGCTGGAGGTCCTGGCCGACGCAGGTACAACCCACAAGCTTAAAGCCTTTCGCGCCGGCGGCTTTCGCCCTGGCGACGGCGTCGCTTTCGACAAGCTTTTCCTGAAGGCGGACGAACATCGTATGCTGGTGGCCGGTAATCATGATATTGATATAGTCCGGGTCGATAACCCTAAGGCCGACCGGGGCGGGCCGTATTTCCGGTTCCCCCAGAAGCACGTCGTTAAGGAGATTGGTCAGGGTAAGGCCGTAAATACCCGTGGAAATTCCCAGCTTAAGACAGTTAACGAGCATATCCACCGGATCGGAATTAAGGTTGGTGGAACACTTTACCACCCCCTTGTACACTTCCGCAATCGCGCCGCCGGGCAGAATACCCAGCTCCGTCCACTTTTTAAAGCGGGGCGGATAGGCGAGTTTTTCGACCAGTTCCATCTTTTCGTAAACCGGCCGGTAAATATCGGCGAGCACCGCGGAGGCGACTTTTTCGGCCTTCTCGTACTCGTCCTTTCCCGTTACCCCAAAAAGTCCGCAGAGCCGTTCCAGGGCGCCGGGACCTTTGAATTTTCCCCGCTCTTTCGCGGTATTCAGCAGATTAAGGGCGGTGTTTTCCACGACGTGGATATAACAGCCCGAACCCGCCGCCACCGCCCGCAGGAAATTCCGCGTTACCATAACATCCGCGGAAGCGCCGCATATACCCCGGGGCGAATCGGGGGTAACGCGGCAGGGACCGTTGGCGCAGAGCCGGCAGCATACCCCCTGTAATCCGAATCCGCAGTGGGTTTCCTGGCTTTCCACCCGGTGATGGCTTGTTTCCATCGGCAAACTGGCAATAAAGCTTTCCAGGGGCTTGTCCGCGCTGGCGCAGGTGTTGCAGCCAAAACAGGCGTCGTTCATGAATAGGCCTCCTATACTATAAGATATAGCTAAATTCCGCTTTTCACAAGCTTTTTTTCTTGCTGTATAAGCTGATTTTAAAAATTCCGGCGGATTTTCGTGAAACAAGGGGCGGGCCGTAATTTCCCTTCGCGGGGATCAGGAACAGCCTTCAGAGCCGGGAATCATTATCTCTATCACTATATGATAGAGATATGTGATATACTATAAGCATGAAACAGCCGATCACGGGGGTGAAAGCGGCAAAAAACGAACGCAAGCCCCATAAATCCCAAAACGGCGGAAGCCGGCCCATGTTAAGCCGAATCTATTTTATCGACAAGAAAATCGCATCGGGGACTTACCCCAATACCCGGCAATTGGCGGAGGAGTACGAAACGGGAACGGCTACCATCAGCCGGGATATTGAATTTTTACGGGACAGGATGGCGGCCCCCATCGAATACGACAGCCGGCGCCGGGGCTATTACTATTCGGATACAAACTACCGCCTGCCCGCGGCCTTTTCACGGGCGAAAGATATGCT
>JAIRSC010000096.1 GCA_031255645.1 Treponema sp. | reverse complement strand
AGCGTGGCGATAAGCACCGGTATTTTGAAAATCGAGACAAAGACCGCGTTAATGGCGCCGAGGCTTATGCCCACGGCAATGGCGACGATAAAGGCGATGAAAATATTGTTTATCCCCGTGGCGATAAGAAAACGCGCGGTTATGTATTCGGCGCAGATGGCCACGGCGGTACAGGACACGTCGGTTCCCCCGGAAAGCAGCACGATAAAAACGCCGATGGCCAGAATAGCCGTTCCCGTGGAATTTTTTACAAGGTCGGCGAAATTGTCCAGCGTCAGGAAAACCGGATTAACAATCGTAATTGCCAGGGAAAAGACTATCAGCACCAAAGCCAAATAGGTTTCGTTATGGGTAAAAAGTTTCCGTATATTCATCCAGCCGCTCCCATTCCCGCGTCCCGGCTTATCAGCTCAAAAACCTCTTCGGCTTTTACGCTCGACGCGTCGGTAATCTCTTTTACAATCCGCCCCCGGGCCATAATCAAAACCCGGTTACAGTTGTCCATGATTTCGGGGATTTCGTCGGAAATCATGATAATCGCCATTCCCTCTTTTGCCAGGCCGCGGATAATTTCGTGGATGGTGTGTTTTGATCCTATGTCGATGCCGATGGTAGGCCCGTCCAGTATAAAAACCGCGGGCTTAATGGCCAGCCATTTGGCAAGAACCACCCGCTGCTGGTTACCCCCGGAAAGACTGTTTGCCGGCGCCAGATGGCTCGGCGTTTTAATGGCCAGTTTTTGTATCCAGTAATTTTTCGCCGCTTCCTGCCGGCTGTTTACGAGTATCTTTAGCCTGTTTAAAAGCCCGGTCAGGATAGTGATAATAATGTTGCTGCCAATTGACTGCTCGACAAAAAGCCCCTGGGACAGGCGGTCTTCCGGAAGATAGGCGATGCCGTTGGCGATAGCGCCCGCGGGCCCGGTTATGTTGACGATCCGGCCCCCGATTTTGATTTCTCCCGAATCCGGCCGGTTAAGGCCGAACAGCGCCAGGGCCGTTTCCGTCCTGCCCGAACCGATAAGGCCGGTAATGCCGAGAATTTCTCCCCGCTTTAAATCAAAACTGATATTGGAAAACTGGCCGGCCTTGCTTAAATTCCTTACCGACAGTACCGTATCCGCCGCGCCGGCGTTAAATTTGTAGGGTTCGGCCCTGAAATTCTGTCCGGTCATAAGAAACACAAGCTTGTCGTTGTCGAGTTCCGAAGCGGAATAATCGCCGACTTTTTTCCCGTCTTTTATGATTGTAACCTTTTCGGCAATTTCAAAAACCTCGTTAAGCTTATGGCTTACAAAAAGGATGGCGATTCCTTTTTTCTGAAGTTTTGAGATAACCTCGAACAGGTGATTCACTTCTTCTTTTGTAATGGCCGACGTGGCTTCGTCCATGATGATAAGTTTGGCGTTTTGGGTAAGGGCCCGCGAAATTGCCACAATCTGTTTGCGGGCCATGGGAAGGTTTTCGACTTTTTCGTTCAGGTCGATCTCTTCGCCGATTTCCTCCAGCGCCTTTTTCGCCTCGCCGTACATTGTCTTCCAGTTAACGATACGGCTGTTCGATTCCAGCATCTGATTCATGGCGATATTTTCCGCCACGGTCATATTGGGGAAAAGGGACAGATCCTGGTAGATGATCTGAACGCCGGAACGTATCGATTCAATGGAATTGAGGGTCCGCGTTTCGGCCCCGTTTATGATAATGGCTCCGGAATCGGGCCTGTGAACGCCGCCGATAATTTTAATCAGCGTCGATTTACCCGAACCGTTTTCTCCTACAAGGCAGTGAACCTCTCCTTTCCCGATAGAAAGATCCACGTTGTCCAGGGCCTTGACCCCTTCAAAAGTTTTCGTAATGTTTTTTACTTCCAGAAACAAATCGGCCATCCCATTCCTCCGGGCGATAATTCCGGTATAATCCCTGAAAAAGGGGATATCCGGACAACAGCCGGATATCCCTTATGCAAGAATGTTTTCCGCCGGCGCGAATTCTTTACGCCTTCCGGAAAGCTTTTTCGCGACAGACCGCTAGAGCTTATAGCCGCCGTTGGGATTTCTCCACTCGCTCAGATTGTCCTTGTTTACATCGACCCAGGCCTGTCCGTAGATAACCGGGACGCCGGCGTCGTTGTTTCTGATCGTGACGCTGTTGTATCCGCTTACCCCCAGATCGGTTCCGTCGGCAATGGACTCTCCCTTGAGCAGCTTGTAGGCCGCCGAGGCGGTGGCGTAGGCGGCGTCCGCGGGAACCCAGAAGTGGATGGACTGCGCGGCGCCGGATTCAAGATAGTCGCCGGCAACCGACGGCAGGCAGGTGCCGAAAGCGGCGACTCTGCCGATAAGCCCGCGCTCGGTAATCGCCTGGGACACGCCGGGAACGGTGCTCATCGCGGAACCCATCAGGGCCTTTACGTCGGGATGGGCCCTGAGAAGCTCCAAAGCCCGCTCGTAGGCAAGCTGCTGATCCTCGTGTTCTTCGATCCGGTCCTGGGCCGTGGAAAGTCCGGGATAGGCGGCCTGGGCGCGGGCGATTTCGCCGTCAACCCATTGGTTGTGGGTGGGAGAAGTCAAGAGCCCTACAAAGGGCTGCCATACGCCGCTGCTCCCCATCCATTCCGCCATAACGTCGAGCATGTGCGCGCCGTAAGCCGTGTTGTCAAAAGCCTCGACATCGTAATCGGCGTCGGACTGGGTTCCGGCTTCGTGGGTCAGAACCTTGATTCCGGCCTGCCGCGCGTTCCTGAACGCGGGAACCAGCGACGCGGGATCGTTGGGGATAACCAGAATGGCGTCCACGCCCTTGGCGATCAGGTCGTTGACCAGCGCCACCTGGGCCGCGGGATCGGCGGTCGAGGCGCCGATTTGGTAGGCGTTAACATCGGCGCGTTCCGAATTGAAGCGTTCCATGCCGACCCTGGTACTGTCGAACCAGGCGACGCCTTCCAGTTTTACCACCAGAACGATTTCGTACTGTTTGGAATCCGTGGAAGCTTCTCCGCCCGACCTGTTTCCGGAACAAGCGAAGAAAGAGCCGCAGATAACCACGGCAAGCAAAAGACCGTAAAGTTTTTTCATACCTATAACCTCCTGAATATATCAGACCTCTATCATACCATTTTGACTATGCTTGTCAAGTTTGTTCTTTATGTTTTTCGGGGGCTGAACATAACCGCGGCGCCCCTGGCTTTCTATACGGTAACCTGGTATCGTAGTATCATTATCCCAATCGCAGAACCCCAACCTTGAAGGAGCAGTATAATGAAGGAATTGTGCGGATCCGTACTGGCGGCCAACCACGCCCATATCGCCCGGGATCTTAAAGCGGCGGAACGGGAAGGCATCAACCGGTTTCATATCGACGTTACCGACGGGCATTATACCCGCGAGATTACGTTTGGGGTTCAGCTGGTTCGGGATCTCAGAAAGGAAACGGATAAACCGCTGGATGTCCATTTGGCGGTTTATAATCTTCCGGCTATTCTCGACAGTTTTCTGGACGCCGGCGCGGACTGCGTTACCCTTCAGTATGAGACCTGCGAGCTTCCCCAGCGTCAAATGGCAAAACTGAGGGCGCGGGGTATCGGCGTCTGTCTGAGCTTTATACCCGCCACCGGATTCGACCGGATGGCGTATTTTATGGACGAGGCGGATATAATCAGCATACTGGGAGTGGAGCCGGGAATAGGCGGGCAGACGTTTCTCCCGAAAGTTTTCGGCAAAATCGAACAGGCCGCCGCTTTTCGGGCCAACCGCGGCCTTTCGACCCTGATAGCCGTCGACGGCGGCCTTACCCGGGAAAACTGCCGCCGCGTCGCCGGGGCGGGGGCGGATATCCTGATCCTTGGAAGCGGTATCTTTTCCGGCAATATCGCGGAAAACGTCGCCGCGCTTGAGGGCTGTTTTCCGTAAACGGCTGTGGAGCGCGGTTATATCGGGGGACTGAACGGCCTAAAATCCGTGGATTCCGGCCTAAAATCCATGGATTCTGACCTGGAATCCATGGATTCTGACCTGGAATCCATGGATTCTGACTTAAAATCCATGGATTCTGACTTAAAATCCATGGATTCTGACCTAAAATCCATGGATTCTGACCTGGAATCCATGGATTCTGACTTAAAATCCATGGATTCTGACCTAAAATCCATGGATTCTGGCGTACAAGCCGCAGCGCCGAAAAGACACCGCCGAAAAGATACCGCTGTATCAGGGACGGCCTACCGAATAGCGCCGCGCCCAAAGAACATAAGGGGCGCGGCGCGTTAACCCGCCGCCAGCGCCGCGAGCTTTTCCCGGATAAACTCGCTCTTTTCCTTAAGACCGATGCTGCCGGTTTTAAGGATAAGGACATTGGGCTGTTTGGGGTCGAGCCTGACCCTGCCGGAACTTTCTTTTACCAGGCGGATGAGGCGGTCTACGTTTAGCTTTGCGACCTTGCTGAATTCCACCCGGACAAGGCCGGACTTTTCCCTGAGCGAGGCGACTTCGATATCCCGGCAGATAACCCGGATTTCCGCGAGCGAAAGAAGACTCGCCGCCTCGTCCGGCGGCGGGCCGAAACGGCCCTGGAGTTCGGCGTACAGACCGTCCAGCTCTTCCCGGCCGCGTACTCCGGCGATCTTTTTGTATACTTCCATTTTTTCCTGGGGGCTGTCGATGTAGGAATCGGGGATAAAGCCGGTATATTCCATGTCGAGAAAGGTTTCGGTCTCTGTCCGGTAGTGTTCGTTTTCAAGACGCCGTACCGCTTCGTCAAGGAGCTTGATGTACAAATCAACGCCGACCGAGTATATATCGCCCGATTGTTCCCTGCCCAAAAGATTGCCGGCGCCCCGTATCTCCATATCCTTCATCGCGATCCTGAAACCGGAGCCGAGTTCGCTAAAGTCGGAAATTACCTGAAGGCGTTTCATGGCCAGTTCCGACAGGGCCCGTTCCGCGGGATAAAACAAAAAAGCCCTGGCGGCCCTGTCCGAGCGTCCCACCCTGCCCCGAAGCTGGTAGAGCTGGGAAACGCCGTACATATCCGCCCTGTCAATGATAATCGTGTTGACGTTGGGAATGTCTATGCCGTTTTCGATAATCGTCGTTGACACAAGCACGTGAAA
>JAIRSC010000086.1 GCA_031255645.1 Treponema sp. | reverse complement strand
CTATTCGGAAGAAACGGACCCGGAAAAGGTACGCGATTTTTTTGTCCGGGAAACGGCGGCGAAAGAACAAACCGCCCTGATCAAACACAGGGTTGACCGGGATTACTGGAAAATATTCGCCCCGGCAAACGGAAAAACTTTTCCCCGCTGTTCAGGTACGGCGATGGGTCTTGATCGTTTTATTATGACGTTAACGGGAATAATGTCGATAGATTCCGTTCTGCCTTTTTCCCGGCAGGCCGCCCGCACCTAAAAACCCGTTTGTAACTAAAATGGAAATTCGGGGTTTATAAGATATATTAGAGCAATGGGAGCGAGAAAATACCCCCGCTATGAATCGGGGGGGCAGGTTTGTATTGCCGGCGTTCTCGACACAAAGGCGATACTTAAAAATTTGAGTGTCCGTGGACTTTGCGTAGAAAGCAGCGAATTTTTGGATATAGTCCCCCATTCAAAATATATCGCTGATGTGTTTCCGGAAACGGAATCGAATATAAAACCTTTTACTGTCGATATAGAATCCAAGTGGATATGGACCAGGAAAGACCATTCGGAATCGGGTTTTATTGTTACTATTCCTTCGGGCGCCCCGGCGGAAAAACCTTTTAACGACTACCTGAATTTTCTTTCAGAGCGCGGGGGAACAGTGGATTAGTGTCCTGTCGCAATCTGTCCTGGCAGGATGCTTATTTCCGGTACGCTTCCCAGCTTGTCCTGACAAGGGTTTCCATGTCGGAGTATTCAGCCTTCCAGCCGAGGAGTTCCCGGGCCAGCGCCGCGGAGGCGGTAAGCTTTGCCGGGTCGCCGGGCCGGCGTTCGGCAACACGCGACGGGATGGGTTTTCCGGTAACGCGCCGGGCCGTTTCCAGCACCTCCATAACCGAAGAGCCTGTTTCGCTTCCCAGGTTGACGGTGACGCTTTTTTCGTTTTTGCCGATGTAGTCCAGAGCCAGGGCGTGGGCGGCGGCCAGATCGCTTACGTGAATATAGTCCCTGATACAGGTACCGTCGGGAGTATCGTAGTCATCACCGAAAATTTGAAGTTCTTTTCTCGTACCGCGGGCGGTTTCCATAATTACCGGAATCAGATTTGCCGGGTTCTGCTCAAGCCCCGCAATCCGGCCCTTTAGGTCATAACCCGCCGCGTTAAAATAGCGGAGGCTCGCGAAGCGTATTCCCTTAAGCCTGTCGTACCAGGAAAGGAATTTTTCAATTTCGAGCTTGGTAAAGCCGTAGTAGTTTTCCGGGTTTGTCGGATGTTTTTCGTCAATCGGAAGATACGCCGGTTCTCCGTATACGGCGGCGCTTGAAGAAAAGATGATATACCGCAGTCCCGTTTCACAGGCCGCGTTAAGAAGGTTTATCGCGGCGATGATATTGTTTACCGAATACTTTTCCGGCTTTAGCATCGACTCGCCCACGGCCTTGAACGCGGCCAGATACACGGCCCCGTCCATGCCTCCGCCGGAACGCATCGCGGCGACAAGCTGTTCGTAGCGGAGCGTATCCCCGTGAACAAAGACCGCTTCGGGAAAAAGATTTTCCCGAAGGCCGCTTGAAAGATTGTCAAAGACCGTCACCTTGTGGCCCCGATCCAGAAGTTCCCGCGTTACATGGCTTCCAATGTAGCCCGCGCCGCCTATCACCAGTATATTCATGGGGCAAGTATAACGGAAACGAAAGCAAAAGTGAACCTGCGGTTGCGATAAAATGCCGGTTACGGCGAACAACAGAGGCCGGTCAAAAACTTCAGCTTTTCTGAACAACCCCAACAGAACGTTTTCCCGATTATTGCGGACTGTTTCAATTTGGGGTATATTTTTCAGGGCGCCGGTTTATAGCCGGGGCCGATCAACAAGGATGCGGCAGGATGTATCAAATTTCTCTGGAAGAGGTCCGCGCGTTACTGGCCTCACACGGTCTGTTACGCGAAATTGTCGTTCCCCCGCAAAGCGGAAACGGGGCGGCTCATACGCGCCCGTCCGCGCGTGTTTTCACGCGTGTTTTCACGCGTGTTTTCACGAAACTCTCCTACGATTCACGCGAGGCCGGCAAAGACACGCTGTTTTTCGTCAAGGGCCTTAATTTCAGGGAAGAGTACCTTGCCGAAGCCTTCGCGAACGGCCTTGAAGCGTATGTCGCGGAGCGGCTTTTTGAACGCGCCGGCATTGCCCTTATCGTAACCGACGTAAAGAAAGCGATGGCCCTTATCGGAATGGAATTTTACGGCAGGCCGGGGGAAAAACTCAGGCTGATCGCGTTTACCGGAACGAAAGGGAAAACCACGGCCGCGTATTTTACCAAACACATTCTGGATTATACCACGGGCGGGAAAACCGCTCTGGTTTCCACGATAGACACGACCCTGGACGGCGTCCGCTACAGCAAGTCGCGGTTGACGACTCCCGAATCCCTTGATCTTTTACGGATGATGGCCGAAGCGGCCGAAAACGGCATGACATACATGGTTGTCGAAGTATCGTCCCAGGCCTACAAAACGGATCGCGTATACGGCATCCGTTTTGATTTGGGGATTTTCCTCAACATTTCGCCCGACCATATCGGCCCGGTTGAGCATCCGTCGTTTGAGGATTACCTTTTCTGTAAATGCCGGTTGCTGCGAAATTCGGACACGGTGATTATAAACCGGAACTCGGACCATTTTGCCCGTCTGCTTGAAGAAGCGGCGAATAAAACGGCGTATATTTACGGAACGGAAAAGCAGGGCGTACACGTTTATGCCGAACCGTTGCCGGACGATCCGCTTTGTTTTACGATCAGGCCGGGGGAGCTTGCCGGGCTTGAGGACATCCAAGGGAATTACCGGCTCAAACTCGCCGGCGGCTTTAACCGGGAGAACGCCGTGGCCGCCGCCGTTGCCGCCCGCCTTGCCGGCGCTTCGCCGGAGGACATCGCGCGGGGCATCGCGGAAACATCCGTGCCGGGCCGCATGGAAATCATCGAAGGCAAAAACGGATCCGGGGTGTATATTGACTATGCCCACAACAAGGCGTCGCTGGAAGCCCTGCTCGGCGTGGTAAAAGAAAACCACAAGGGCCGCGTAATCGTCGTTCTGGGGGCAACAGGCGGCAAAGGCCAGTCCCGAAGGAAGGGCCTTGGCCTTGTCCTCGACGCCATGGCGGACGCCGCGGTGTTGACCTCCGACGATCCCGGCTTTGAGGACCCGAAGGCAATCGCGGAAGAGATCCGGGCGGCAATGACGGAACCGGAAAAGGCCCGGATTATCGTCGACCGCGAGCAGGCCATTCGTTATGCCCTGTCGCTGTCAAAAGGCCCCGGCGACGCGGTGGTTATTGCCGGCAAGGGAGCGGACAGGTTCCAGATTACCGGCGGCGTAAAAACGCCCTATGACGGGGATCGCGCGGCCGCGGAAAGAATTATCGGGGACATATCGTAACGCATAACGCCCGCGGCGCGACGCCGCCAAACGGCTTTATAAACAGAGGTCAGTTCCAAAACTTCAGTTTTTGGAACTGCCTGAACAGTACGGCAAGATTAACGTCTTCCCCTTTTTTGCCTTTTGGCATATACTTTTTCGAAGGGTAGTATATGAGCGATTTACTTGAGGTGATTAACGATCCCTGCCTTGATCCGGAAGAACGCCTTGGCGCGCTGCGCGGCTATGCCGCCGGCAAGCCGGGCGGGAACGGCGAGATCAATAACCATATCCACACGATCTACAGCTTTAGCCCCTATACGCCGGCGATGGCGGCCCTCAAGGCCCATGAGGCGGGCCTTGAGGCGGCCGGTTCCGTGGACCACGATTCCGCGGCGGCGGCGGCGGAGCTTAAGGCGGCGGCGGCGGAGCTTGGCATAGGCGGATGCAGCGGCTTTGAGATACGGGTGAGTTTCAGGAAACGGCCCGGCGGGAGTCCGGGCCCCCTGGCGGAACGAAAGATCAACAATCCCGACTCAGAAGGGGTTGCCTATATAACCGTGCAGGGTATTCCTTCTCCCGCCCTGGAAAAAACCGCCGCCTTCCTTAAACCCATACGGGAAGCCCGTCTCGTTCGCTCAAGAAACATGACCGGAGCGGCAAACCGGCTGCTGGAAGACGCGGGGCTTCCGCAAATTGATTTTGAAAACGACGTGCTAAAGAAGTCTCAATACGAACGGGGCGGTGAAATTACCGAGCGCCACATTATGGCCGCCGCCGCCGCAAAGTGCGTCGAACAATTCGGCATGGGGCCGGAACTGGTTCGGGGGCTGCGGCAAAAATTCGGGATTGACGCCGGCGCGAAACTTGAAAACCTCCTTTCCGATCCGTCCAATCCCCATTATCTTTACGATCTGCTTGGCGTACTCAAAACCGGCTTTCTTCCCGGCTTTTTTATTCAGCCGGACGAAAACGAATGTATCCCCGCGAAACAGGCCGTCGATTTCGCCCTTTCCGTTCAGGCGATTCCCGCCTATTCCTATCTGGGAGACGTCGGCGAATCGCCCACCGGCGACAAAAAGGCGGAGAAATTCGAGGACGATTACCTGCCGGAACTGTTCGAGGAAATACGCGCCGCCGGATTCAGGGCGATTACCTATATGCCGCCCCGGAACACCCCGGAGCAGCTTGAGCGCATCAGGAAATTCTGCGTCGAGGGAAACTACATGGAAATCTCCGGTGTAGATATCAACTCAAGCCGCCAGTCCTTTAACTGTCCCGAAGTGCTAAAACCCGAACTGCGGCATCTTCTTGACACCACCTGGGCGCTTATCGCCCACGAATACCTCGCGTCGGCCGATCCCGCGTGGGGACTGTTCTCATCCGAAAATCCCCTTGCCTCGCTTCCGCTTTCCGAACGTCTTGGAATATACGCGGGAGCGGGGAAAGCCCTTGACCGCGGACATCCCGGAGAATCCGCCCCGGACATCATAGAGCATTTACGCAAAGGAAGGAATTTTTCATGACACCTATTGTGGACGGAACCGTACCTCATTTCGTACTGGCGCCGCTGGTACGGGGGCTTTGTATCAACGCGGTAAATATGCCAAGGACAGTAGTTTCAGGAACCGCCGTTCCCGGGGAAGACGGGGCGAAAACACAGGTTCCCGGTACGGCCCTTGCGATAAACATCAGTTCCGCTTTTGTCAAAAACAGCGATGGGCAGCTCTTTTTTAACGAAGAATCCGCCGCCAAGACCTTAAGCGAAGCGTATGCCGCCTGGGAATTTGAAATGTTTCCGTCGGGCGCGGAAGCCGCCCGTTTCACGGGCTCGGTGAAAAAACAGCCTTCCTGTATCGCCCTTACCGGAGAAAACGGGCTTCTGGGGCTGTACTGGATCGACCGCGATCTCGATTCGGCGCTGAAACGCCGGAAAGAAAACGACTCGTCTTTTATTGAAGAAATAGTCCCGCCCGCCCAGGATACGGATATTACCCCCAGGGGGCTTTCTTCCAGAAACCGCGGCGACGTGGTAAAAAACCGTATCGCGGTAGTAACCGGAGGCGCCCAGGGTTTTGGAGAACAGATCGTCCTGGGCCTCGCTTCTTCGGGGGCGCTGGTTTTTATCGCCGATCTCAATCTCGAAGGCGCCGAAAAACTTGCCGCCAGAATCAACACGGCCGGCGGCAGAACCGCGGCGATAGCCGTCGCCCTGGACGTTACCGGCGAGGAATCCTCGGAGGCGCTTTATAAAACAATAGCGGAAACGGCGGGCGGCCTGGATCTTTGCGTCAGTAACGCGGGGGTTCTCAAGGCCGGCAGCGTTATGGAACAGGAACTCGCGTCGTTTAAATTCACCACAGAGGTAAACTACGTGGGGTATTTTATCACGGTAAAACACGCGGGCCGCCTGTTAAAACTCCAGCACCTGACGTCCCCGGCCTGGAAAACCGACATTGTGCAGATCAACTCAAAATCCGGCCTTGAGGGATCAAACAAAAACGGCGCCTACGCGGGCAGCAAATTCGGCGGCATCGGCCTTACCGCGAGCTTTGCGCTGGAATTGATCGAATACAACGTCAAGGTTAACTCGATTTGTCCGGGGAATTTTTTCGACGGCCCCCTGTGGTCGGATCCGGAAAAAGGCCTCTTTGTCCAGTACCTTGGCGCCGGCAAAGTCGCCGGGGCAAAGACGATCGCCGACGTAAAGGCCTATTACGAAGGAAAGGTTCCGATGAAACGCGGCTGCGAAGGCCCGGATGTAATGAAGGCGATCTACTACCTTGTGGAACAGGAATACGAGACCGGCCAGGCCGTGCCCGTTACCGGCGGCCAGGTTATGCTGCATTAGTTCGTGGCTGTTCCAAAAGCCCGGCTTTTGGAACAGCCGTGTCCGCCCGGGACACTATTTCCGCTTGCTTAAAACCTTCTGCTCGTATTCGTTAACGTTGCCCAGCCACTCGGCGCCTGTCGGAACGCCCGCGGTCAGGCAGAGTTTGTCCCATACCGCGGCAAACGGCAGGGTTTTACATTCTTCCATAAGGGCGAGACGTTCATGGTTTTTGCCGCGTTTTTCCGCGTCGGCAATAAGGGTCGTGGGTTCCAGAAACGATTCCAGAAGGGCCTTGCGAAGGCTCCGTGCGCCGATGGCCCAGGCGGCAATGCGGTTGATCGACGCGTCAAAATAATCCAGGGCAAAATCGATGCGATCAAACGCTCCGGCCCGTTTTATTTCGCGGCAGGCGTCCCGCATATCGTCGGAAAAGGTCGCCACATGATCGGAGTCCCAGCGAAGGCCGCGGCTAAAGTGAATCAGCAGACCGGGAACAAAAAGAAGCGCGGCGCTTATTTTATCGACAATGGTTTCCGTCGGATGAAAATGCCCGGTATCAAGACAAAGCTTGATCTGCTTTTTCGCCGCGTAACCCATGTAGAATTCATGGGACCCCACGACATAGGCCTCGCTCCCGATCCCGAACAGTTTGCACTCTACCGCGTCGGTAATCGCCGGAAGCTTTTCGGACAGAATCTGGTCAAGGGCGTCTTTAAGCCGTTCCCGCGGCGAAATTCTGTCGGCGGGATAATCTTTCGATCCGTCGGGAATCCAGATGTCGTTTACCGCGGGGCTGCCCTGGTTTACGCCGAACGCGGAAGCGATGCGCCTGCACGCGATGGCATGACGTATCCAGAATTTGCGTATTTGGGGATCGGCGCTTGCCAGAGTATAGCCCGAATCAGCCATTGGGTGGGAAAAAAACGAAGGGTTAAAATCCAGGGGGATTCTCTTTTTCTTTGACCAGTTCATCCACTTTGTGAAGTGCTCCGGCAAAAGCCTGTCGCGGCTTACTGTTTTTCCCTCTTCCGGCTCGGCGTAAAACGAGTGAAGGTTAAAGCGTTTTTTGCCGGGGATAAGGGCAAAGGCAAATTCCGCGTCCCGGCGGAGTTCGTCCCCGTTGCGGGCCCTGCCGGGATAGTTTCCCGTGGCCAGTATACCGCCCGAAAGCGGGCCGGAATTTTCAAAGCCCAAAACGTCGTCCCCCTGCCAGCAGTGAATCGACACCGGCAGGGCAAGGGCGTTCTTGATTGCCTTGTCGCTTGAAACCCCGAATTTGGCGTAGGTTTCTTTTGCTACTTCGTAAACCTTCTCGATTTTTGCCGGACTGGCTCCTGTCTTCATGTTTTACTCCTTATTACCGGGAAACTCCTCCGGTTTATGCTGTTTCGGGCAAACGCCCGTGATCTCATTCGCGGTGGGGTTTGATACCCCGCGGCAAACCGCGTCTGCGCGCTTACGGCGGGAAAACTTATTTTTCCACGTGTTTTTGCCGGTAATGTTCCGCCTCCCAGTTGTTGATAAAGGCGATTTTTTCGTCCGTCATAAAACACGGCCCGCCGAAGGCCTCCGCGTAGGCGGCCACCTTCATCGTATCGGTAAAAAGCTCCAAAGCCAGCGCGGCGGCGGCTTCCGAAGAACCGATGCCGAAAACCCCCATGCCCTTGACGGCGGCAATTTTGGGCGGCCGCCCCGTTTTTCGGGAATGGGCGGCAAAGGCTTCCTCCGTTTCCTTTTCGCTTTCGATAAAAAGGGGATCGCTCCCCGCATAGACAATATGATCCGGGGTATAGGCCGAAGAAACCGGAGCAAACGAAGCGCGATCCGTTACAAGCCGGGCTATCTCGTTGTTCCGCCTGAAGCGCACAAACCGCCGTTCTCCGCCGGACTCGGCGGCCTTTCGCAGCAGTTCCCCGGCCTCCGGGGAATTTCCGTAAACTTCACATTCAGCCCGAAAATCCGGCCGGCGGCCAATCTTTTCGTTAATGGCGGCGACAACGCGTTTGTAGATTGCCTTTATCGTTTCGGGATCGCCGGCCCCGGCAAAAACCCCGTGATTCTGCAAAAAAACAAGGGCGGGAATTTCGGCGCGGCCCGAAAGTTCCGCGCGTATCGCGGAGGCAAGGACAAAGCCCGGATCCGAAATGGGTATCCACAGCGCCTCGTCCCCGAAAAGAGATTTCATCGCCGCTTCCCCGCCGGCGGAACAGGTAAGGCCGTTAACCAGCGAGGGATGGGTATGAACCACATAGCCAAACGGCAGCATATCGTGGAGCAGGGTCTCTACGCTGGGACGCTTGTTTTCTTCACCGGGATTCCGCGCCGCCATAAGAGCGGCAAGTACGGCGGCTTCCCGCCCGGCGGGATCCTCCGGGTATCCGGCGTTCCAAATCGCCGCGAGCTTTCCCCTGTTCATCGCGACAAACCCTTCGGGGCCTATCGTCGCAAGGGAAACGCCGGAACCCTTTATCCAAAGGGTCGTTTGATCCTTGAACGACGTGTTCCCGCCGCCGGCAATTACATAATCCGGGTCGGCGCCGTAAAACCGCGAAATGGCGGTAAGCTGCTCTAGACTCATAATCAATTTAGTATACCCGATTTGCTTCGGGCCGTAAATAGACATTTCTCCCGCAGCAATGGAGAAAACAGGCCGTGTTTTCGGACTATGGAACATACCGGCGGCGGCTGAAGCGCGTGCGTCTTGAAATAACCTCAATATATGCTCATAATATACACTCATAATACCTTATAATTTGAGGCTGTTCCAAAACTCCGGTTTTTGGAACTGGCTGAACCGATTACGGAGTAACCATGAAAACAAAAGCCGTCCGTATCTACGGCGTGAACGACCTTCGCCTTGAGGAATTTGAACTTCCCGAAATCAAAGACGACGAAATCCTGGCGCGGATTATCTCGGACTCGATCTGTATGTCGAGCCACAAGCTTGCCCTTCAGGGGGCGAAGCATAAACGGGTACGTTACGATCTCGCGGCAGAGCCCTGTATTATCGGCCATGAATTTTGCGGAATTCTGGAAAAAGTCGGGAAAAAATGGGCCGGAAAATTCAGGGAAGGGGATAAGTTCGCGATTCAGCCCGCGCTGAACTATCCCGGGCCGGACGGAAAGGCGACCCTCTGGTCGCCGGGCTATTCCTACCGGTACATAGGCGGGGACGCCACCTATGTCATCATCCCCAAAGAAGTGATGGAGATGAACTGCCTTCTCCATTACGAGGCGGACAACTTTTTTATGGGTTCCCTTTCCGAACCCGTGTCCTGCGTTGTGGGGGCCTACCACGCCCAGTACCACACCCGCGGCGGCTCCTATGTGCACGAAATGGGCATAACCCGTGGAGGAAGCCTCGCCCTGCTCGCTTCCGTGGGGCCGATGGGCCTTGGGGCAATCGACTACGCGATCCACAATTCCCGCAGGCCCGGCAGGATTGTCGTTACCGACATCGACGATTCGCGGCTTAAACGGGCGGAAGAACTTCTCGGCGCCGGCGAAGCGAAAAAGTACGGCGTGGAACTTGTCTATGTGAACACCAAAGACATCGCCGATCCGGTGGAACACCTGAAAAAACTCAACGGCGGGCGGCTCTTTGACGACGTGTTCGTCTTTGCCCCGGTAAAGCCGGTGCTCGAAATGGGGGACAGGCTTCTTGGACACGACGGCTGCCTTAACTTTTTCGCCGGCCCCACGGACACGGCCTTTTCCGCGGCCCTTAACTTTTACAATGTCCACTATGAATCGCATCATCTCGTGGGAACCAGCGGCGGCAACACCGACGACATGGTGGAATCCCTTGCGATGATGGCAAAAGGCGAACTGAACCCGGTGTTCATGATCACCCACGTGGGGGGGCTTGACGCCGCGGCCGAAACCACAATCAACCTTGATAAAATCCCCGGCGGCAAAAAACTTATCTATACCCATAAAAAACTTCCCCTGACGGCCATCAGCGACTTTGCCGAAAAAGGCAGGACCGGCGGGGCGGATCACGGCGGGTTCTACGCCGCCCTTGCCGAAATATGCGACAGACATTCGGGGCTTTGGAGCAGGGAAGCGGAAGCGTATCTTTTGGCGAACGCGCCGGAGATTTAGGCGGATGAGCGAAACGGGAAAGACAAGGCGATCCGGGAAAGAGCTTGCCCTTGACAGGAAGATCCTTGAAAAAATCGGGGCCTTTCATCTTTCGGGGAAAGCCGAAAAGCTTGCGGAAAAGATCCTCCACGACGCCGAAATCCAGGCCCTGCAGGAATACGCCAACACCGTTTCCATACTGCGGCTCAAGTACAACGACCACGGCCCCGTTCACGTCAGAACCGTAGCCCATAACGCCCTTATCATGATGGACCTTCTCCGCGCGGCCGGGGTACAAACGAGCCTCGAAACCGAAGAAATGGGCGGTTTTGAAGACAGTCTGTCCGCGGTATTCTGCGGCGCGCTTTTTCACGATCTGGGAATGTCCGTGGGCCGCCAGGATCACGAACTCCACAGCGCCTACCTGGCCTGTCCCCTTCTTGACCGGGTACTCAAAGACGTATACGCGCCGGATTATCAGAGGATTACGGCTATCCGCTCCCTGGCCCTGGAAGCGATAGCCGGCCACATGGGAAACCGTTCCATTTATTCGCTGGAAGCGGGTATTGTCCAGGTAGCCGACGGCTGCGACATGAAGAAAGGCCGCGCGAGAATCCCCCTGGCCATAGCGGGCGGTCCCCGCGTGGGCGACATACACCAGTATTCGGCGAATTCAATCGAGGAACTCAGCATCGGGCCGGGAAAGGAAAAGCCCATAAGCATTCGGGTCGATATGTCAAGTGAGGTGGGGCTTTTCCAGGTAGAAGAGGTGCTTCTTAACAAGATTGCGGCGGGAACGGCAAAGAGTTATATTGAACTGTACGCCGTGCTAAACGGCGGCAAACCCAAACGTTATTTGTAGAAATCGTTACTTGAGAAACGAGGTGAGGAAACATGGGTATACCAAAAGCGATTATTTTTGATATGGACGGGGTGCTGACCGACTCGGAATGGTTTATCGCCGAAGCGGGCCGGCTTATGTTCAAGGAAACCTTCGGCATAGACGTCAGCCACGAAGATTTTGCCCCGTTTGTCGGCCACGGCGAAAACCGTTTTCTGGGCGGCGTGGCGGAAAAATACGGGCTGGAGGATTTCGACATTGAGCGGGACAAAAAGCGTACCTACGAAATCTATGTCGAAATCGTAAAAGGCAAACTTAACGCCATGCCCGGGGCGGTGGAATTTGTACATCGCTGCAGGGAACTGGGCATAAAAACCGCCCTGGCGACATCTACCGATTATGTCAAAATGGCGGCAAACCTTGAAGCCATCGGGCTTATCAATGTTCAGATGGGAGCGGATCGTATCGGGCTTGCCGCGGCCCTGGGAGCGGCGGCGCGAAACAACGCCTTTGACGCCATGGTCAACGGCCTGGACGTGGAGCGGCAAAAGCCCTTCCCCGACCTTTACCTGGAAGCGGCCGCCCGTATTGAAACCGATCCCGCGGAATGTTGGGTAATAGAGGACTCGACCGGGGGCGTTCAGGCGGCCAAGGCAGCGGGCATGAAATGCCTGGGGCTTTTGACCACATTCCCGGAAGACGAGATACGGGCCGCCGGCGCCGACCGTATCGCCAAAGACCTTTCGGCAATCAGCCCGGAAGATATGTGACCCAGCGGCGCCGGAAATTGCCGGACGCCGCGTCTTTCGTTAAACCTCTACCCTGCAATAGCGTTTCTTCCCGGCCCGCAGTATAAGTTCCCCGTCAAGCCTGTCCGCGCCGATGAGGGCCTTCGGGTCGGTAACCGCCTCGAATTCCCGGCTTGCCGCGGACGGCAGGCTTACACAGGCGCCGCCCTGCTCCACAAGGCGGCGGGCCTCGCTTTTGGTCGCGGCAAGCCCCGCGTCGGTAAAAAGCTCGACGATGCCGTAACCGGCTTCGAACTTCGCCCGATCCAGGCGTACCGCGGGCATGGCGCTTTTGTCCCCGCCGCCGCCGAAAGCGGCCTTTGCCCCGGCCAGGGCCCTGTCCGCCTCGCCTTTTCCGTGAATCAGGGCCGTTACTTCCCAGGCCAGCCTTTCTTTCGCTTCGTTGGGGTTTTTCCCCGGGGCGCAGAGGCGTTCACATTCGGAAACGTCGAGAAACGTAAACATAAGAAGAAAACGCCGCAGGTCGGCGTCCTGGACATTGCGCCAATACTGGAAAAATTCATAGGGGCTGGTAATGGCGGGATCGAGGAACACCGCGCCCTTTTCCGTCTTGCCCATTTTTTTGCCGTCGGAAGTGGTAACCAGCGGAAAAGTCATGCCGAAAACATCGGCCCCCTCGACCCTGCGGATAAGGTCCGCGCCGGCGACGATGTTTCCCCACTGATCGTCGCCGCCTATCTGCAGGACGCATCCGTGGCGGCGGTACAGTTCCAGAAAGTCGTAGCTTTGAAGAAGCTGGTAGTTGAATTCCAGAAACGAAAGCCCCGTTTCCAGGCGGAGCCTGTAGGCTTCAAAACTCAGCATGCGGTTGACCGAAAAATGGCGCCCTATTTCCCTGAGAAAGTCGATGTAGTTGAGATCGGCCAGCCAGTCCCTGTTGTTGGCGAAGGCGACAGTCCCGCCCGGCGGCCCCGCAGTATGCTCCGCGTCAGCGGCGCGCGCCGAATCCGGGCCGCTTCCGGCGGAATCCACCCCAAGAAAACGGCCGAGCTGGGCCGCAATGGCCGCGGCGTTGGCGTCGAGGGTTTCGTAGTCCAGAACCTTCCGCATTTCGGTTTTACCCGACGGATCGCCGATACGGGCCGTACCGCCCCCGATAAGGGCTATGCCCCTGTGCCCCGCGGCCTTAAGGTGGCGGAACGCGAAAAACGGCACCATATGGCCGATATGCAGACTCGGCCCCGTCGGGTCGCATCCCACGTAAAATGTAAGCGGCCCGGCGTCCATGGCCGCGCTCAGACGATCAAGATCGGTACATTGGGCAAGAAAGCCCCTGGTTTTGAGGCCGGCACGCGCGCTGTTCATGAGTGGAGTATAGTAAGGCCGTCCAAAAATGTCAATTTTGGTTTTTTCCGGCGCGGTTTATGGTAAAAGCGTCCCACATTGATGAAAAAGCATACATTTATCCACATATCTTTGAAAATCTTTGAAAAACATCGTTTACCGGTGTATATTTCGGAGTGTTACGACGATATATTTAGGAGACCCCAAATCTCCGGGATAAGCCGGTTTTATATGTCGCGCCAAAAAACAGGAAATCAGGATGAATTACGGAACGCAAATATGTACTTTCTGCCCAAAAAAATGATTATCACTCAAGCCTATAATTTCGGGAAGAACACTATGGATTGCCGGTGTTTTTCTCCCGAAGCTTGTTCCCCGGAGGCTCATCGCCGGGTTTTTGCCGGTTTCCGGTCGTTTTTGACCGTTATGGCCCTTTTGGCGGTTGTTGTGTTTTCGGGATGCGAAAATCCCTACATCGTTCATAACCTTATCCGCCCGGTTACCCTTACGGCGATAGAATTCCGCGGCGACAGGGAGGAAACTCCCTATTCGCTTAAACCGGTGTTCAACAAGGCCGTTACCGAATATACCGTAGTGGTTCACGAATTTACCGAAAAAGTGTATCCCAACGCGGTTCCCGAAACGGGATCTTCGGTGACATTTGAAAACGGCTGGTATATGGA
>JAIRSC010000084.1 GCA_031255645.1 Treponema sp. | reverse complement strand
GCTCCTTTTGCGTATGGTGACGCGCATTGTGTCTTCTACGGGCTGTCTGATTTCATTAATGAGGCTGGTTTAAGCGGAAAAGAAAGCATGATTCGGGAAGAAGATTTTATGCCGCATGGAAACGCCAAACATGAAGCAATTGGAGAAAGCCACGTTTATGAAGACATAATGCAATTGGTTGACTGGGTAGGATTCAACGGCGACAAGCCGCTTTGTTCCGCGGAACACGCACGGCATGTTCTTGAAATAATTGACGGTTGTTACTTGTCGATAGAGTCAGGTACCAGAGTAAAAATTGAAACTGAATTTCCGGTTATGAGTTCCCTTGAAATTGACGAATATCTCGATAGATATGGTGGAAAAGGGAAACCCGTTTTTGCCATGCCAAATACAATAGCTTATTTTCTCGAAAATGTGACGGATAAACAATGATAGCTCATTGACAGCGGCCTTATTATCGATTATGATGGGCTTAACAGGAGGCTTTTATGAATTGTCCCAATGTTGAAAAATGTTTGTGTCCGGAAACGCAGTGTCCAAATCATGCCAGATGTTGTGCCTGTGTACTAAACCATAAAAACGGTACAGTAGCTCCTTACTGTCTGCGAAAAAATTTCGAAAAGAGAAACGAAAACAGCGATAAGCGTTCATCTTAATTTTCTTGGAGGGATAATAAAGCATGGCCAAACTTGGCGATCTTGCCCATATTGGGGTGTATGTTTCAAACACTCATCGCTCTGTACAGTTTTATACCAATGTTCTTGGTTTTGAACGATTTAGTGAATGCGAGTTAGAAGAAAACGGCAATCCTGTAAAATTAGCTTTTTTGAGAAACGGTAATTTGATCCTGGAATTGATTGAATTCGCCAAACCGATTCATAGGGGTGATGGAATCGTTGATCATTTTGCAATTACATCAGAAGATATCGAGACTATCTGTGAAAATTTAAAATCAAAGGGCATTGTTTTCGAAACAAAGGAAATTGGTTATGCTGCCAATGTTTTAGAAAATGGATGCAAGGGGATTTTTTTTCGCGGTCCTGACAATGAAAGGATAGAAATAGTCGAACCGGTTTCAAAGATCTCTTGATAAAATGGGCAATCCCGAAAATTTGCCATGTTGGTAGCCGCTGTATGACATCCGCGAAAACTTCCTTTTATCCATCGCTTGTCCGGCTTGCCCTGCCCATATCGCTGCAGAACCTTATTGCCTTTACCGTTAATTTCGCCGACAACATTATGGTCGGACGCCTTGGCGATCTGGCCATATCCGGGGTATTTATCGGGAATCAAATACACATGCTGCTTCAGCTCATCGTCGGCGGCATTGGAACCGCTTTGGTCATACTTGCGACACAGTACTGGGGAAGAAAAGATACGGGGAGCGTAAAGGCCATATCCGCCATTTGTTTTTGGGCGGCTGTATGCGCGGGAATTGTGTTTACCCTGTTTTCTTCCTTTTTTACGTCTCGGGTGGCGGGTTTTATTTCAACAAAACCGGATGTTATTGAGTCCGCGATACCGTATTTAAGAATTACGGGATTTTCGTTTGTGTTTTTTGCCGTTTCCCAGGTTTTGATTGCGTCACTGCGAAGCGTTGAAAATGTCCGCTTCGGCATGAACGCCGCGCTGCTTGCCCTGTGTGTCAATATCAGCCTGAACTATACGCTTATTTTCGGCAGGTTCGGGTTTCCCGCCATGGGCGTAACCGGCGCCGCGCTTGCCACGTTGATATCAAGAATTATCGAATGTATTGTCGTTGCCGTCTATGTATTCAGGTTTGACAAGCGCATCGCGTTGGCGCTAAAAGACCTTTTCAGGCTTGAAAAAAGTTTTATAAACGATCTGCTGCGTTACGGTTCTCCGGTTGTGGCCGGAGAGCTCGTCTGGGCGGCCAATGCTTTCGCCTATACGATAATCGTGGGGCGTTTTCCGGCGGATACCGTTGCGTCCTTCAATATTACGGGAATGATGAACACCCTGGTCTACATCTGGATGTCCGGCCTTGCCGCGGCTGTCGGAATCATGACCGGCAAGAAAGTCGGCGCCGGGGAAACCGTCGCGGCGATAAAGCCCTACGCGTACAGGATTCAGCGTTTTTTTATCTGTGTAGGCATTGTAACGGGCCTTTTCGTGTTTTTCGCGAAGGATATTCTGATATCGTTCTACAATATATCGCCTGAAGCGGCTGCCGGTTCAGGGCGGCTTATGACGGTGCTTTCCGTTACGATTGTCGGAACCGCGTATCAAATGACAAGCCTTTTCGGCCTGGTAAAATCCGGCGGCGATATTTCTTTTGTTTTCAAGAACGATATGATCTTTGTGTTCCTCGTGGTCATCCCTTCGGCGGTCATCGCGCTTGGCGCCGGCGCTCCGGCCTGGGTCGTGTTCCTCTGCCTAAAATGCGATCAGATACTCAAATGCTGCGTAGCGGTTGTCGTGGTAAATCGTTATAAATGGATAAAAAATCTTACCAAAACGGCCAGCGTCGAACATTAGGAATCAGCGCGAACGCCGGGGGCCTCTTCGCGGCCGTTTCGTTTTGTCCAAAGGGATACGCAGTAGAGGATAACCGCCGCCCAAATAAAACCGAAGGCCCAGAGGTTCTTCAGCGGAAAAGATTCTCCGAAGGCGAAAATGCCGAGAAAAAACAATATGGTCGGATTGATAAACTGAAGGAAGCCGACTGTCGAAAGCGGAAGGAGTTTTGCTCCCCTAGCGAAAGTCAACAGAGGTATCGCGGTGACAATTCCGGCGGAAGCCAGAAGAACCCACTGGAAGGGCGAGAAAGAGAGGGCCTTTGAAAATTCGGAAGGCGGGAACAGCAGCAGGGCAAGTCCTATGGGAAAGGCCGCCAGGGTTTCCGCTCCCAGCGATTCAAGCGCGCCGCCGCCGTTTTTCTTTTTAAAAAGCCCGTACAGGCCGAAACTGGCCGCCAAAAGCAGGGCTATCCAGGGGAAAATCCCGGAAAAAAACGCAAGAAGAATCACGCCCACAAAAGCCATCCCAAAGGCGCTCCACTGGAGGACGCTGAGTTTTTCTTTAAGAAAAACAAGCCCAAGAAATATGGCTACAAGCGGATTAATGTAGTAACCAAGAGACGCGTCAATGGTATGGCCCGTGTTGACCGCCCATATATAAAGCCCCCAATTAAAGGAAATGACAAGCCCGGCGCCAATCGTATAAAACCGGGTTTCTTTTCCGGTTATAAGACGCAGCCATGTCCTGTTTCCGGTAATTCCCAACACCAGGGCGGTAAAACCAAGGGCAAAATTTATTCTACAGCCAAGAATCTGCAAAGGGCCGGCAAAATCGAGGATATGCCAGTAGACAGGCAGTATCCCCCAAAGCGCGTAGGCAAAAACCGCGAAAAGTACACCCTTTGTTGAGCTGTTCATGAAGAAAAGCATAGATGGAAAAAACGAAAAAAGAAAGGTGGAATGTTTCGAATGATTCCCGTGGACAAAAAAATCATAAAAGTGTAATCTATATTATAGGAAGTTTTTTTCAAATCCGAAAGAATGTCGAAAAAGCAAAGGACTGTTTTCGGAATTGATACCGTTCCAAAACTTCGGTTTTTGGACGGGGTTTACGCACTTTTTTTGGAGGTTTTGTGGCAAAAGAAGAAGCAATTGAGGTGGAGGGAGTAGTCAAAGAGGCGCTTCCCAATACCATGTTCAGGATAGCGCTGGACAATCAAAACGGGCACCTTATCCTGGCCCACCTTTCCGGCAAACTGCGCAAGCATTATATTCGTATTGTTCCCGGCGACAGGGTGCGTATCGCCCTTTCCCCCTACGATTTGAGCCGGGGGCGTATTATTTACCGCGAGAGGTGATTTTCCCGGCTCGATCGGTTCAGGTCAAACGGATTAATTCCCCTTTAACAGAACCCAGGTAGACCCGGTACCGCCCAGCGGAGCGCCGCTGTAACCGCTTTCACCGGCGAAGGGGCAGCGTTCTATAAAATCTCTTACCGTACTTTTTAAAATTCCCGAACCGCCATTGCCGGTAAAAGCGGAGTTTCCGCCGTGGTTTCCCTTGCCGTGGATAACCAGCAGCTTTTCAAGTTTCCGTTCCCTGGCGTTGTCAAAAAACCGGACAAGGGCCTCCCAGGCTTCTTCCCGGTTCAGGCCGTGAAGGTCGATAGTTCCGTCCGGGCGCTTTCTCAGCAATCGTTTTCTTCTTTCTGAAGAAGACTCAAAATCACGTTCCTGATCCTTGCCGTATATCGCTGGAGCCGGAGCCAGACGCTCCCATCGCTCAAGAATTTCCCCAAACTCCATAATAAAAATAAACACTGAATCACCGGGACAAGTTACACTAAAGCGGGGAGGCTCATTGACTAAAACGGCTTTTCTTTGGAGAATCGTCTCATGAATCCGCTCGCAGAAGAACTTAACGCCGTCCTGGACGAAACTGTCGCCGGAAGGATGCTGTCCGATCCCGGACGCCGTCTCTTCTTCCCCCGGGGAATCATTTCCCAGTCTGCCGAAGCGAAAAAAACCGCGCGGATAAACGCCACGATAGGAATGGCTTATGAAAAAAACAGGCCCCTGATTCTTTCCGCGATTGCCGGACGGCTCCCCGATCTAAGGCCGGAAGAGTCCGTCATGTACGCGCCCACGGCGGGGCTTGAAGAACTTCGCGCGGCCTGGAAAAAAGACATGGTCCTGAAAAATCCTTCCCTGAAAGGGAAAAAATTCTCCCTCCCGGTGGTGGTTCCGGGCATTACCGCGGGAATTTCCTATGCCGCCGATCTTTTCCTGAATCAAAACCAGACGATACTGGCCGGTGACCCGCGCTGGGACAACTACGACCTCATTTTTCATGAACGCCTTAACGGAACGGTAAAACCCGTTTCGTTCTTTCCGGCGACGGGCAAGGCCGGGGGCCTGGACCTTTCCGCCCTGAAAAAAGCCCTTCGGGAAGAAGCCAAAACCGGCTCGATCAGGCTTATCCTCAATTTCCCCCACAATCCTTCCGGTTATACCCCCTCCAAAGCGGAGGCGGATTCAATCGCGGCCCTCATCAGGGAGGCCGCCGAGGGAGGCGCGGACGTACTGGTTCTCTGTGACGACGCGTATTTCGGCCTGTTTTACGAGGAAGGAACGATACGGGAGTCGCTTTTCGGGATATTCTCGGAACTGCACGAAAGGGTTCTGGCGGTAAAAATCGACGGCCCGACCAAAGAAGACTATGTGTGGGGTTTCAGAATCGCCTTTCTTAGCTTTGCTTCGGCGGGGCTTTCCGAAAACCATTATGAGGCTCTGGTCAAAAAGCTGATGGGAGTGATACGATCTTCGGTATCCTGCTCCAATACGGCGGCCCAGTATCTGACGCTGAAAGCGATGAACGATGTCAACACAAAAAAGGAAAAGGAGCATTGCTACAAGCTGCTTCAGAGCCGTTACCGGGCGGTACGGCGCTTTGTCGCGGAAAATCACAGCCCCCCGGGGCTGGAGGTTCTGCCCTTCAATTCGGGGTATTTTATGACCTTCCGCTGTACCCGCTTTAGCGCGGAAAAACTCAGGCGGAAACTGCTTGAAAAAGGCATTGGAACCATAGCCCTGGGGGATCTGTACCTTCGGGTAACATTTGCCGCCGTGGACGAGGGAGAAATTCCGGATCTGTACGGTACGATTTACCAAACCGCCGCCGAGATATCCTAATATTCTGTCCATAGTATGGTAAAGTCCACGCCGCTTTGGGTTTTGGGGATAGTTACGCCGCCTGGATTAGCCCCCGATCAAAAGACGCCCTATATTGGACAATTCGGGCATCTGGGTGTACAGAGGGGCGCGGCCTTTGGAATCTATTTTGTCCGCTTCCACCAGTTTTATAAAAAGCTCGTTTACAAGGTCGGCAAAAACCTGAAGGTTCGAGGCGAAATTGTTCACCGCCATGTCCCTGAGTACCCTGTCCTGGCTGGAGGTATCGCCCCGGCCCACCCGGTTGCGAAGGCCGGGCAGCAGTTCCCGCCGTACCACGGCCACAAAATGGGCCGCCGCCACAATTTGCCGGTACATCTCATCCAGGTGAACCCCCTGGCCCGCCCTTTTGGTAAGGTCCTCAAGCAAATCCCAGGATTGGTTGTCAAAGGGAAGCTGAAGCAGTATGGGCCTGATAAAGCGGTTTGAGATATTTGTTCGATAATGCTCGCCTATTCTTTCCACGAGTCTTGTAATGGAAGCGTCCTGAACCTGCATCTTATGTATAGTACCCCGTTTGACCGTATTTTGCAAGCTTAATCGTACAAGGCGTTCCCAAAACCGTGTGCGCGCGCACAGTCAATTGGTTTTGGGACAGGCTCGTATCATTCCGATATTGACAAGCCGCGCTTTACCGCTTTTACTGATAGTGTCTATGGAAAAAGGGATGATAATTGTCGCCCTTGCGCCGGCGCGTGTTCCGCCGGGAGGGCTTGAAAAACTGAGAGCCGCCGCGGACGGAAGGGACGTGCGGCTGACCAAAAACAAGGCGGAAGCGGAAGAATTTCTTGACAATATCGAAATCGGTATTGGGGACGTTCCCTTTTCGCTGCTTTCCCGCATGCCCCGTCTAAAATGGATTCAGCTTTGGTCGGCCGGGGCGGACTGGCTGCAAAACCATCCCGAGGTCAAGGCCCTGCCTTTCCGCCTTACCACGACATCGGGCATGCACGGCGCTCAAATGACGGAACATCTTTTCGCCATGCTCCTTGCCTGGAACCGGCGGCTGGACAAAGCCTTTGCCGCCCGGGCCCGCCGTGAATGGCTGAGGATCGGCGCCGGTCTTTCGATCCTTGGCGGAAAAACCATGCTGATACTTGGCTATGGATCAATCGGGCGCTGTATCGCGAAGGCGGCGCCGGCTTTTGGCATGAAGGTTATCGGCATACGGCGTCAGGCCGGCGCGCGGGCGGCCTTCGGGCCCGCCGGCGAGGATGCGGCCGTTGCGCCTGTCTCCGCGCTTTCGGAACATCTGCCGGCCGCGGATATTGTGGTGAACATACTGCCCCTGACGCCGGAAACGTTCCGTTTCTTCGGCAAAGAACAGTTTGCCGCCATGAAGCGCACGGCCCTTTATTGCAATATCGGGCGGGGCGCCACCACCGACGAAGCGGCTCTTGTCGGAGCCCTGAAAGAGAAAATGATTGCCGGGGCCCTTCTCGATGTTACCGAAACAGAGCCGCTGCCGCAGGATTCTCCCCTCTGGGATATGGACAACGTGCTGATTACCGGTCATTACGCGGGGCTTCATCCCGATTACGATACGATTGCCCTTGAAACAGCCCTGGATAACCTGGGCCGCTATGTACGAAACGAGCCTCTGCGGAATCTTGTCGATAAAACCATCGGGTACTAATGCCCGTATCCGGGACGGTCGTCACTATTTCCGGCGCGGACCCTGGCCTGGCTTTTACCTGCAGAATACGCTTAACCTGCTTCTCCGAAATTCCGAAAATATAAGCAAGGAGAAGCTTATGATGGTTACCAGTACTAACCCCAGTATAGGTTACGCCATTACCGCCGCCCGCGCCGGAAGGATGTCCCTGCCGGTTTCCCGGTCAAGTTATATTTACTCCCATTTCAGGCATGTGTCGGGCGTCCCCGCCCCCGAGGGGAACCGGGGCGTGGCGATTACCAAACTCAAGATTCTGGACGTTCTTATCGAGCAGCTCAGCCAGATAAAAAAACAGCCGGCCTCCGCCAATTCCGGTATGTCCCCTTCGGATGAACGGGTTGACGCCCTTATCAGCCAGTACGAAGGCCAGATCAAGGCCGCGAGAGCCGCGAACAACGTTATGCCCTACATTCCCGCTCCCTCCGCTCCTTCAGGGGCGCTTTTCAGCCTTAGCGCCTAGGGTTTTTGACAAAAACATGCTATACTGATTCCATGAAAACCATCGGTATAGGCATTATCGGCTGTGGGTTCATGGGAAAAACCCACACCTATGGGGCAAAAACCGTCCCCCTTTATTACGACAATCTTCCTTTTCTGCCGAAGCTCACAGGAGTCTACGACGCGAATTTTGAGGCGGCAAAGCGGATGAAAGAGCAGAACGGCTTTGAATTTGCCGCTTCCGATCTTGACGAGCTTCTTTCGCGCAAAGACATAGACGCGGTTACGGTAAGTACCCCCAATGTGTTCCACCGGGAACAGATACTGGCGGCCCTTGCCGCCGGCAAACATGTCTACTGCGACAAGCCTCTGGCGGCAAGCTATGCCGAGGCGCGGGAAGTTACGGAGGCATGGAAAAAATCCGGCCTTATAGCCCAGGTTGCCCACCAGTTCCGCTGTTTTCCCGCGGTACTGCGGGCAAAACAGCTTCTGGAAGAAGGCCGTATCGGCAATATCATGAGTTTTCACGGGGCATACCTTCATTCAGGTTCCATCGACAAAAACAAGCCGATAGGCTGGAAACAGGACAAGGCCGCCGGCGGCGGCGGGGTGCTCTTCGATTTGGGTTCCCATATCCTCGATCTGCTCCACAGCCTCCTTGGGGATTTTACCGGGCTTTTCGCGTCCACGAGGATTCTCTACCCGGAACGGCCGAACGCCGGGGGCGGCATGGTCAAAATCGACGCCGACGATTCGGCCTGGGTACTCCTTAAACTCCCCTGCGGCGCCCAGGGCATGGTAGAGGCGTCGAAAATCTACACGGGAACAAACGACGACTTCAAATTCGAGATTTACGGCGACAGGGGCGCGCTGCGCTTCGATTCGAACCTTCCCAACTGGCTGGAATTTTTCGACAATACCAAAAGCGAAAAAGCCCTTGGCGGAGAGCGCGGCTACATCAGAATCGAAACAATGTCGGCGTTTGAAAAGCCGGGCGGGTCGCTGCCGCCGTCCAAATTCCCCCTCGGCTGGATACGATCCCACGTTCACAGCTTCTATAACTTTTGTAACAGCGTATATTCCGGAACGCCGGCTTCTCCTTCTTTTGACGACGGCGCTTATATCCTCAAACTGCTGGAAACCGCCTATGCCTCGGCGGAAACCGGCCGCTGGAAGCCGCTGTAACGGAATTTACCCGCTTGAGGCTTTTCCAAAACCACGGGCGCGGCGTACAGTCAATTGGTTTTGGAATTTTCTCGCTTGACAGTGATTTATTCATAAAGTAGTATGATGGTAGTACCAATTTCACGATCAAACCCATTTCCGGCCTATAATCGGACGGAAAATTACTTTTTTGCAGGAGCAAACCATGGAAATTGTCGAGCTTGTTAAACGTTCAAGGGCGGCCCAGCAGATTATCGCCGGGTATTCGCAGGAAAAAATCGACTCGATCGTGCGAATGTTTGCCAGAGTTGTCTACGACAACGCCGAACCGCTGGCAAAACTTGCCGCCGAAGAGAGCCGCATGGGGGTTTACGAGGATAAAATCACCAAAAACAAGGGCAAGGCCCGTATCCTTTGGTACGCCCTTAAGGGAAAAAAGTCCGTGGGAATCCTCGAACACGACGAAGCCGCCGGCATTACGCTGGTCGCCAAACCCATGGGCGTTATCGGGGCCGCTACCCCCTGTACCAATCCTATTGTAACCCCGATGTGTAACGCGATGTTCGCGGTCAAGGGCGGCAATTCCATCATCATAGCGCCCCATCCCCGGAGCAAAAAGTGCGCCAAAACCCTTGCCGGTCTCTATTACCCGGAACTGGACAAACTCGGCGCTCCCAGAGACATTTTCCTGGTTATCGAAGAGCCGACCATCCCCCTTTCCACGGAGTTGATGAAAGAGGTGGATGTCGTGATAGCGACGGGCGGGGCGGCGATGGTCAAGTCCGCGTATTCTTCGGGAAAGCCCAGCTTCGGTGTCGGGCCGGGTAACGTACAGGGCCTTATCGACGACGACGTTGATTTTGAGGAAACCGCGAAAAAGATGATCCAGAGCCGGGCTTTCGACAACGGCATTATTTGTTCGGGAACCCAGACTGTCATCGCCAGTAAAACAAACTACAAAAAGGTAATCGACGCCTTTGTAAAAAACGGCGCCTGCTACATAGAGGATCCGGCGGCGGTAGACGCGTTCCGCACGTTCATCTTCCCCGGCGGACAGATCAACAAAGACGCCGTCGGCCAGTCCGCCGCCGTCGTCGCCAAACTCGCCGGAATCGAGGTTCCCGCCGGAACCAGGGTCATCATCCTTAAACCGGAAAAATACGGAAAAGACGACGTGCTTTCGCGGGAAAAGATGTGCCCCGTCATGACCGCCTATGAATACGGCAGCTGGGAAGAAGCGGTCGGCATCGCCTACGCCAACCTTATGGTTGAAGGCGCCGGTCATTCGGTGGATGTCCAGTCCAACAACAAGGCCCACATTGAATACGCCGGGCTTGCCCTGCCCGTATCGAGGGTGCTGGTGAACCAGATATGTACGTCGATGAACGGCGGAGCCTTCCAGAATTCGCTTTCTCCCACGACTACGCTGGGCTGCGGAAGCTGGGGCAACAACTCGATAAGCGAAAATCTTTCCTATTATCACCTGTTTAACAAATCGAGGATCGCCGCGGTAAAGCCCAACTGGAATCAGCCGGACGACGAGGAAATTTTCGGATGAAGCTGCTTGAATACCAGGCCAAGGCGGTCTTTGAAAAATACGGCATACCAATCCAGAAGGGCGTCGTTGTTGACGCCGTGGAAGGAATAGACGAAAAAATCCGGGGCGCGGATTTACGGTTTCCTATCGTGATCAAGGCCCAGGTTCAGATTGGCGGCCGGGGCAAGGCCGGCGGGGTAAAATTCGCCGACACCCCGGAAGAAGCGGCGAAACTCTGCGGCGAAATGCTCGGCATGGACATACGGGGCTTTACGGCGAAAGAGCTTTTGGTGCTGGAAAAAAAGGACATCGCCAAAGAGTGGTATCTTTCGATTATGCTGGACCGTTATTCCAAATCGCCGCTTCTGATCTTTTCCCCGCAGGGCGGTATGGACATTGAGGAAACGGCCCGGACAAACCCGGAAAGAATCGCCAAGGTTCCCATTGATCCCATACGGGGCGTCCAGGACTATACGATTACCTACGCGCTGGACAAAACCGGAGCGGACGGGCAGTACCGGGACAAGCTTAAGGAAGTGGTGGAAAAACTCTACCGGATGTTTTTTGACTATTACACGATGCTCGTGGAAATTAACCCCCTTGCGCTTGACGATCAGGGCCGCCTTGTCGCGCTTGACGGAAAGGTTGAAGTGGACGACAACGCCCTCCCCTTCCTGCCGGATATTACCGCGTTCCGCGACAAACTGCAGGAAGATCCCCAGGTAATAGAAGCCCGGAACGTTAACTTCCTTTTTATTCCCATTGAGGATGAGGGAAACATCGCCGTTATGTCAAACGGTTCGGGAATGTTGATGAGCTGCATCGACCTTATCTCGAAAAAGGGAATGAAGGTTCACGCCGCCCTTGATCTTGGCGGCGGAGCTACGGCGGAGCGCATCGCCGAAGCGGTTCGGATCATGCTGGGCAGGCCGAAAATCGACACGGTGTTCATCTGCATTTTCGGCGGCATTACCCGCTGCGACGAAGTTGCCAAGGGAGCGGTAATCGCGATGCAAAAAAACGAGGCGGCGGGCAAACATCTGATTCTTCGCATGGAAGGAACCAACAAGGAAGAAGCGGCGAAAATTATCGCCGAATCGAACCTTCCCATTACCGTCGCCGAGGGCATTCCCAATTCGGTGGACGCGATCTACCGGATCAAACACGAAAAAAAAGGAGCTTAGCATGAGTATCATTATTGATGAAAACACACGGCTCCTTGTTCAGGGCATTACCGGCCGGGAAGGAAATTTCCACGCCCGGACCATGCTGGAATACGGAACCAAAGTTGTGGCGGGCGTTACTCCCGGCAAGGGCGGCCAGGACGCGGTTTTCGACGTGGCGGGAAAACGGCTTTCCGTGCCGGTATTCAACACCGTGCGGGAAGCGGCGGACAAAACCGCGTGCAACGCGACGGTGATCTTCGTGCCGGCAAAGTTTACCCCCGCCGGAGTCTACGAAGCGGCCGACGCGGGAATCCCGGTGATCATGACGATATCCGAGCATACCCCGGTTCACGAGATGATGAAGTGCTACTACACGGCCAGGCAAAAAGGCGCCCGGCTGTTCGGCCCCAATTCTTTCGGGATCATTTCTCCGGGTAAATGCAAGGCCGGCTTTATGGCCCACAAATACTACACTCCCGGCCCCGTGGGGATCATGTCCCGAAGCGCGACGAACTGTTACGAAACGGTGATGATGATGACGGCCTGCGGTATCGGCCAAAGCACCTGCATAGGCGTGGGCGGCGACATGATCCCCGGTTCGACCTTTGCCGATCTGCTCCCGGATTTCCAGGCCGATCCCGAAACAAAGGCGATTGTCCTTATCGGGGAAATCGGCGGCAGCGAGGAAGAAATCGCCGCGGAATACATCAAGGCGCATGTGACCAAGCCCGTTGTGGCCCTTATCGCGGGAAAGAACGCCCCAAAAGGAAAGAACATGGGCCACGCCGGGGCTATTGTATCCGCCGACGGCACGGGCAGCGCCGAAAACAAGGAAAAAGCGCTGGCCGCCGCGGGGGTTCGCGTTGCCGAAAGCACTACCCACATCGTGGAGATACTGAAGACGCTGAAGCTGTAACGGGCTATAGGTAACGGGATTATAACCAAAGAAAACGGATCGCGAACGGCACGAACGTTTGTTTGCGGCTTTGAATGGGGCTTTGTTCGTGTCTGTCCGTGAGGTCCGCGCTTGTATTTTTCGCGCTTGAATCTTTTGAATAATTTGGAGGCGGGTATGGAACAATTCGACGTTGCGGTAATCGGTGGAGGGCCCGGCGGCTATGTGGCGGCGATACGCTGCGCCCAGTTGGGCAAAAAAACCGTCCTTGTCGAAAACCGGGACCTGGGGGGAACCTGTCTTAACCGGGGCTGCATACCCACCAAAACGCTGCTCCATACGGCGGAACTCTACGACGAAATCCGCGGCCACGGGAAAGAGCTGGGGCTTGCCGCGGACGGTCTTGCCGTGGACTACGCCGCGCTGGCGGCCCGGAAAGACGCGGTGGTGGCCAGGCTCCGCCGGGGTATTGAGGGCCTTGTCCGGGGCCGGAAGATCAGCCTCGTCAAAGGCAGCGCCGTTTTCACCGGCCCCGGAACCCTCGCGGTTACGGACGCCGGAGTCGCGGGAGGCCGCCCCCGGGAAAGCGCCGCGGAATACGCCGCCGCCGACATCATTATCGCGGCCGGCTGCGAGCCTTCTTCTATCCCCGTTCCCGGCGCGGAACTTCCCTTCGTGCTGAATTCCGACGCCGTCCTTTCCCTTGCCAAAGCTCCCGAATCCGCCGTGATAATCGGCGGCGGGGTTATCGGCGTCGAGTTCGCCACGCTGTTTAACGCCCTTGGGAAAAAAATTACGATTATCGAGATGCTTCCCAAAATCCTTACCGGCATGGACGACAGCGTCTGCGCCGCCATGACAAAAACCCTGACAAAACGGGGAGTGGAGATTCATACAGGCGCAAAACTGCTTGAGATTGCCGAAAAACCGGGAACGGGCGGAAAGGCCGCCGCGCTTTGCCGTTATGAAGAAGGCGGCGCGAAAAAAGAAGCTTTTGGGGATATGGTGATTATGGCGGTAGGCCGCAGGCCCGTTACAAAGGCCCTGGCTCTGGAAGCGGCGGGGATTGCCTGCGAGCGCGGTTTTATCAACGTTGATGAAAGAATGGCGACCGGGGTTCCGGGCGTTTGGGCCATCGGCGACGTAACCGGAAAAGTTCAACTGGCCCATGTGGCAAGCGCCCAGGCTCTTGTCGCGGCGGCCAATATCGCCGGAGAAAACGCGAAGATGCGTTACGACATTATTCCGGCCTGCGTTTACACGAACCCGGAAATCGCCTCTGTGGGCCTGACCGAAGAAGCGGCCAAAGCCGCGGGCCTTCCGCTCAAGATCGGCGCTTTCCCCGCCGCCGCCAACGGCCGCAGCATGATCATGAACGTGAACGACGGCTTTGTAAAAATCATCACCCACGCGGAAACCGGGGAAATCCTCGGCGCCCATATCATGGCGCCCAGGGCGACCGACATGATAGGCGAGATCGCCGCGTTGATGAAAGCCGAAGGTACCGTGGAAGAACTGGCCGCCACGATTCACGCCCATCCGACGGTCAGCGAAATGATCATGGAAGCGGCCCACGACGTAGAAGGCCTGTGCTGCCATAAGCTGTAGGCAGGTTACCGGTCATAGCTAATGTTCTGGCCAGGGTCCATACCCCGCTTGCGAATCAAAATGCCAAAATAGTAAAATCCACGCCGCTGATTATCGAGGCAGGCATACGGCTATCGCACAGCGCCCGTGTCTTGATGGGTGGACATCTTTATAGCATACAAAAATGTCCGCCCCAGAGGGCGGGGGATTAAATCCGAAGACGGAATGAAGATAATGTATCCGCCGGTTCCCTGCCTGACAAAGCTGAATATATGGTGTATAGTGAGCCTGTCCCAAAAACCAATTGACTGTGCGCCGTGTGCGCGGTTTTGGGAAAGCCTCCGGTAGTATGAATCAAACAAGGAGAGGGTCCGTCCATGGGAAATGAAGTGTTGGTTATGCGGAACATCGATAAATCTTTTCCCGGCGTCCAGGCTCTTAGCAAGGTAAACCTTTCTATTGAAGCGGGCGAAGTCCACGCCCTGATTGGCGAGAACGGCGCGGGAAAATCCACCCTTATGAAGATTATAAGCGGCGTCTATCAGAAAGACGCCGGGGAAATCCTTGTCGAAGGAAAACCGGTAGTTATCGATACTCCCGAAAAGGCCACTAATCTGGGGATAAGCATTATCTACCAGGAACTCAATCTAATGCCCAACCTGAGCGTGGCGGAAAATATTTTCGTGGGCCGGGAAAAACGGAAAGGCGTCTTCCTTGACAAAAACCTGACGCTGCGGGAAGCGGAAAAATACACCGCCGAAGTAGGGCTCCACGTGGACATGGAAACCCCGGTACGGGATCTTTCCATCGCCCAGCGGCAGATGGTGGAAGTAGCCAAGGCCCTTTCGGTCAACGCCAAAGTAATCATTATGGACGAACCAACCTCTTCGCTTACGGAGCCGGAGGTGCTGATTCTTATGGGGATTATTCGCAA
>JAIRSC010000040.1 GCA_031255645.1 Treponema sp. | reverse complement strand
GCCCTGGTTCGCAGGGAATCAAGGCCGGCGCGGACGATGATCCTGTTTTCGTCCCGCATCGGCATAATGTCGGCTATGGTTCCCAGGGCGGCAAGCTGAAGGTCAAAGCCCTCTTCTTCACCGAAGGTCTCTTTTTTCCGCACAAAGCCCACGAAAAGGTTAACCAGCGCGTCAAGTTCGCCGCGAGCGTTTTCGCCGTATCTGCCAATCCGGGAAAGCTCTTTCAGCCTGACAAGGCTTTTACCCGCCGCGGCGGGAATGGCCCTGCCGACTTCCGGGGCAATATCGATCATCCGCATATCGACGCTGTTTCCGAAAATCCGGGAAATCATTTTTTGCTGAAGCGGGACGTCCCAGGAAAGTATCTGCTGGCCGGACAAAAACGAGGGGAGCCTGGTATCGGAAATACCCGCCATGCCGGGCACGACGGTTTCAGTCAGGGTGTCGATTACGGCAAGGTTTTTCATCTTCGCGATTTCAATGACAAAGGCGTCGTTCGAGGGCCGAATGTTAAGCAAGCAGATGGCCAGGCCGTACACTTCGCTTGACATGGCAAAGCGCAGGGCGGAAACAAGCTTGTAGGCCACCGCGCAGCCGGAAAGGTATTTAAACGGATACCGGCCCGGCAGCTTGGGGTTTACCAGCGCGTCCGCGCCGGGAAGAATTTCCGGCGGGTTATGATGATCGGTTACCACCACGCCTACGCCAAGTTCCGCGGCGCGGGCGATTTCCCCGACATTGGAAACGCCGCAGTCGACGGTAACGACAAGGGTTCCGTAATTCGCGGCAAATTCCTCGACGGCCCGCATCGAAAGGCCGTAGGGCTCGTCTTTTTCGGGAAGCCGCCAGGCCGCGTCGATTCCCGCGCTCCGCAGAAAATGGGTCAGCAGAACGGTACCGGTAATGCCGTCCGTGTCCCGGTCGCCGAACACCAGGACTTTCTCGCCCTCTTCTTTTGCCGCCAGAATCCGTTCTACGGCGTCTTCCATGCCCGGAAGATCAAAGGGATTGTGAAGATGGCGAAGATCCGTTTCAAGGAAATAACGCACCTCTTCGCCCGATCCAATGCCCCGGCGGAGCAGTATCGACGCCATGACAAGATCGCAGCCGTATTTTTCCGAAAAAGCCTTGACCGAATCCGCCGCGAGTTCTTTCTTGCGCCACTCCATTATGCGTTCCCGGCCTCCGGCTGAAATGATTGATCCGGGCGCGGTGTTGTCCGCGGCGCGATTTCTTTCAGGACAAGCGTTCTGGCCGCGGGAGGCGCGCTTCCGTATTCCACCGCTTCTTCCAGCCGGGGCAGGGCCGCCGCGAGGCCTTCTTCGGAAGCGGCCCATACTGTCATAAGAAGATCCCCCTCCCGTACCGGGCAGCCGCTTTTTTTGTGGAACTGTAGGCCCGCCGTTGGGCTTACCGTGTCTTCGGTACGGCCGCGCCCGACTCCAAGGGACACCGCCGCGTGGCCCACCTTATACGCGTCTATTCGCGTGATGTAGGCTTCCCCGGAAGGGCCGGGACGGGCGCGAAGTTCCGCGCTGACCGGCGAACGGCGGCGGCCCCGCATCTCAAGAAGCTGTTTCGGGTCTCCGCCCTGGCTCGCGACGTTGGCGAGAAAAAGCTCTCTGGGTTTTCCCGAAGCAAGGCATTGTTCGCAGAGCTTTCTGCCGGCCGCGGCGTTTTCCGCCCTGCCGCCAAGCACGGCCATACGGGCGGCAAGTTCAAGGGTTACTTCCATAAGGTCCGCCGGCCCTCCGCCTTCGAGACAGTCAAGGCTTTCTTCCACTTCGAGAAAATTGCCGACCATGTTTCCAAGCGGCTCGTCCATGTTGGTAAGAAGGGCGATGATCTTTTTTCCCATCGCCGTTCCCGCGGCGGTCAGGGACAGGGCGAGCTTTTCCGCTTCCGAAGGATCTTTCATAAAGGCCCCCGATCCGTACTTTACGTCGAAGACCAGGGCCTCCGCCCCTTCGGCGGCTTTTTTCGCGAGAATGCTGGCGGTGATAAGCGGGATGGATTCTACCGTGGCCGTCACGTCCCTCAGCGCGTAGAGCAGCCTGTCCGCGGGAACAACGTCTTTTGTCTGGCCGGTCATCGCGAAACCGTCTTTTGCCAGAAACGCGCGGAATTCTTCCACGGAAAGATTTGTCCTGTAGCCCGGTATCGAATCAAGCTTGTCCAGCGTTCCGCCGGTATGGCCGAGCGCGCGGCCGGACATCATCGGGTCGCGGAGCCCCAGGGCCGCCGCCAGCGGAGCGAGGACAAGGCTTGTTTTGTCGCCCACGCCGCCCGTGGAATGTTTATCGACAAAGGGGCCGGGAATGCCGGAAAGATCGATTGTCGAACCGGACGCAAGCATGACATCGGTAAGGGCCGCCGTTTCTTCGGGCGTCATTCCCCTGAAAAAAACCGCCATGGCCCAGGCGGCGGCCTGGTAATCGGGGATAGTTCCGGCAACGTATTCGTTGATAAAAAACGCAAGCTCTTCCCGGGAAAGCTCTTTCCCGTCGCGCTTGCCGGCGATAATATCGACCGCTCTCATAGTCACCCCCGGATAGTGTTACGCCGCGGCGTTTACGCGCCGGACAAGCCGATTAACGCCCGGACGAGGGTTTCGGCTTCGGCCAGCGAAGCGGCGTCAAGGCTTACGCGGGATACGCTGCCGCCGTTCGTGACGGCGCGCAGCCAGCGCCTCGCGCCGGCGCCCAGCGCGGGACCGGCGTAGTGTCCCGAAGCGGCGGCCGTCCGGCGCGCGCAATCGCCGCACAAAAGCCCCTCGCCCCGGATAAACCATAGTACCTCATCATCGCGCGGTTCACAAGCGCAGGACGAACAGCGTTCCAGGGACGGCCTTTGCCCCAGCGCGCCGGCCCAGTTCCACATAAACCGGACAAGGATACGCGGACAGCAAAGCTCGTCGGCGGTTTCAAGCGCGTCAAGGCTTTCCCGGACAAGTTCCAGGGCGGCGGCAAACGCGCCGCCCCCGCCGCGGCTTTCAAGGACAAGCCCCGCTATGGCGGCGGCGGTCTCGGCGCGTTCGTAAAGTTCGCGCAGGCCGGGACGCCAGGAAACCACGTCGAAATCGTTTACCCTGCGGGTATCTTTGACCGGATCGCGGTAAATCCACAATGTGCCCGAATGAAACGGCGCGACGTGGGAACGAAGGTGGCTTTTTGGGCCGCCGAAAACCGTCGCCCTGACAATCCCTTCCTCGGCGGTAAGGAATTCCGCCTCCCGGTGCTCGCCCGAAGGACGAACCCTTAGCGCCAGCGCCCGGTAGGAGGCGGTACGGGTCAATGCCCTTCCTTTACAATCTCGATTCTGATTCCGTCGCTTTGATCCGGCTCGTCTTTCGGCGGAACCGTTACCCGGAGTATGCCGTCTTTGAAAACCGCCTTTACCTTTTCCTGGGCATATTTGTCCAGCGGCACATAGTACTTCTGCCGTTCAATGTCCTTGAACTTGAGCCGCCTCTTGAAATAACGGCGATCTTCCTGTCCGGCTTCGCCGTAATCCGCCCCGCCGTTCCCGAAACCGGGCGCGCCGAAACCGGGTACGCCGGAGCCGCGGAGCGCCCCGCCGGCCCCGCCGTCCTGTCCGTGCGCGCCGCCCGTTAGGCTGTCCGCTTCGCCCGCAGTCCCGCCGATCTTCGCGGAGAAAACCATGTAGTCGCCCTGGAAAACAAGGTCGATGTTTTTTTCCTCAAAGCCCGCAAGGGCGAATTCAAAAGTCAGGCTTCGATCCGCGCCCATGTAAATGTTCATCGGAGGATAGGAATAATTGGGATAGTAATCGGTGTTTTCGTCAAAGCAGTATTTGGCAAAGGGCTCGTTTCCGAAACTGCGCCGGAACTCTTCCCTGAACCCCTGGGCCGCGTCAAAAATGTCGTCGAAAATTTCCCCAAGGTCAAGATTGGTTCGTGAATTTTTCATGCCCGCTCCTTTGGCTCCCGGCCTGCCGGAAACCCGCGTCCCCTTGTACGGCGGAACGCGCTTGTGTGATACGCCGGCCTTCGGCCCGGCATTGGCCCCATACGGCGGCCCGGCAGCCACAGGCTGCCTCCAAGAATAATATACCCCGGCGCGGACGGAAAAACAAGCGCGACGCGGACGCGCCCTGTGGACGCTTTAACCCAAAAGCATTTCGTCGCTGCTGAGTTCCCTGTTCTTGATGTCTTTGAAACGCTGAATTATGTCGGCCGTACTGAGCCTGGCTTTTTCTTCCGCCCCGATGTCCAGGATAATTTCGCCGCCGTCCATCATAAGAAGGCGGTTCCCGGTTTCAAGGGCGTCTTTCATGTTGTGGGTAATCATCATCACCGTAAGCCTGTATTCACGCGCGAAACGCAGGGTAAGCCGCATTACCAGTTCCGCGTTACGCGGGTCAAGCGCGGCGGTATGTTCGTCGAGAAGGAGGAGGCTCGGCCTGCTCATAACCGTCATAAGCAGGGCAAGGGCCTGCCGCTGGCCGCCCGAAAAAAGCTCCACGTTGTCGCCGAGCCTGTTTTCAAGCCCCATCCCCAGGGCGGAAAGTTCCGCGCGAAAACGTTCCCGTGTTTTCCCGTTAAGGCTTATCTTGAGGCCCCGGTAACCCTTGCGGCGGCTTATCATCATATTGTCTTCAAGACTCATTCTGCCCGCCGTTCCCAAAAGCGGGTTCTGGAATATCCGGCCTATGTAACGCGCCCGCCGGTATTCGGGATCGCGGGTTATATCCCGTTCCACGCCGTTCCCGCTTATGAAGATCCGCCCCGAATGAAGCGGATAGGTTCCGGCGATGGCGTTGTAAAGGGTCGTTTTGCCCGCGCCGTTGGAACCGATAATCGTGATAAACTCGCCGCTTTTTACGGTAAGCGTAATATTCTTCAGGGCCTCGTTTTCGTCCGCCGTACCCGGAGCGAAGATCAGCGACAGATTTTCAAGCCGTATCATAATCCGCCTCCTTTGCGCCGTTTGCGGACGAGGAACCGGCTTTTGGAAAGAACGATACAGAAGATAATTAACAGACCGGTTATCAGTTTAAAGTCGTTGGGGGTCATGCGGATATGGTAACCGTAATCCCGCGCGAGGTACATCAACGCCCGGTAAATAACCGAGCCGGCAAGCACCCGCAATGTCTGAAACCCGATACGGTTTGAGCGGATGATGAGCTCGCCCAGCATAAGCGACGCGAGCCCCGACACGATGATTCCCGTGCCAAGGCTGACGTCGGCAAAACCCTGGAACATCGACGCGAGAGCCCCGGACACGGCTACCAGGCCGTTGGAAAGGCATATCCCGCCTGTTTTAATCACGTCGGGGTTCATCCCCTGGGAAATAACAAGCTGGGGATTCGTCCCCAGAGCGCCCATCGTAAGGCCGTAATCGGTATGAAAAAAAAGGTCCAAAAGGAACTTTATGATCAACGCGGCGGCAATACAGTACAGGGCGATTCCCCAGAGCCCGCCGACGGAAGGCTCAAAGAACGAGCTGATACGGTTAAACAGGGTGTCTATCCTGAGCAGCGAAAGATTCGCCCGGTTTGACATGATCCGTAGATTTACCGAGTACAGCATCGTCATTGTAAGGATCCCCGAAAGGAGGTCCGGCGCTTTAAGCCTGGTGTGGATAAGGGCCGTTACAAGTCCCGCGGCGGCCCCGCCGGCAAAGGCAATCGCCAGGCAAAGCGGCGCGGGAAAGCCCTTCATGAGGAACACCACCATCAGGGCCGAACCCAGGGGGAACGAGCCGTCTACGGTCATGTCGGCGAAATTCAGTACCCTGAACGTGGTAAAGACCCCCAGAACCATGATACCGTAAATAAAACCTTCTGTCAGAATGCTTTCAATCATATTGTTATCCCGTCGTTGTCCCGCGTGGGGTTTATATTCCGCCGCGCTCCGCGGCGGATTCATGGATCATTTTTGGGTCAGTTTCCCGTTTTCAAAGATCATGTTCGCCAGGCTCAGATACCGGGGAGGAATCGTAATTCCGCAGTTTTTGGCGGCGTCAAGATCGAACAACAGATCGGATTCCGAAGGATCGGTAAGGAATTTCACCGGAATATCCGCGGGTTTTTTTCCTTCCAGAATGTCGGCGACAATTTCGCCTGTGGCAAGGCCCGCCTTGTAATAGTTAAAACCGCTGGCGATTACCGCGCCGCCCGTCATAACGCCGGTTACGTCTCCCGCGAAGATAGGCTTTTTCGCCGCCTGGAACACCTGAATCAGCGCGGGCAGGGCGGAATACACGGTATTGTCCGTGGTAAGGTAAATGCCGTCTACCCGGTTCACAATGGACTGGGCGGCCTGGCGAAGTTCCGCCGAGGTGTTGATGGCCTGGCTTACCAGCGTAATGCCGTGTTTTCTGCAGCCTTCTTCGACAAGTTCCAGCGCGGAAATCGAATTGGCCTCGGAACTGGTGTAGATATAGCCCAGGGTTTTGATGCCCGCGATTTCCTTGAAAAGCCCGATATGGTCCACCGTGGGAATGGCGTCCGAAAGTCCGGTTACGTTCCCCTCTCCGCGGCTCAGGGAAGAAACGAGCCTTGCCCCCACGGGATCGGTCACCGAGCAGAAGACCACGGGAATGTCCTTGAGCGTGTTGGCAAGGGCTACCGCCGTGGGCGTGGCAATGCCTACGGCAACGTCAACCCTGTCGTTCTTGAACTTTGCCGCTATCTGGGCGGCGGTATTGACGTCGCCGTTGGCGTTCTGAAGATCAAAACTCGCGTCGAATCCCCTTTGTTTCAGGGCGTCGATAATCCCCTGTTCACAGGCGTCAAGCGCCTCATGCTGAACGATCTTGGCAATGCCGATTTTGATCCGTCCGCTTCCTGAACCCTGTCCCTGATTCTGGGGCCCCGCGAAAAGCGCCGCCCCGGCCACAAGGCAGATAAGCGCCAATCCTGTCTTTTTCATGCTGTCCTCCTTAATTGAGTACATTGTGTTGATACCGGTCTTACGATCCGGTGTTTCTTTTCATAGAAACACTAATACTGTAGCGGTTTTCCGGTTTTTTTGTCAATACAGCCAGTTCCAAAACCCCATGGTTTTTCCACTGGCTTTGGAGTTTCTCAGTCTTAAATCCTCATGTAATAAGGATTTAAGACTTACGAAACATCCTACGTTCAAGGAAACTGTTCCAAAAACTGAAGTTTTGGAACAGTTTCAGTAGAAATCGAAAAAAAATAGGTTTTTTTTCAGCGGCGGCATTGGGCGGGAGAATAGCGCGCCATACTCGCGGGGGTCTCGTACACATCGACGGCAAAAAGGAGCGCGGCGGCGTCCGAGGGAAGAAGCTTCGCGCTTTCCTCAAAAATATGGCGGGCTATGCGTTCCGCGCTGGGATTGTCCGAAAAAACCGGATTGTCGTTGAGGTTTGTATGATCCAGGGAAGAACAGACCCGCCTTAGCGCGTCTTTCAGCACGGCAAAATCGACAAGCATGCCGCCTTCGTCGATATCTTCGCCCCCGGCCCACAGCCGTACACGGTAATTGTGGCCGTGAAGCCTTTCACATTTGCCGTGGTAGCGGCTCAGAAAATGAGCCGCGGCAAAATCCGCCTCAACCCGGACGCTGTACACGTTAGTACCTCGTTTTAACACGCTCGGCAAAGCCGGTTATGTTCCAAAAGGAAAAATCGTTCCCGTCGTCCAGGATAACCCTGCCGGAAAAACTTCCGCAGACCTGCCGCCGTTTCCAGGAATGAAACAGTATGCGCTTCCTTTCCACCCGTTCCTGATTCGGGGTAAAGGTCATCTCAAGCCGTTTGTCGTTGCTGGTAAATCTCCATTCCTCAAGCCAGTCGGCGGGGGGAATATGAAACGTTACCTGATCGAGCTTGTGGATGACTCCGTCAAGAAAAAACGCGTTCTCCGTCCCGCAGCTCGAGTCGGCGGAGCCGTAACCCACGTTAAAGGCCGCCATGCGGCCCGCGGCCATTCCGCAGGCCGCCGCCCAGTAGCGGATATCCTGGCGGGGACGAACCTGACGTATCCAGTCGAAGATCCCCCACGCGTTGTCTTTGGTAAAATAAAGTTCCGCGCTGCCGAACTGCATAACCCCTTCGGTGATAAACCACGGCGAACAGCGGAAACAGCGGTAGGCGTTTTTTTCCCGCCGCCAGGGAGAAAGGGCGACAATGGACTCCGCCGCATTGGGCGGGGAAAGCACCACCTCTCCCCTCAGGTAGCGGTTGTGTCCGAATTTGGGAATATCCACCCTGAGTATCCTGACGCCGTTTTCCATAATCGCGAAATCAATGGCCGCCTTTTTCTCCCGTATTTTTATCGAGCCGGATTCCGAACCGCGGGGAAGCTCAAAACGGCCAAGTGCGAGCGGGCTTTCAAAGACCTGGGTTGAACGGCGTTTGTCTTTAAAAGACACCACCGATGCTCCGATATATCCAAGAAAACCTCCGTCTATTATTTCAAACACGACAAGATGGGTGGCGGAAAAAATTATGTATCTGTCGGATTCGGTGTACCTGGTACGGGACGGTCCGCCCATAAACGGCGGATCGTAGACAATAAGCGGCTTTCTTGCCCATCCGAAGCGGCCGGGCCGTTCCGTTTCGTCAAGTATCGGTACTTCGGAAATAAATTCGTTTTGCGCCATTAGGGATCGTTCAGAACAAGGCTGAAAAGAACGGCCGATCCAAAACCAATGGAACTGTACGCGCCCGCGGAAAGAAAGGTCTTCGCGTCCCGGCTTAAAAAACCACTCCCAAATATATCGTTTCCGCAGGCCGAAAACGCCTGAATCCCCAATCCCGCCGCGATAAAAGCAAGGCCGATTCCTATGCCGATTTTTTTGTTCCGAAGGAAAATCGCCGCGTTGTCCTTCACGCCGTCCCGATGCGCCTCGGCGACTAACGATTCTTCGGGTTTCAGGATACCAGGTTCCGTCCGGGCCGGAATCAGGGCCGGTACGGCCAGCGGCGCCGCGTCCGAAAATCCGCGGCTGTTCCAGTAGCTTACAACATCCGTGTCGAGGCTTCTTCGCTCTACATAGGAAAACGGCGTATTGAATTCCGCCGTCATTGTCTGGCCCTCCCTCAGCGGCAGGCGGGAAACGTCCAGAAGGCTTTCGCGAAGGGGAAACAGTTCCCCGCCGCCCCGGAACATGTGAACAAGAAGTACCGGCTGGGAACTCGCCGAACTTTGGGACGGAACGATATAATCGATACCGGCGTCGGCGTCCCTGAATTCCGCCTGGGACGCGCCCCCCGCGACGGACACAATCCTGTCCGGGCCGGTTCCGCTTACCAGCCGGAACCTCCCGTAGAGAAGCTCTATCACGGGGGAACCGCCTTTTTCCCCGCCAATCCGTATCGACGTGTTTTCGCCGAGTTTAAGCAGCGCGTAATCCGACCGGGAAACTCCGTCGAATACAAGCTGAAGTTCCGCGTCGCCCCCGGCCGTCTGAACTACATCGCCGTATTCCAGAAAAGTCCCGCCGGGCGGAACGGAACGGCCGTCCGCCGCGTGCAGGGAAACCGTCCCGTTCGCGTAATAAAGCCGCCATCGCGGCGCCTGCTGCGCCCAAAGCCCCGTTCCGAGGAACAGAAGGACAACGGCGATATATTTACATGGTTTAATCCGCATGATACACCTTAGATACAAGTTTAGCGCGAATGTGGAAATGAAGCAAGGATCGTTAGTGTTCTGACTACATCAAATGGCCTAATGCCAGCAAAACCCACGTCGCCGCTCAATGGGACAGGCACGCGGTAAATTCACGGCGCCCGCAGCTTGAACGGGCGCTGTGATGTTTGGCAGGCCATCCAAGGTATCAAGACGGCGTGGGTCTTAACGCTATTTGCCCTTTGATGCAGCCGGAACTGACAAGAGTAGACCTTTGTTCGAAAGTCTGGTTTAATGCCCCGGAGATCTACTCTGCGGAGGTTCATCTGTAGAATACGGTCTTTATAGAATCTGTATTTGTTTGAATACTAGCATATTATGACATACCTGGAGAAAACATGAAAAACGCCGGTTCCTATTCGGGAATGAAGATAACCGTCATGGGCCTCGGCCTTAACGGGGGCGGGCTGGAATCGGCCCGCTACCTGGCCGGCAAGGGGGCTTTGGTAACCGTTACCGATACGAAGGACGAAAAGGCTCTTGCCCCGTCCATTGAAACGCTTGAAAACGACGACGGGATCAGGGGCAGGATACGCTATGTCCTTGGCCGCCACGAAACCGAAGATTTTACCGGGGCCGACATCGTGATAAAAAATCCCGGGGTCAGGGCCGATTCGCCCTATCTTGCTTCATCAAGGCGGATAGAAACGGACATTTCCCTTTTCCTTGCCGCGTCTCCCGCTCGGCTTGTCGCCGTTACCGGTTCCAAGGGAAAGTCCGGCACGGCAAGCGCCGTTCACTATACGCTCGAAAAAGCCCGCGAAAACGGCCTTGCCGAAGGCAAAGCCCGCCTTGGCGGGAACATCACCGTTTCCCCGCTGCGCTTTCTCGACACGCTGGAAGAAAAAGACGACGTGGTGCTTGAGCTTTCAAGCTGGCAGCTTGGCGACCTGCGGCTCTGCGGAAAAGGCGGAACGCTTAAGCCGCGCTGCGCGATAATCACCTCGATAATGCGGGATCACCAGGATCGCTACGCCGGCATGGAAGACTATGTAAACGACAAGCGGGAAATCTACCGGCGTCAGGACAAAACGGATCTTACCGTCGCCACGGCGGACGACGAATGGGGAAAAAGCTTTCTGCGGGAAAGTCACGGCCGCGCCCTCCCCTTCTCGGAACGCCCGCTGCCCGAGGCCGAGGCCGGGGGCTGGGTTTCCGCCGGCGGGCCAGGCTTTGTCCGGCTTTTTCCGGGCGCGGCGCCTGTTCCGGCCGTACCGGCCGGTCCCGCCGTGCCGGGCCGCGTCCACAAGAAAAATCTTTTGGCCGCGGCCCTTGCCCTGCTCGACCTGGGCTTTGAGCCGGACTTCGTCCGGGAAAACCTGGGGGCGTTCCCCGGCATTGAACACCGGCTTGAACTGTTTCACGAGACGGCGGGAGTCCGCTTTTACAACGATTCCGCGGCCACGATTCCCGAGGCGGCCGCGGCCGCGGTGGAAGCGCTGGCGGGCGACAACGGCGAAAGGCCCCTGGTACTGGTCGCGGGCGGCGCGGACAAGAACCTCGGTTACGGCCCGCTTGTGGAGGCGGCGGCGCGGGCGAAAGGGGTCGTCCTGCTTGAGGGCTCCGGCAGCGCGAAAATTGTTCCGCTGCTCAGGGCGGCGGGAGTTCCGTTCCTTGGCCCTTTCGACGACCTGGAAAAAGCGGTTACGCGCGCCGTCGAAAAGGCCGGGGATCTGGCCGCCGCGATGTCCGGACAGCCGGTATACGTCGTACTGTCGCCGGGCTGCGCCAGCTTCGGCATGTTCCGCAATGAATTCGACCGGGGCCAAAAATGGAAGGAAGCGGTTACGCGGCTGTCCCGGCGGCTCTTGCGGCGGCCCTGATGGACCTGCCGCTGCTTGAAACCCGCGCCCGGATAATCCGGGAAGTCCGGGCGTTTTTCGACGAAAAAAATTACCTCGAAACCGACACTCCCCTGCTCTCCCCGGATCTGATACCGGAAAGCTGCCTTGAGGTTTTCCGAACCGAACTTGTAAGGCCGCGCGGCAGCCGGGTTCCGGGACAGGAGCTCTACCTTGTTCCTTCCCCGGAAATCTGGATGAAAAAACTTATCGCCCGCCACGGGGTAAGCATGTATCAGATCTGTAAATGCTTCAGAAACGGGGAACAGGAAGGGCGTCTCCACAATCCCGAATTTACGATGCTGGAATACTACACGATGGACGCGGACTATCTGGATTCCCTTTCCCTTACGGAAGAACTTTTCGGCCGGCTGCTTGAAAAATTTCATGTTCCCGCGGGCGGTTTATCCGGCCCGTCCGGCGGCGGCCCGAATCTCGCCCCGCCGTTCTACAGGATTACCGTGGAAGAGGCGTTCCGGCGCTGGGCGGGTTTTTCTCTGGCGGAAACCGCCGCCGGGGGAACGCCCGCGCTGGAAGCCGAAGCCCGGCGTCTCGGCCTCGATCCCCTTCCCGGTCTCGATGTTCCGGCCCTTTACGATCTCATCTTTATTCACGCGGTGGAAAACAAACTCCCCAAAGACAGACCCGTCGCGCTTATGGATTATCCCGGTTTCGTACCCTGCCTTGCCGGGGAAAAAACCGGGCCGGACGGAACCGTTTCCAGGGAACGCTGGGAACTGTATATAAACGGAATCGAACTTGCGAACTGTTATTCG
>JAIRSC010000068.1 GCA_031255645.1 Treponema sp. | reverse complement strand
GGTCCCGAAGAGGACAAATCCATAGTTTGTCTTTCCTTTACCCACGGTGCGACACAAAATATCTCGTTGACAAATGATGATATTTCCGGGACGGGACATCTTATTCCCTTTACCTTTGTTCACAAAGTGGATACCTCCACGCCGGTAATCCAGCAGTATTGTATGCTGGGCAAATCCATAAAAACCGCGTCCTTCCAGTATGCGATAAACCGGGACGGCGAGATTATCGCCGTGCTTCTGGTGGACCTGGAAGGCGTGCATATTGCGAAAGCTGAAGTGCAGACGATCCTCAAGGATCCTGACGACCCCACGTCGGCGCACGCGATTGAGGAAGTTCAGCTTGTCTGCGACCGGATCACCTGGACGGGAGAAGGCAATATCACGAAATCCTTCCCGGAATAATCGCGTCAAAAAGCTCCGGGAAATTCCGGGTAAAAGAAACGTTGTATGGATGATAGTCTTCAGTACCAGGGCGGCCCCATAAAGGAAGAGGCAAAATACCGGCCTTTTGTGCTTAAACGCCTGACCGATATGGAGCCGCAGACAAAAAAGGAGCTGCCCTACGGCCTTGAGACGGCCAACCGGCTAAAAGAAGATATTTTTAATAATATCGAGATGCTTTTTAATTCCCGTTCCCACACCGCCTCCGGTGAAATGGGGGAATGGGCCGATGTGGAAGATTCGGTGTTGGGCTTTGGCGTCAAGGATTTTTGCGGCAGGACAAGTTCCGACGATTACAAGGAAGAATTGCGCCAGCATATTACGAAGCAGCTGCGGATATTTGAGCCAAGGCTTGATCCGGCCAGTATTACGGTTGATTTTTCACAGGAAAAAGACGGTTCGGTCCTTGAATACTCTATCGGCGGCGTTATACGGGTGAAGGAAGTGAACGAGGAGGTTAAGTTTTTTTCCAACCTTGATCTTGAAAGCGGGAACGCATCGCTCAGTATGGCGGATGAGTAAACGCCGTGAGAGATGATGGCGGTTTGAAGCCTTGGGAGCCGTATGGAATTTCTTGATTATTATCGCGATAACCTCTACTACATCAGGGCTTTGGCCGCCGAATTTGCCGCGGAATTTCCCAAGATCGCCGGCCGCCTTTCTCTGTCCGGCTTTGACTGTCAGGATCCGTATATTGAGCGGCTCCTTGAGGGAACCGCTTTTCTGGCGGCCAAAACGGAAAAGAAACTTGATGACGGGTACTATGGTTTTCTGGAATCGGTACTCAACTCGATTTCTCCAAGCTCGGTATATCCCGTACCCTCCGGCGGCGTTCTGGAGCTCTCCCTGGACGGCGCCGATGAGAGCGCCGGGAATCTGTCCGTAAAAGCGGGCGCCCTGTTTAGCGCGGAAATTCCCTCCATAAACACGCCTTGCCGTTTCTCATGCCTTGAGGATATTAAACTGAATGCCTGCCGGGTGAGTGAAGCGCGCTATCTTTTTCGTAATCTATCGGAGTTTGGCATAAAAGAGCCGGACGCCATGTCCGCCCTGCATATCAAAATTTCAGCGGCCGGCACGGGGGGCTTTCTTGCCGGCGGCGGGATACGTTTTTTCTTTAACGCGGCGGAGGCGGATGTTTCGCTTCTCTTCCGGCTCCTTATGCACGAGGTACTTTCCGTCCATGTAAAAACCGGCGCCGCCGGATACGTAGAGCTGCCGGGTGCGGAGTTTGATGTGCCGTTGAATTTGGGCGGTAGAATTTTTGAGCAGACGTACAGAAGCAACGCAAGGGGGCTGCGGCTGCTGCAGAATTACCTCTCCTTCCCTGAATTTTTTAAATTCTTTTCGCTCAAAAGCGCCGGCGGGATTGAGGGGCAGCAGGGCGCTGAAGCGGAAATTGTCGTTTTTTTCCGGAGCAGGGAAACGCAGCTCCTTAACAGCGTTACGCCGGATTCAATAAAAACAAACTGCGTACCGGTGTTGAATATTTTCCCCATGCGTTCTGACCGCGTTTCCTTTGGGAAAAAATCTTATGAGGTCCATATAATACCATCTCGTACCGCGATGCGGGATTATGAGGTGGTGCATATAAAAAAGATAGATTTTTTTAATGAACGGAACGAACAAGTCTTTTCGGCGGCGAATTTTTATGAGGAGTCGCTGGCCCAGGAAAAAGAGACACGTAATTTTTTCAGCGTTAAGAGGCGCGGAACCCTTGTGGATAAGACCGCGCAGAGGCGCAGTTCCTATCGGGGAACGGAAGTTTTTGTTTCCTTTGCACCGAATGATGAAAAACTGCAGAATGCCCAGCAGTTTGTCGCGGATCTTGTCGTAACGAACCGCGATTTGCCGCTCCTTCTGCCGTCCGGCGCCGTATTGAGTTCAAACGTAAATTTTATCCAGAGCGCGGTTTTCGTGTCGCCGCCGACCAGGCCCAGCCTTCCCCTGATAAACCGGGGCAACCGGGCGGACTATGCCAGATTAAGCCACATCGTGTTGAATCTTTCGGCCCTGCTCTGGCAGGAGGGTTCCCGGCCCCTGGAAATGTTCAGGGAAATACTCCGGGCCTATCAGATCCGTTCGCCGGAAGAAAACGAGAAGATGATAACCGGCCTTACCAAAATGGAAACCGAAAATACCTCGTTTACGTTTATGAAAAAAGGCATGGTATTTTTTGAGTGGGGCTGGAAAGTACGGTTTACCCTGGACGAAACGGCCTTTGCCGGCATGGGCAGTTATATGTTCGCGCGGGTTATAGCGGAGATGCTTACCTCGTTTATAGCGGTAAATACGCTGTTGGAAATTGAATTTTTTACGGAACAATCGGGATATATGGCCACATGGAAAACATTCGACGATTAGTCAAGGCGGCTTCCGGCGCGCTGAAAAACAAT
>JAIRSC010000148.1 GCA_031255645.1 Treponema sp. | reverse complement strand
GGAATAATATCCGGGTTGCCATAAAAGAGTTTTCTGATGCCCAGTGGAAAAGCAAACAAACGCCTTAGAAGGGAACTCATGACCCAGCCCAAAACCGTCATTCAAACCGTTCAAAAAAGCGAACTTTTTCAAGGTCCCCTTCCGGACCCAGAAATGCTGGAAAGATACAAAAACGCCGATTCATCCTTTCCGGAACGGATAATGCGTATGGCGGAGGCTCATAATGCCGCTGATGTTAAAACCAAAAATAGAATTTCGCTTTCTAATTTGATTGTCCCTATCATAGGCCAGATTTTTACGCTTATGCTTGGGGCAGGTGGTATTGCAGCCTGTGTTTATCTTGCCAAGGCCGGTTTCACAGGAGGCGCTATAGCCACTATGGTGGGCAGTTTCTCTCCTATGGTCATAAACGCTTTCAGGGGTCTTCGACAGACAAAAAAATGAGTCTGTTCGACTCCATTGGCTGACCTGATGGATATACTATATCTGACAGCTTCTGAGGGTGTATCCATTAAACTTTTCAACCTTTTGGTTGAAAAGTCGATATAGAATCATGGAGGCGTATATGGCTGATTTATCCCAGAAAGAAAAGTGGAGAATTTATGAGGCCAGCCAGCATTACATTGACCAATGTAATCAGCGCCAGCGGGATCAGGACGCAAAGTCCGACAAGTGGATATTAACCCTTGCCGCGGGCTCGTTTGGCCTTTCATTTGCCTTTATAGATAAGATTGTGCCCTTGTCCTCTTCCTCGTATCGTGAATTACTTATTGCCGCCTGGGCCTGTTTTGCCGCCGTGCTTATTCTGGAACTTGCCGGATTCGCCGTTAGTTCCTTTATCCATTCCTCTATGGCAAATGCGGAACGAAAAAACATCCTCCTTAAGTACCAGGGAGAAACCCCCGAAAATAAAGACAGAACCATTTTTTTTAACGGTGTGGCTGTTTGCGGCCATATTTCTATGTTGTCTTTTGCCGGAGGCGTTGTATGCCTGCTTTTGTTCATCGCAAAAAACTTTATAGTTCAGATAAATTAACCGCAGACACAGATAAAAAAACGAAGTCGCGAGGCATAAAACCAATGCCGCCGCCAACACCGACCCCGCCGCCAGCCCCAAAAGGCGACAATCCCAGAAAACCGCCTCCTGTTAAAAAAAGCGTTCCACCGCCTCGGACACAATGAGTTTTTTTATGAGAAAAAACGGGGAATAAGAAATACAGTACCCGCCGTAGACAAAAATGGACAAAAATAGACAAAAAAACGTTTGACTTTTTCATCATTCTATCCATATAATGGCTTTCACGGACTTTTATAGTCCACTAAAGACAGACATGGGATATAGCTAAGACTACACTCTTAATCTGCGGGTCGAAGGTTCGATCCCTTCGCGGCTCATAGCGTAATTCCTTTTTATACCCGTAGAAGGAACGATTCAAATACGTTTCTTTCGATTAGTACGCCTTCCGGTCTTCCACGTTTGCCAATCAGGGCGTCAGAACTTTTTCAATAGCGGCCGCAAGGCCGTCTTCATCGTTTGTCAGGGTTATCCAGTCGGCCGCCTCCTTTAGTTCGGGAACGGCGTTGCCCATAGCGACGCCCCAGCCCGCGCCGCGTATCATCTCTATATCGTTGTAGTTATCCCCGATAGCCATGATCCGTTCCATGGGTATGCCGGAATGTTCCGAAACAAAACGCAGGGTTTCGCCTTTGTGAATCCCCCGCGCCATGATTTCAAGACTTTGTACATCGCCGGACGCCAATTGTACTTCGGGCCAGGCGGAGAACGTATCCAGGGCCGATCTAAATTCCGCTTCGTCATGGAAAACAACGGAAAACTTTACCGCGCCGCAGTTCCAGCGTATCAGCGGCTCCAAATCGACAATGGGGATATACCATTTTTCGCTGTAACCCGCCGTCATTTCCCGGCCCGTTTCGTCTTCCCAGGCGCGGCCCTTGTTGTCCGTCCCGCCTTCCGCGCCGAAGCTGCAGTGCGTTATCGCCCTGTAGCTTCGGCTTTGTTCGAGAACGGCAAGCGAAGTCCGTTCGTCGATGTTTTTGGTCATAAGCAGCTGCCGGGCCGGCAGGGCGTAGGCCTGGGCGCCGTTGTCGGTAATGATGTAGGGAAACGCGCCGAAACCGAAATCGTTGAGCAGGCCGACAAGGGCGTCCGAAAGAAACGACAGGGAACGACCCGTACAGGGCACAAGCTTTATTCCCGCTTCGTACGCGCTCCGCAGGGCTTTCCGGTTCGCGGCGCTGATTTCTTTTCTGCTGTTTAGCGTTGTACCGTCAAGATCAAAGGCAATCAAATCAATATTCATACTATATTTCAATAATACAGAAAAAACGGGGTTTGAGCTATAGCCCCGCGGGCCTTTACGAATGAGCCGCCCCGCCGCGAATAAAAAAACGATGAACCATAAGCCGGATTCTGTTGGTTCCGCCTTGCGGCAAAACCCGCGATCATCTGTCTTGGCCTTTCGTTGCCGAAAGGCTCTTTGCGGTCTACCCGCCGCGCCCGAACGGGCCGTTCGTGAAGGCGTCTGCCTTCGCCGCGGCTGTTTGACTTTGCTCCGGATGAGGCTTGCAGTGCCGGCGCCGTTACCGCCGCCGCGGCGGGCTCTTACCCCGCCTTTTCACCTTTTCCCCGGACAGGATTCCCCGCCCGGGGTAGTTTGTTTTCTGTTGCGCTTTCTGTACCGCAGTTCCGCACGTCTTGCGGCGTCCGAAACTGCGGCCCCGGGCGTTACCCGGCATCCTGCCCTGCGGAGTCCGGACTTTCCTCCCGGCCCCCAAAGCGCGCCGGGCGGCACGGCCGCGGCGTCCACGGGAACAGGGCGATCGCCTGGTTCATCGTACTATTCTTCGTAATCAATGTTGACCTTTTCGTCGTCCTCTTCGTCTTCATCATAATCTTCTTCTTCAAGATCGTCCAGATCGGAAAGGCTCCCGGAATCCTCAACGTCAAAAAAGTTCTCTTCTCCTTCTTCCGATTCTTCGTAAAAAAGGATACGGGAACAATACGGACAAAAGACAATTTCCAGGCCTTCGTGCACCTGGTTTGTAAACTGGACAGGAAGAACCATGTGGCAGCCGGTACAGACCCCGCCTTTTATCGCGACAATACCCTTCCCCATTTTATTGCGGATAATCCGCTCGAACTTGAACAGCACTTCCGGATCCAGGCCGGGAATAATGGATTGTTCCTCGTCTTCCAGCTCTTTCAGCCTGTTCTTTTTTTCGCCGATTTCCTGTTCTATGCCCGTCTTGCGTTCGGCAAGTTCGTTTTCCTGCTGCTCTATAAGCGCCGTATTCTGCTTGATCTGCTCGTCCAGTTCCGCGAGGATGCGTTCTTCTTTCTGCAGTTCCTTGCGGTACTGCTGTTCCCGGTCGGCCGCGTCCCTGATTTCCTTTTCCAGGGCTTCACATTCCCGCTGGGTACTGACCAGATCCATGTTTTTTTCGGCCTTTTCCCTCATCGACTCGGCGTCCAGCAGAAGGTTTTTAAGCTCGATTTCGGTTTCGCGGGACTTTTCGAATTCCAGATTTTTTTCGATAAAGGTTTTTTTAAGCCGGGAAAGCATTTCTTCCTGGGTAACAAGAACTTTCGGAATTTCCACTATTTCCTGCTCAAGCTCGATCTTTTGCGAAAGAATTTCCTGCAGCGATCTGAGTTTTTCAAACACGTTTTCCATTGCCGTACCTTCCTTAGTGGTCTAAATAATCCTTGAGCCTGCGGCTTCGTTTGGGGTGCCGCAGCCGGCGCAGGGCCTTTGCCTCTATCTGCCGTATACGTTCCCTGGTTACGTTAAAATAAAGCCCCACTTCTTCCAGCGTAAGGGAATAACCGTCGTCAAGCCCAAAACGCATTTTAAGCACTTCCTGTTCCCTCGGCGGCAGCGTTGAAAGCACGCCGGCAAGCTGCTCCTGCAAAAGGGTAAAGGCGGTCTGGTTCGCCGGGTTTTCCACGTCCTTGTCCTCGATAAAATCGCCGAGCAGGGAATCTTCTTCCTCGCCGATGGGCGTTTCAAGGCTGATAGGCTCCCGCGCGACGTTTTTGACCGATTTTACCCGGAGCGCGGTCCATCCCAGGCGATCCGCTATTTCCTCGTCCGTCGGCTCCCGTCCCAGAACCTGCATAAGTTGCCGCGATTCCCGCACCACCTTGTTGATCTGTTCTATCATGTGCACCGGCACGCGGATGGTTCTGGCCTGATCGGAAATCGAACGGGTAATGGCCTGCCGTATCCACCAGGTCGCGTAGGTGGAAAATTTATAGCCCTTGCGGTACTCGAATTTTTCCACCGCCTTGATAAGGCCGATGTTTCCCTCCTGAACCAGGTCGAAAAAATGCAGCCCCCTGTTGGTGTATTTTTTCGCGATCGAAACGACAAGGCGCAGGTTCGCCTTGATAAGCCGGTCCTTGGCGTTCTTCATCATAACCCGACCGCGGTTTATTTCCCTGGCCATAAGGTTTATGTTCTCGATAGATTCCTCAAATTCCGCTTCCATCTGGAAGAGCTTTTTTTCGGTAACCTGTATGTGCCGTATCAGTTCCTTGATCTCGTCGGCGGAAAGCCCCAGGTCTTCCTCAAGAAGTTCCCGTTCTTCCTTTATCGTAAGGGCGCGCCCCAGGGAACGGAGTTCTTTTAACGAGGCGACCCTGAGGCGTTTTTCGATGCGCTCCTGTTCCTTTTTGTAGCGTTTTATCTTCTTCGCCGCCTGTACGAATTTTTCGGAAAAACCGGCGATCTCTTCCGGGTGGATTTCCGCGTTCTGTACCGAAACAAGTATTTTTTCGCGGAGACCGGCAAGATCCCCGTCCTCGTAAATATCGGCGCCCCGGGCGATAAGCCTGCGTTTCGACTCGATGTAGGTTTTAAGGTCGTTGCCGATAAGCCGCAGGGTTTCCTTGTAGAACTGGTTCAGACGCCGGCGCTCGGTCATGTATTCGGTTATTTCTTTTTTCGAAAGCGAAAGATCCCTGGGGTCTTTCTTGGAAAAGGCCCGCTGGGCTATGTGGTAAAATTCGGGGATGATCATTCCGGATCGTTTTACCACTCCCTTGATGATGTTTTCCCCGTCTTCCATCTGCTTGGACAGCTCCACTTCCTGTTCCGCGGTCAAAAGGCTTTCCCTGCCAATTTCCCGCAGATAGAGCTTGATCGGATCGTCTATCGAAGATTCTTTCTCGTTGTATACCAGCCGCTTTTTTTCGGTTTCGCCGCTTTTTCTCGATTCGGTCTCTTCCTCCCCTCCGGCTTCTTCCTCTATAAGCTGAACGTTGTTGGTTTCGAGAAGAATCAGCACCTGTTCGATTTTGTCGGAATTCGCGATGTGTTCGGGAAGAAAATCGGAAAGCTCGTCATAGGAAAGGGTTTTCTTGTCCTTCGCGTACTCAATAAGCTTTACCACAGCCGGATCAGCGGTGATATCGATAACGGGCGCTTCGGTCATCAGTCTGCTTCCTTAAGTCTGGTTAATTCGGAATCTATATGTACTTTTTCGGCAAGTAAATCTTCCTGCCGTAACCCGTCGGTTCCAGGAGCGCGCAGCCGGCGTACAATCTCCGTCCGGCGGCGCTCAAGAATCCTGCTTTTTATTCTGGTTATGCCGTCCCGTATTATTTGTTCGGGACGGTCGAACGCGCCGCCCGCGCCCTGGCGCATAATAAAATCCCGCAGCCCGTCGTCGGCAATCCGGGAAATGAGTTCCTGATACCCCAAAGGGGAATCCGCGCTGTTTTCAGTATTCCTGAACCATTCTTCCAGAACGATAAAAAGCTCCCTGGCGTGGGGATCCTCCAGTTCTTCGGTCGAAAACGACGCGCGCAGTTCCCTGTAGAAGCGCGGATACAAAAAGACCGCGGTAAGCAGATACAGCTCACCGTTCATTCGCGGAGGATTCCCCTCTCTTTCCGGAGCGCGGACTTGTCCGCTTCCGGCGTTACCAGAAACATAACGGCGATAATCGTCCTGTACGGCCCGGCGGTCTACGCCGAATTCGTCGGCAATCGCCCCTATACATGAATCCCTGGAAACTTCCGATTCCAGTACCGCGCGATAGGGAAAAAGAAACGCCGCCGCCCTGGATTTATCGCCCGATAACGCCCCGCTCATGGAAAGAAGATAGTCAAAGTCTAATATACTACTTTTTACCGCGTTTTGCAAAGCCCCGGCGCCGTATTTTTGTAAAATTTCCGCCGGGTCCTTGGCGTCAGTCCCGGAAAAGGACGCCACGCGGCATTCAAGGCCGTTTTTCCGGCAGCAAAGGACGGCCTTGCGCGCGGCGCTTTGCCCGGCTTCGTCCGCGTCCAGCATAAGGATTACCGTATCCGCCCAGCGTTTAAGAAGCCGGGCCTGGTCGTCGGTAAAGGCCGTCCCCAGCGGCGCGACGGCGTTCGATACCCCCGCCTGGTGGAGGGCGAGGACGTCCATGTAGCCTTCCGCGAGTACGGCGCGCTTGCCGCTCCGTATCTCCGGCAGGGCAAGATCCAGGGCAAAAAGATTCCGCCCTTTTTTAAAAAGTTCCGACTCCATGGAATTGATGTACTTCGGCCCGTCTCCCGAAAGGATCCTGCCGCCGAACGCGACGGTCTTTCCCTGCCGGTCGTTAATCGGAAACATCAGCCTGTTGGAAAAAAACGCCGACTTCGGGTATTTGGACGAAAAAAGCCCTGACGAGGCGAGAAATTCCCCGGAAAATCCGCCCTTTCCGCTTAAAAAACGGAAAAGCCAGGCCCTGTCCGCGGGGCTGTAGCCCAGGCGGAAGCGCTTTAACGTTTCGGCGCTTATCCCCCGGTCCAAAATATAGTTTTTCGCCCCGGCGCCTTCGGGTTTTTCCATAAGAATGTGATGAAAACTCAATGTAACCCGGCGGTACAGTTCGGCGAGGGCGTCAAGGCGGTTCTGCCGTTCCGTATCCGGCGCCCATCCGCCCGCTTCATAAACAAGCTGGATGCCGAAGCGCTTCGCGAGGTTTTCGAGGGCTTCCACATAACTCAGCTTGTCCATTTCCATAAGAAAATCGATAACGCTGCCGCCCTTGTGGCAGCCGAAACAATAGTACAGCTTCCTGTCGGGATCGACGGTAAACGAGGGGGTTTTTTCATGGTGAAACGGACACAGGCCCCAGTAACGGCCGCCTTTTTTTTCCAGCCTGAGGTAATCTTCCACGACCGCAACCGCGTCGAGCCTGTCGATTACCGCCTGTTTTGACGCCTCGCTGATACGGGCCATCTCGCTATGAATTTCCTTTTACAAAAAGCTGGCCGGCCCTGATGTGGTCGTCCAGGCTGCGGGAAAAATAGTGCCGTCCGGCCGCCTCGTCGATAAGGCGGAAGTAAAGAAAATCGGTGTCGCCGGGATGAAACGCCGCGTTAAGGGCCGTCGCTCCGGGCAGGGAGATGGGGCCGGGCGGCAGACCCGGTATAATGTAGGTGTTGTAGGGGTGGTCTATTTCTATGTCGCGGTTGTAGAGGACACGGGGATGGGGTTTCCCCTGAATGTCGGTGATAATGTATTCCACCGTGGCGCAGGACTGGAGAGGCATGGCGATTTTAATCCGGTTGTAAAACACTCCGGCCATAACCGCCGCCTCGTCTTTTACCCGGTATTCCCGTTCGACAATCGACGCGATGATAACGACATTGCCCAGCTCCCGGGGGCTTAACGACGACGCTTCCGGGGCGATTTCCCGTATTTTGGCGAAAAAAGTATTCGCCATGGTTCGCACGACGTTTTCCCCCGAAAACGGCGCGGGGAAAAAGTAGGTGTCGGGGTACAGGTAGCCTTCCATGGTTTTGCCCGGTATCCGGTACTCGTCGAGGATTGCCGCGCTGGAAGCGGCGGCGATAAATTCCCCGGCCCCGCAGATTCCGGCGTCTTCAAGGATCAGCGAGGCCTTTTTCAGCGTAACCCCTTCCGGTATTGTTACGCTGAACAGAATCTGCTTTCCCTCTACCAGCGCGGAACGTATCTCCATTTGGGTCGCGGGCAGATCTATCCGGTAGGTTCCGGCCTTTACAAAGGAGCCGTCCAGCCGGGAAAGGGCGTTCCAGAAAAACCTGGTTTTGATAAGCCCCGCCCTTTCAAGCCTCGCTCCGACGGCGTAGGAACTTTCCCCCTCTTTTACCTCGACAAGGACGCTTTTCGCGCCGGAAAGGCCGTACTCGAATTGCAGGCCCCGCGCGTAGACGGGATTTTCGGGGGAAAAGCCGGCCTGTCGTTTGGGGGGAGTGTTGGCGTACAGGAACAGCGCCGAAACCCCAAGGGCCAGCAGCAGAACGCCCGCGATAACCGAGCTTATTATGCCGAAAAGAAGCCGCAGCCCGGCGGGAAGTTGTTTTTTCGAACGTTTCACCGGAATAAGCCCTCCACGGCGGTTTCGCGGGAAATTTCCCCGGAATCTTCGGCGTTTTCGAAATTTTTCAGGCTCGTTTCCATCTCGCTTATCGAAAGATTCCTGTAAAGCGCCTTTTCCATTCTGGCAAGAACCGCCCGCTCGTCCCGTTTTAAAACGGCCTCAAGACGTTTCAGCCGGGGAAAAACGGCAAGCAGCTCGTCAACGGAAAAAAAGACCCCTTCCCGATCCGCCATTACAGCTTCAGCTCCATCCCTTCCATCGCAAGGGAAATTTCTATGCCTTTTATCCCCATGCGTTCCGCGTACCAGCGGGCCGACTGGAGTATGTTGAGAAGTTTTCTGTCGTCATAGGTCGGATCGTGGTGAAAAAGGATAAGCTGTTTTATCCCCCAGTTTGCCGCGAAGTCGACCGCCAGGCTGAACGCGCTGTGACCCCAGTTGTATTTTTCAATTGCCTCTCCCAGGGTGTACTGGGAATCGAGGACAATAAGGTCGGCGTTTTCAAAATAGCCGGTATTTTCTTCCGTTTTCTGGAAGTCGTTGGCCGAAAGCTCCGTATCGGTGGCGTAAATAAAGCTGCGATCCCCTTCCTGAACCTTATACGAATACGAATCGCCGGGGTGGTTCATCTTTTTATAAGTGATTTTGGCGCGGCCTATGTTTACCGGCCCGGTCAAAATACGGAAGCTTTTTTTTGAGCCCATGGATTCCATGTGTACGGGAAAATAGGGAGAGGCCATCTGGCCGTGAAGGGCCGTTTCCAGGTTTTCCATCGGCGAGTAAAAATCGACCGCCACTCCCGAATCGTAGGCCGGGTTAAAAAAAGGCAGGCCCTGGAGGTGATCCCAGTGAAAATGGGAAAAGAAAATGTGGTAATGTTCGATTTTGGGTTTTCTTCTAATCGCCTCGACGCCGTATTCCCTAAGACCCGATCCCGCGTCGAAAACGATGCTGTCCCCGTCCGAATCCACGGTGACGCAGGGCGAGTTCCCCCCCACGGTTCCGAAAAGCCAGGGCGGCAGGTCGGCGAGAAACCGTTCCCGGTTTTCCGGCGACTGTATGTCGTCCGGCGTCAGGCGTTCCAGGACGGCCGAGATTTTGCTTCGTATCTGGGAAGGAAGCTGCGGCGCCGGCAGCGATCCGCGTACCCCCCAAAAATGAATCTGCACTACGCTTCCCTTTTTATAATCGGCTCTTTTCGCCGTTTTTCAAGGTACCCCTCGATTTTGTCCGGGCCGTGGAGCGTCCCGCGGTCTTTTCCGGGGCAGTCCAGGTTCTTCCAGACCGCTTCCGAGCGCATAATCGACTCCCAAAACGGAAACGATCTGCACTGAAGGGGACGGCAATCGTAGACCGTACAGCCTTCGTCCCAGAAAATACAGTCGAAATTCGCCTTTTCCCTGAGCGAAAGCCGTGATTCTCTCCCAAAACCGGCCGCCGGAACCCAGCGGCAAAAGGTTTTCACAAATGTAGTATACTCCATTTCCTGTTTTTCCGCCAGAAGTTCGGCGTCTTTGCGGGATAAAAAAACAAAACCGCTCTCGTAACGACAGCAGGAAGAACAGCGGATACAGGAAAAACGCAGTCCGGGGGCGTAAAAAGGGTCTTTTTTCATGGTTTTTCGCTTCCGTTGGGGAAGTTTTTCAAAAATACCCCAGTTTTGAAAAAAGCTCAAGGGTTTCGGCAGGCCGGAATTTCCAATGATCATGGACAACTACATGCTTTTGGTTTATTATGTAGCCAAGGAGTTTATATGACCAACGCAGAAAGACAGGCAAAATACCTGGCTTTACATCGTGACGAAGTAAATGAAAAACGCCGTGAACGGTATCAGTCTCTTGTCGCGGAACAAAAATGTCCCAGATGCGGCAGATCCGTAAAAGCAAAAGCTAATAAAGGTCATAAACTGTGCAGGATTTGTCTGGCGAACGCCAAAGCGTACAGGGAACAATGAACCTGCCCCACTGCGAATGACCTTTTTGTAAAAAGACCGCATGATTGTCAGTTCCGAACGATCTTCTCTCAGGGGCAGTATCGCGGTTCCGGGCTCGAAAAGCCATACCATTAGGGCGGTTCTTCTCGCGTCCATGGCCGGGGGAACTTCGACGCTGCGGAATCCCCTCCGCGGTCTGGACGCCGTAAGCGCCCTCGCGGCGGCGGAGTCCTTCGGCGCCGTGACGGACAGGAAGGACGGGGTTTGGACTATCCGCGGGCCTTCGGGGGGCCTTATACCGCCGGGCAATTATGTTGACTGCGGCAATTCGGGTTCCACCGCCTATTTCGCGTGTTCCATGGCCGCGCTGCTCGACGGCTGGACCTATATTACCGGCGACGAACAAATACGAAGACGTCCGGTCAAGGCCCTGCTTTCCGCCCTGGGCGAACTCGGCGCCCGCGCCTGGACCGCCCGGCCCGGCGTCGACGCCTGCCCGGTTGTCGTCCATGGCCCAATGAAGGGCGGGACGGCCCGCCTTGACGGTCTTTTTTCCCAATACGTTTCCTCAATTTTGATGAGCGCCCCGCTTTTGGAAAACGATACGGAAATCCTCGTGGAAAATCCCGGGGAACGGCCGTACCTTGATCTGACCCTGGACTGGATGAAGCGTTACGGCGTCACCGCGGAACGATCCGCCGATTACCGGCGCTTTTTTGTCAGGGGCGGGCAGCGTTATACGCCGGCGGACACGGTTATAGCCGGGGACTGGTCGGCGGCCGCGTTTCCGGCCGTGGCGGCGCTTGTTACCGGCTCGACGATAACGATAGAATCGCTCGATTATAACGACGGCCACGGCGACAAAGCCGTCCTCGATTTTCTTGTCCGAATGGGCGCCGGTATTGAACAAGACCCCGCCGGAAACCGTCTTGTGGTACGGGGAGACGGAACGCTCAGCTCGGGAATACGCATCGACCTTCGCGACTGCCCCGACGCCCTCCCCGCCCTCGCCGTGGCCGCGGCCCGCGCCGAAGGCGATACGCTGTTCAGCGGCCTTGCCGTAACCCGGCTCAAGGAAACCGACCGGGTACAGGTTATGGCCTCGGAATTAACGAAAATGGGGGCGCGTATCGAATGTGACGCCGATACAATGACCGTACACGGGGGCCGCGAACTCAGGGGGACGCTTGTCGAAAGCCACGGCGATCACCGCGTGGCTATGGCCCTGTTAATTTGCGGCCTCGCTTCCGGGGGAACGACCTTCGTAAAGGACGCCGAATGTGCGGAGGTCTCGTTCCCCGCTTTCTTCCAGGCCATGAGCGCGCTGGGAGCGTCCTTCAAGACACGCTAAAGTTCTGTCTAAATCAAAATGTCAAAATAGTAAAATCCACGTCGTTAATTATCGAG
>JAIRSC010000051.1 GCA_031255645.1 Treponema sp. | reverse complement strand
ATGGGGAATCTTTGTTCGTCGATTACGATTCAGGTAATCGGAACTACCGGAACGGCAAGCAGGGAACAGCTCAGGCGGCGTTACGGCGAAATTTCGGGAGAAGCCCTGTCCAATCCGCTTCCATAAGAAAGCGGCGGCTTTTCTTTTCCTCCGTTTTTTATTACCATTGGGATATGGAAACCGAAAAGACAATTCCCCCGCGTTCCGAAATCCCCCCGGAACACACCTGGGATCTTTCAAAACTGTACCCGGACGACAGAGCCTGGGAACGGGGATTGGCCGAATATATGGAAAAAGCCGAAGCGATTTCGGGATACCGGGGAACCCTCGGAAAATCGGCGGAAAGCCTCGCGGATTATCTTGACTTTTGCCGGGACCTGGGGCTTCTCGAAGAGCGGCTCGGCTACTACAGCGATCTCCGGGAAACCGAAGACGAGGGCTCAAGCGCCGCGCGAACCATGACGGGCAAGTTTATGATGGCCCACGCGAAAGCCCGCGCGGCCTCTTCCTGGGACACGCCGGAAATCCAGGCTATTCCCGACAGCCTTATGGCGGACTTTCTTGAACACGAACGCCTTGCCGAATATCGCGTCTACCTGAAAAGAATTCTCCGTTACAAACCCCACGTGCTCGGCGAAAAGGAAGAACGGATTATCGCCCTTCACGCCGAAGGCGAGTCAATAGCCGGCCAGGCTTTCTCGGTGCTTACCAATGTGGACCTCGACTTCGGTTATATCGAAACCCCGGAAGGAAAGATGCCGCTTTCCCAGTCTAGCTGGCCGGTGTTTATGGAACACCAGGATCGGGACCTGCGCAGACGCGCCTACAAAGCCTTTTACGGGGCCTTTAACGCCCACAAGACGACGCTGGCGGCGCTGTACTCCGGCTCGGTAAAACAGGACGTAATCCGCGCCCGCGTACGGGGCTACGGTTCCGCGAGGGCGGCGGCGCTCTTTCCCGACAATGTCGGCGAAGACATCTACGACAACCTTGTGGCGGTAATCGGGGCCAACCTCGCGCCGCTGCACCGTTACTACAGCCTGCGAAAACGCGCCCTTAAACTCGACGAACTGCGGCACTACGACGTGTATGTTCCCCTCGCGGCGGGGATAAAAAAGCGCACGACCTGGGAACAGGCCGTAGATCTGATCTCCGGCGCGCTGGCCCCCCTGGGGGACGAATACGTTTCCACGCTGCGGGGCGGCCTTCTCGGCCGCTGGGCCGACCGTTACGAAAACAGGGGCAAACGTTCCGGGGCATTTTCCGCGGGAAGCTACGTGGGCGAACCGTATATCCTTATGAATTACAAGGAAGACACCCTGCGCGACGTATTCACGATGGCCCACGAAGGCGGGCACTCAATGCACTCCTGGTATTCCGCCGCCTCCAATCCGTTTATGCACTACAACTACACGATTTTCGAGGCGGAGGTAGCCAGTACCTTTAACGAAGAACTGCTCTACAGACACCTTGAAAAAACCGCCGGCAGCTTGGATCTCAGGCGCTACATTATCAACAAAAGGGCGGACGATTTTCTTTCCACGCTGTACCGCCAGACGATGTTCGCCGAATTTGAAAAACACGTCCACGAACTGGAAGAAGGGGGAACGCCCCTTACCGTGGACATACTGAGAAGCGAATACAGGGCGCTCCTTGAAAAATACTTCGGCCCCGAAATGAAGCTTGAGGAAGAAAGCGATCTTGAGGGATTGAGGATTCCCCACTTTTACCGGGCCTTCTACGTATACAAATACGCCACGGGAATTTCCGCGTCCTGCGCCCTGGCGGAACGGGTGCTTTCCGGCGGGGCGAAAGAACGGGACGATTACTTTGCCTTTCTTAAATCAGGCGGTTCCCGCTTCCCGATTGAATCGCTCAAAGCCGCCGGCGTGGATATGTCGAGCCCCGCCCCGGTGGAAGCGGCCTGCCGGGCCTTTGGCCGTCTTGTGGAGCAGCTGGAAACGCTGTTGTAAAGCGCGCCGCGCCTTGTTGAAAAGCCGGAAAACCGCTATAGTTGACCTAATGCGTCCCAGGGGCGGGGTATTAGACCCCACCGCGAATAAACAAAGAGGAGATTACATGATTCGAGGCGGAGATATTGCCAAAGGAACCTGTCTGCTCCAGAAGGGCCAGCCTTATCTGGTCGTGGAGCGGGAATTTCATAATCCGGGCAAAGGCACGGCGATTGCCCGTATCAAGATGAAGAGCATCAAAGACGGTTCGGTACTAAGCCTTACCATACCCACCCAACAGGAAGTGGAAGACGCCGAAGTCGCGGTGGTCACCTGTCAATACCAGTACGCCGACCAGGACAATTACCATTTTATGGATAACGAATCCTACGAACAGCACGAGGTGCCCATCGCGGAGATGGAAGACAAGAAGTTCTATCTTCAGGAAGGCAGTTCCTACGAGCTTACCATCTGGGAAGGCGCGGTAATCGACATCAAGATTCCCTACAAAGTGGTGTTTACCGTCGCGGAGTCGGAAAATTACGTAAAGGGCGATACCGTATCGGGGGCGACAAAACCCGTTACCACCGAAACCGGCCTTACCGTGCGGGTTCCGCTTTTTATCAAACAGGGCGAAAAAATCCTGGTAAACACCGAGACCAACGAGTACGTGGAGCGGGTCAACAGTTAGCGTTCCGGCCCAAAACGACGGCCGGTTCAGCGGCGGCTTATTCCCCCAGGGACCAGACCCGTTCGGATTTTGTGTAGGTTCCGCCTGTTTTTCCCGTACTGCCGTAATAGTTGACAAACGACAGGTCGAAACCCTGGATCGTAAAAACATTCCGCCGTTCGGCGATGGTTATTTCTTTCAATACGTTCCCCTTAAACGCGTCTTTTCCGATATAGGTAAGTTTTCCCGGCAGGCCGAGGCTTTCCAGGGGATTTTCGGCGAAAGCCCGTACCCCGAGAGAGGCGGCGTTTTCCGGGAGGACAAGCGCGGTAAGCGAATTTCCGGCAAAGGCTTCGTACTCTATCGAGACCAGCGTAGACGGCAGCCGCAGTGAAGAAAGGCCGTTGTCGGCGAAGGCGCAGTAGGCGATTGTATCGACCCCCTCCGGGACGCTTACCGACCTGAGCCCTTTTCCGGCAAAGGCTCTGGGGCCGATAACGGTAACCCTTTGACCGCCTATTTCCCCCGGAATGACAAGATCCGTTTCGTTCCCCCGGTACAGCGTAATCGTAACGCCGCCGCTTTTGTTCTGGAAAATCTCGAAGTCCGCTTTATCCCCGTCCGCTTCGGCGGGGGGCCGCCGCGGGGCCGTTACCACCGGCAGACCGACGACCGGGCCGGGCGTCCCCGCTTCGTTTTGGGCAAAAGCCGGGTATGAAAAAAGCGCGATACAGAAGGCCCACAAAAGCGGGGGTTTTGCCGGCTTTTTCCCGGTTTTTCTTTTGATCAATTCCAGCTTTCCCAATGGACTTTTTCCGGATCGTAGCGATCCCTGGGACGGCTTTCTCTGGCCGGGTAACCCAGGGCGACAAGAGCCACCGGCACGATATGGGCGGGCAGCTTAAAATAATCGCGAAACGCCTTTACCTTGTCCCCGTCCGGATACCAGCCGAGCCATACGCCGCCAAGACCCTCTTCGGTTATCTGGAGCAGGGCGTTTTCCGTGGCCGCGGAAAGATCCTGTTCCCACAGCGCGTCTTCCGAAGCGCCGCCTGTTTCGTATTCAGGGTCGCCCTTTTTCAGATCGGCGCAGCAGGCTATAACGGCCGCCGCGGAAGGGCACATCTTCGCCCAGGGGCTCATTCCGGCTATGGCTTCCCGTTTTTCCTGTTCGGTAACGACCAAAAATTCCCAGGGCCGCCGGTTGTGGGCCGAAGGCGCCTCAAAAGCCGCCCTGAGTATCCGCTCTATCTTTTCCTTTTCGACGGGCCCGGGAAGAAAATCCCGTACCGAGCGCCGTTTGAAAATCATGTTCATAATGAAAATATACCCCGTAACCGAAGTTTTTGGAAGTTCCCGATTAACAAGCTCCGCGATTTCGCTTTCTCCGCGCTCTCCAACATGCTTCGCGCCCTCAATTGACAAAAAAAGACAGGCCCTGTATAAGGAAAATCCTATGGCGTATCTTTGGACGGCGTTTTTTTCGCTCCTTCCTGTCTCGGAACTCCGGGGCGGCATACCCTTTGCCCTCGTTAACGGCATACCCTGGTTTGCCGCCTGGCCGTTTGCCTCGGCGGTAAACGCCCTGGCCGCCCCGCTTTGCTGGATTTTTCTTTCCACGCTGCACAGGCTTTTTTACGGCCGCCCCGGCGCTCCCGAAGCGGGGGCCGGGCCGCGGAGCGGTTTTACGTGGTACCGGGCCTTTTTCGACCGCTTTGTTAACCGCGCCAGAAAAAAGCTTGAAAAAGGCGTCGAGCGCTGGGGCATTCTGGGTGTGGCGCTTTTTGTGGCAATCCCCCTGCCCCTGACGGGGGCCTGGACCGGTACGCTGGGAGCGTGGGTACTGGGGCTTCCCAAACGAAAAACCCTGCCCGCGGTTATCCTTGGCGTCGCCGTCGCCGGGGGAATAGTTACCGCCGTAACGCTTTTGGGCCGGGGCGCGTTCAGCGTTTTTATCAAAAAGCCGTAGCGAACATTTCATGAGATTCAATCCCGAACAGGAACTCAACCCTCCGCAGATGGAAGCGGTGTTGTCCATAGACGGCCCGGTGCTGATCATCGCCGGCGCGGGATCGGGCAAGACGCGGGTAATTACCTACCGGATCGCCCGTATGCTGGACGCGGGCATTCCCCAGCGCGCGATCCTTGCCCTGACCTTTACCAACAAGGCGGCCAGGGAAATGGAAAGCCGGGTCAAGGAACTGACCGGCAAAAAACTCCAGAGCCTTACGGTAAGTACGTTCCACGCCTTCGGGGTGCGTATCCTCAGGGAAGAAATCGAGGCCCTTGGATACCGGAAGAATTTTTCGATCTATGACGAAACCGACAAAACGGAGCTTATAAAAGAATGTCTGAGGGAAGAGCGGCTCGGAAACAGCGGCGTCAACTTCTACGCCCTGGGCCAGCTTTTTTCCGGCATCAAGACCGGCCGTTTTTCCCGCTCCGGCGCGCCGGGCCTTGCCGAAACGGCCGGAACGGTTCTCGAAGCCGCCGTCCGCGAAAAAGTTTATAACGAGTATCAGCGGAGCCTTAAAATATACAACGCCGTCGATTTCGACGATCTTATTACCCTGCCGATAGAGCTGTTTGAAAACCATCCTGATGTACTGGAAAAATACCGGCGGCGTTACCGTTATATCATGGTGGATGAATTCCAGGACACAAGCCTTGTTCAATACAGGCTGATACGGCTCCTCGCGCTGGACGCGGCGATGTCGCCAAACTCGGCGGTGTCGCCAAACTCGGCGGGGACGCCAAACGCGGCGATATCGGTGGAGGGGCCGGGCGCGGACGGCGTAAACGGAACGGCCAACGTCTGCGTTGTCGGCGACGACGATCAGTCGATCTATTCATGGCGGGGGGCGAATTACGAAAACATCCTCCTTTTTGAAAAGGACTTTCCGGGCCGCAGGGAAATCAAGCTGGAACAGAATTACCGTTCCACCTCCACAATACTGGAAGCGGCGAACGGGCTTATCTCCCACAACAAAAGCCGCAAGGAAAAAAAGCTCTGGTCGGGAAACTCCGGCGGCAAGCCGATTGAACTGTACTATCCGTCAAACGAAACGGAAGAGGCGGACTTCATAAGCGCCCGGATTGGGGAGCACATGATCCGCGACGACGGGAGGAAATACGACGACTTTGGGATACTTCTGCGTACCAACGCGATGACCCGCCAGATTGAGGAAGCCCTGCTTGAATCGAACATTCCCTACAGGGTTTCGGGCGGACAGAGTTTTTTCCAGCGCAAGGAAATAAAGGACATTCTTTCGTATCTGAGGATTATCGCCAACGAACACGACGACATCAACCTGCTGCGGATTATCAACACGCCCCGGCGGGGTATCGGCAAAACGGCCGTAGCCGCCATCGCCGGGCTGGCGGGAAAAGCGAAAACATCCCTTTGGGACGCCATGAGCAGGATACGCGCCCGGCCGGATGACTTTAGCCTTGATTCGGCGGATTCCGGCATAGCGGCGAGGACCGAAGCGGAAATTTCCGCGTTTGTGGAATGTATCGAAGGATACCGGGAAACGTTTTTGGGAAGCGGCAAGGGGCTGGCCGAAAAAACGCGGGCCCTTGTGGACGACATCAACTACTGGCCCTACCTTGTCGCCGAACACAGCAAAAACGAAAAAATCGCCAAATGGAAATACGGCAATATCGAGTATTTTATCCGGGCAATCGAAAACTGGGAAAAAGACCCGGACAATCCCGACACGGGGCTTTACGCCTGGCTTAACAGGATAAGCCTTATAACCCGCGACGACGGAGACGACGAGGCGGCAAAAGGCAAGGTAAACCTGATGACGATCCACGCCGCGAAGGGCCTTGAGTTTCCGGTGGTTTTTATCGCCGGGGCGGAAGACGGCATTATTCCCCATACCCGGAGCATGGAAACCGAAGACCCCGCCGGTTCCCTTGAAGAAGAGCGGCGTCTTTTTTACGTGGCCATTACCAGGGCACGGGACAAACTGTACGTTACCAGCTGCCAAAAACGCCGCCGTCTCCAGGACACGGCCGACTGTGTTCCGTCTCCGTTTCTCGCGGAGATTCCCCCCGGCCTTGTCGAACTCCGCGACGGGAAGGAACGCCCGCAAAACCCCGAAGACACGGAAGCGTTTTTCGCCAAAATACGGGGGGTTTTCCGTAATGGCGACGGAGCGTGACGGGCGCCTTTGCGCCTTCGCGCGGCCTTGACTTTCCGCGAATACTTGTCAACAATAACATGAGGTATGTATGTCGGATGATAACAGCCGTGAACCGGGCCGTGAACCGTTGACGGAAGGCGCGGCGGAGACGAAAAAAAGCGTTTCCGGGGCGGGGGAAACCGCCGTCAGGGGAAAAAAGCCGAAAAAACGCAAAAAATCATCGATTTTTCGCGTTTTTTGCTTCCTCCTGCTTTTCGCGCTGTTCCTGCTGGCGGCGGCCGAGTTCGTGCTTTTCCTTGCCAGGATAGCGCCGGGATCGGTAATCCCCGACAATTTCGCCGTTTACGCCACCGTTGGGGATCCGGGCGGCTTCGCGGAAAAAGTCCTCAATCACGAGTCCCTGCCGGCCATTATGGCGAACCCGGCGCTGGCCCCCGCCGCGCCGGTTCTGGGCCAGATAAAAAACAGCGAACTGCTGCAAAACCGCTGGGCGCGTTTTGCCCTGAAGGGCCGGCTTTCCGCGGCGCTGACCGACACCGGGGGCGGCTTTATCGCCGCCTGGGATTCGGGTTTCCTTGCCCCGCTGCTCTACCTTATGCCGTTTATCGCCCCCCGCCTTAACGCGCCGGATCTGTACTATGTCCAGGGAAACCTGTCGCGCTTTGAATACCGCTCCGGGAACAGCGTATTCTATATCGCCCCCAAACGGAACCTGATAATCGTTTCGAATGATGAAAACCTTTTCAGCGCGGTTTTCCGGCCGGGCGGCGATGAATACTCGCCGGGAAAGTCCGTCTCGGGAAAAAAGAACGATCTTTCCCTGCTCCTGTCTTCCAGAACCATCGTTTCAACGCTCGGCGAAAACAACCCCCTGTTGACCCAGGCCATAAGGCAGTTGAACATGCCGCCCTTCCTGGAACTCGATCTTACCGTGGAACGGAGCAGGCTCGATATCTCCCTTATCGTTCCCGTCGAAACGGCCAACGAAGCCTTCGCGCGGATACTGGAAAAAAATTCCGTTCCGCCCTCGCTGATGGCGATCCTGCCCGACACGACCCAGTACTGCACGGGCCTTTCCGCCGCGAACTTTGAAGAGCTTCTTTCCGTCCTGTCCGCGGTAACGGGCCCTTCCCTACAGGGCGCTCTCGATAACGCCGGCAGGGCTTCCCGCACGCTGCTGGGGATAAGCCTCGACGATCTGCTGTACTCCTGGACAGCCTCCGAATTCGCCGTATTCGGCCTTGAGGAACGGCCCTCCCCGATTTTCGCCGTCAAGATTGGGGACGAGGCGAAACGCCGGGAAGTTTTCGACAGGGCCTTTTCGACGCTTTTTCTTGATGAAGATACGCGCTTTGTTCTCGACGGAAACCGGATTCCCCAGATACGGCTTCCGGCATTTATCGACGCGATACTCCGCTTCATGGAAATAAACATTCCCTCCCCCTATTATACGGTTCACGAAGGCTGGCTTTTGGTTTCCGAATCGCCCGAAAACCTGCTTGCCTCGGTCAATTCCGTGCGGCAGAACAATATCCTCCCCAGAACCGAAATCTGGAGAACCCTCACGTCCGCCGGAAACGACAACGCGGCCCTGTCGCTTTTTTATTCGCTGGATCGCTCACTGCCGTTTTTTCTCAAGGGCGGAAGCCCCGCCGCGTCCCTGCTCAGGCTGTACCGGCAGGGCCTTCTCAGGGTCTCCGTTAAAGACAGCGTCCTTACCTTTTCTCTTTCGATTGTTCCCGGCGCGGGCAGGGGCGTAGAACCCGTTCCCGGATATCCGCTGGCTGTCGGCGGCAGAATCGGCGGCCAGGTATACATGGCGGCGAACGCGGCCGGAACAGAACGCCGGATTCTGCTTACGCGGGGCAGTTCCGCGCTGGCGGTAAACCCCGCGGATCACGCCGTGTACGAGCTTAAGGGGGAAGATTCCGTCTGGGTCGTTCCGGCGGAAGGACTACGTCCGGGATCGCTGGCCGAAAGCGCCGCCTGGGTGGTAAGTTCCCGAGGCCTGGTAACGCTGGTAAACGGAAACATGGAAGCCGCCCCCTCGTTCCCGGTGATAACCGGGCTCAAGCCCTCCGCGCCGCCCGCGGCCTGGGACGGGAAACTGTACCTTGCCGCCGAAGACGGGGAAAGGGCCGCGCTCTACTCGATGGATACCGATGGAAAACTCAGCCGCGCCGGCCCCGAATATTCCTCGGCGATTCTTTCGCCCCCGGCCTTTATTCCGGGCGGCCCCGGCGGGGCGCTTCCCGTTATGGCGTTTTATCCGAAGAGCTTCCTTGGCGAACTCTACGCGACAAGCCTTGACGGCGAAGTTCTGCCGGGCTGGCCGGCCTTCGCTCCCGGCATCGCCTACGGGAGCCCGCTGTTGTTCAGGCCCGCGTCGAACCAGGCCCCCGGAAATTTTATGGCGGCCTTTATTACGATGGCCGGCGAGCTGGGCGTATACGGCGCGGACGGGCTTGTCGTTCCCGGTTTCCCGGTTCAGCTTGACGGGGTTTTCTTCATTCAGCCGGCCTGGGACGGAACCTTCCTCTGGATTGTTTCCGAAGCGGGCGTCCTGTACCAGGTGGATATGTCGGGCGGCGTCGCCGAACAGCGCGTAAGCGGCCTTAAAGTAAAAGAAAGCGGTTTTATCGGAACCTTTGACGTAGACAGGGACGGAACTTCGGAAGTCTTTATCACCGGAGAAGGCAACGCCCTGTACGGGTTCTCCGGCTCCCTCAACGTTCTTGAGGGCTTCCCGCTGCCCGTATGGGGCAGGCCGGTTTTCGGCGATTTTGACGGGGACGGCAGCGTCGAGTGTATCGGCGCGGGCCTGGACAATAAAATTTACAGGTGGAAATTCAAATGAGCTTTCCTGGCGTAAAAAAAGCCCTATGGTTCTGTACTGCCGCCGCGGCGGTCTTCCTTTCCGGCTGCCAGTCCATGCAGTCCGACCGGTTGTATTCATCCGGCGGGGACCTCGCCGCCATCGCGGAACTGGAAAACATGATCGTGCCGCTTGACGCGAAAACGGGATCGGAGCGCAGAGCCGCGTCCGAACAGGCCAGGGCGAAAATCACAAGCCTTGAAAAAAGCGGCGTACAGGACAGAAATTTCGAGGGCCGGCTTTCCGCCTGGTCGGGAAGGCTGTTCCTGATTGAGGGAAAACGGAGGGAAGCCGAAGCCGCCCTGAAAAAATCCGAATCCCTGAGCCCCGGAAACGTCGAAGCGCGGGTGCTCACCATCAGAATGGAAAACGATCCCTCCGTCCGCGTGGGCCTTGCCGAAGCGGCCATTGTCGAAGCCGCGGGAGGAAGTTTCTTCGGAAAAAGCGGGGAGTTTCACATAGAGCTTGCCCTTGGCCTTTTGGAACAAAACTACTACCGCGAAGCCGCGGCCGCTTTCGACGCGGCCTTTCCCCAGCTTCCTCCCGTTTACGCGGAAACCTACGAAACGCCGAGGGAAAATGCGTGGGCGCTGCGGAATCTTGAGGGGACGGGCGGGAAAAGCGCCGAAATAGCGCTTAAAAGCGAAATAAACTGGGAAGACGTCCTTGAGCTTACCGGCGCGGAGACCGAACTGCTCCGGTTTATAACCGCCGGACAATCCTGGCCGCTGAACGATCTTTACAGGCGGCTCTACGACACCTCCGTTATTCCGCCGACCCAGGAAATAAACGTCGTTTCGCTGTACGAAGGCATACCGAACAGAACGGCCCCGCGGGACCCGGTTCTCCGCGCGGGCGCCGCGTGGTATCTCTGGCGGCTTTTGGCCGAAAACCGTGGAGACAGAAGCATCCTTACCCGCTATTCCTACCACTATCCCGGCAGAAGCCCCATCCCGGATCTTCCCCGGGATTCAATCTTTTTCGATTCGATACTCGGCTGCGTGGAACGGGAATTTATGGCGCTTACGGACGGCAGAAATTTTGACGGCGCGGGAACGGTAAGCGGCCCCGAATTTCTCGGGATGATAAAAAAGATAAAGTAGGCAAAAAACCCACGCCGCTGTCGTGCGACGTGGGTTTTGCCGGCATTACGCCATCAATTTTGCCAGAACACTAGCGCTTGAACCGGGGAGTTTCCAGGGTTGAGTCCCCTCTCTGTACCTCAAACCACAGCTCTTTGCCCGCTTTTTCCCGTACCACCTTGTAGAAATCGGCCATGCCGCGTATTCGTTCACCGTTTACCGCGGTAATAATATCCTGGCGCAAAAGCCCGACTACCGCGGCGGGGCTTTTCGCGATTACCTGCCCCACGTAAAGGCCTTCCGTTCCGGCCTTGAGTTTAAGCGTGTCCCGGACCGCGTCGGTAATGGGGACCACGTAGACCCCCGGCCAAAGCTTGTTGTTTTCCGCGGCGGTTTCGTTCTTCCGCTCCTCGATACGAACCTGCATGTCCCGGGAAACGCCGTCGCGGACAACGGAGAAGACCGCCCTGTCTCCGGGCTTGAGGTCGCCTACCATAAGGGTAAGGTGATTCATCCCCCGTACTTCTCTTCCGTTAAGCGAGGTGATAAAATCGCCGGGCTGAATGCCTCCCTTTTCCGCGGGCGATCCGAGGAAAAGCTGGGAAACCATCGCGCCGCGCCGGCCCGTAAGGTTCAGCGCCTGCGTCATGTCCCTGTCGGGATCGGTAAGGGATACGCCGAGCCAGCCGTAGCTTATTTCGCCTTTGTCGATAAACTCGTCGATGGAACGTTTCGCGTTGTTAATCGGAATGGCAAAGCCAAGCCCCACCGATCCGCCGCCGCTGCTGCTGGCGATCCAGGTGTTGATACCGATAACTTCTCCCCTGATGTTTACCAGGGCGCCGCCCGAATTCCCCTGGTTTATCGAGGTATCGGTTTGGATAAAATCGTTGATGTTTCCCGCGGGGCCTCCGGTACGGCCCACGGCGCTTACAATGCCCATCGTCATCGAAGACATAAAGCCCAACGGGTTACCGATGGCGATTGCCCAGTCGCCGACTTTTACCGTGTCGGAATCTCCCAGTACCGCCAGGGGCAGATTCTCCCGGTAGACAAACGATACCATGGCCAGATCCTTGCGGTCGTCCTTTCCCACAAGCCTGGCGGGAAGTTCCGTTCCGTCGTTCAGCGCGATGGAAATTTCGGTGGCGTCCCCCACGACGTGAAAGTTGGTCAGCGCGTAGTAGGTGTCGGCGCTTTTACGCACGATAATGCCCGATCCAAGACCCTGGGAGCGGAATTCCCGTTCCTCGTTCCGCTCGTTGGGTCTCCCGAAAAAGAATTCCCAGGGTATGCCGTTAAAGTTGGGAATCTGCTGCCTTCGAATGGAAACCGTCTTGAGTTCCACTACCGAAGGAAGAACCTTGTCGGATATGGCGCGGAACGCCGTCTGGAGGTTTTCGGCGGCGGAAAGGGCATCCTGGGGAATTACCACCGGCGACGGGCTTTCTTCGGCCTTTGCCTTGGTTCCTCCCGGACTGGTACAGGAAAACGAAAGAAAGGCCAGGAAAAAACCGAATATGGCCCCCAACAATACCAGATTAAAGATAAAAAAATTTCTTGACGAAAGTCGTTTTACAAGATTCATGTTATCGGCTCCTCTTATACAAGTATAATATAAAATCCATGAAAAAAGTTACATTTCCGGGGCGCTTTGGCCCCCGTTTTTAGCGACCCGCGCTGACGGCCCAGGAAAGGTCTTCGGTAAGCAGTTCCGCCCTTCCGCCCGTTACGGCTATCGTGTGTTCCCAGTGGGCGGAAATCCGCCCGTCGTGGGTGACCACGGTCCAGCCGTCTTCCAGCAGATCGACGTCGCCCGTTCCCAGGTTGACCATCGGTTCCACGGCTATCACAAGGCCGTTGGTCATTTTCGGGTTGGGACCGTGGGGGGTGTTGGGTACCTGGGGATCTTCGTGCAGGGAAAAGCCCACGCCGTGACCGCAATAGCGGCTTACAATGCCGAAACCGGCCGCTTTGGCGCAGGATTCGACCGCCCTGGACACCTGCAAAAGCCGGTCGCCGGCCTTTACCGCGGCGAAGGCCCGCTCAAGACATTCACGGGTGGCGCTGTTGAGGGCGCGGGCTTCGGGGCTTACCCTGCCCGCTTCCAGGGTCAGGGCCTGGTCGCTGACATACCCTTCCAGGTCGATGCCGCAGTCCAGGGAAACCAGGTCGCCTTCGGCTATTTTTCGCCGCGAGGGAATACCGTGGATCACCTCGTTGTTGAGCGAAACGCAGATTGCCGAGGGAAACGGATTGTTCCTGTCCCCGACCCCCAAAAAGGCCGGCCTTCCCCCGGCTTTTTTTATCCAGTTTCGCACCCAGTGATCTATTTCCAGCGTAACGATTCCCGGCTTTACCAGGGGGATTAGTTCCCGGTACATGGCGGAGAGCATTTTGCAGGATTTCCGAATACCGGCAATTTGTTTCTCGTTTTTTAATCGTATCACTTTCTGTATGATACCCGAAGCCGCTCCGGAATGTCAAAGCCCGCTGTCCAAGCAAAGGCGTCCACCCCTATTGTGATGAGGGCCATGGGCATTTAAGGATAATGCGCCCGGCGGCATGGATGACGTCGGGCGCGCCAGCGCCCATAAATCGTTTCCTATCGTCAAACGACCCGAAGGGGCGTATGGCGTCGCGACCACGGCTTTAGCGCAAATTGCGGCAAACGCTTGTGGTGTTACTCGCCCCGTTCCTTGTTTCCCGCCGATTGTATATTTGTTTTATCCGGGTTAAACTGGTTAAAGGAGCTTGACCATGACCAGCCAAAACGCTTTGTTACGGGAACTTGATACATTGCCGTCCCGCTATATGGACGAGGTTCTTGATTTTGTGGCGTATTTGAAGCAAAAACACCTCGCCTCAATCCCCGAAACCGCGCTGTTGAGTGAAACGGCCCTGTCAAAGGACTGG
>JAIRSC010000039.1 GCA_031255645.1 Treponema sp. | reverse complement strand
AATTCCCACAAGGCTTTCCCGCCGGGGCAGGGAACTTCTGGAAGAACTCTCCCGAACCGAAGGGGAAAACGATTCCCCCAGGCCCATTCCGCTTTCCGAAATATCCGAGCAATGAAGTCTAGTGTTTTGTCTTAATCGTTCTCCGTATTAGTCAGAACACTAAAACACCAGGTGGGTTATGTTTTGGTCAAGCAGCACCGCGATTCCCAGCAGGGCGGTATACACGCCGAAGCCGACAAGAGAACGTTCCCGTATTAGTTTTAACATCAGCGTAACGGAAGCGAAACCGACAACGGCGGCGGCAAGCGTTCCCGCAGCCAGAGCGGGAACGCTTATGCCGCCTATAAGACTGTGGGACGCTTCGGGATTAACGCTTTGAAAGCCGGAGATTTCAACCAGGTCTTTTATCTGGATGACAAGGGCGCCGAGGATTGCCGGAATCGAAAGGAGGAACGAAAAACGCGCCGCCAGATCCCGCTTGAGGCGCCGGGACAGCGCCCCGGACAGCGTAAAGCCTGAACGGGAAACCCCCGGTATAATGGCGATACCCTGCAGGGCGCCGATAAAAACGGCGTCGAACCAGCCCATTTCGCTGTCGTTGCGGGAATCGCCGGGTCGGTGGGACAGGTATTCGGAAACAAAAAGAGCCGCCGCGGTCGCGAGAAACGCCGGCCCAAGCCAGCGGGCGCTGGCGAACGCTTCTTCAATGGTATCCTTGAACCCAAGGGCTATAGCGGCGGTAACCGCGGTCGCGAGAATAAGCAGCCAGGTAAAGCGTTGAAACGGCCTGCGCAGTATGTTCCAGATATCCCGGCGCAGGGCGACGAACACCGCAAGAAGCGTTCCGCAGTGAAGCAGGGTGTCGAAAAACAGCGCGGGTTCGGCAATGCCCAATATGCGCTGAATCAAAACAAGGTGGCCTGAACTGCTGACCGGCAAAAACTCGGTAAGGCCCTGTACAATACCCAGAAAAATCGCTTGACCAATATTCATCGTTTTATCCCTTTCCTTTTTCCCGAAAAACCAAACCGGTTTATCTGATTATTACCCACGAGCCGTCTATTTTGGCGAAGTAGAGATCGTGCTCATAGCGAATTTTTTTACCGCTGTCGTCCCGGTATTCCATGATGATTGCCGGTTCGGGAAAACCGACCCTGCCCTGCATCACCCTGACCAGCCTGTCGTCGGCCGTGGAAAGAAAACTGTAATGTCCGTTTAGGGGCCTGACGGAAAAATCCGCTTTGTTGATCAATTCCAGGTAAAAGGTTTCCGAGGCGGCCCGGCATTCTTCGGGCCTGAGGAAACGGGCCGCGGCCAAATCGGCGTTTTTGGTTTCCATAAGAGCGTTAATCGCCCCGATGTCCTTCGCGGAAAAAGCTTCCCTGAGCCTGTGGACCACGGAAGTTATTTCCCGCTGGTCGGACATCGGCAAAACCCCGGCGGCGGCTATGACCTTTTCGGCTTTTTCGGCAAGTGTTACCGGAAAATATTCCGGGGTAAAGCGTTCCGTTATGTCGAACATGGTTTCGCCGTCCGCGCCGGATCGGGTCAGCGTATAAAATGTCGATTCGACGCCGTCCGCAAGGTTCTTTTTTTTCAGCGCGAAACTGCAGGAAGAAGCGGTACGGCTGTTTTCCGGCGGAAAAACGGTGATGGAAAATTCATTTTCCCCGGAAATCATCCAGTCGTTGAGAATCACCGGGGCGGAATAGGAAGAACCGCCTTCAAAAAAGGCAAGTTCTACGCCGTTTACGAGAAGGCTGAACGCCGTTTCGGAATCGATCTCGAAACTATAACGGTAACGGGCAGTAGGAGCTTCCGCCGCGGTTTCGGCCGGATCGTCGTTACCGGTTACGGGAACCTGTACGCAGGAACCGAAAAATAAAGCCGGCAGTAAAAACAGCGCCGGCCAAAATAATTTCATGGATAACATATAACACAAAAGTTCGTTTTAGCCCAGAGGCGCGAATCGGATCCGCCGGAAACGCGCCCCTTTTTGAACACTACAGGCTACAGGCCGAGCAGGTACTGGTTAAAGACGTTTTCCAGGTATTCCTGTTTGCCCGAAGTAATCCCCGCCTTGCCGTACTTTTCGCCCCCGATCTTCGCGAGGTCGGCAAACGAAAGCTGTCCTTTTTCAAACTTTGCCCCGTTGCCGGTACTGAAGGATCCGTAGCGCTTCTTGATGAAACCGGGCAGTACGCCGTCTTTGACGATACGGTTGGCGATTTCAAGGCCCGCGGCGAAGGCGTCCATGCCGCCGATATGGGCGATAAAAAGATCGGCCGGGTCTATCGAATTACGGCGTATCTTGGCGTCAAAGTTAAGGCCGCCCGCGGTAAAGCCGCCGGCTTTAAGTATCGCGTACATCGCCAGGGCGGTTTCGTAGTAACTCCAGGGGAACTGGTCCGTATCCCAGCCGTTGATAAAATCGCCGCGGTTGGCGTCTACAGAGCCGAAAATGCCAAGGGCGGAAGCGGTCTCAAGTTCGTGGTAAAAGTCGTGGCCGGCAAGTTCCGCGTGGTTTGCCTCGATGTTTACCCGGAAATCCTTTTCAAGACCGTAGTTCTTGAGGAAAAGGGCTACCGTTTCGACATCGTAATCGTACTGATGTTTCGTGGGCTCCATCGGTTTGGGTTCCACGTAGAAAACGCCCTTGAAGCCCCGGCCGCGGGCATAATCCCGCGCAAGGCCCAGGAAGCGGCCTATGTGATCCTTTTCGCGCTTCAGATCGGTATTGAGAAGCGTCATGTATCCTTCGCGCCCGCCCCAGAACGTGTAGCCCTGGCCGCCAAGCTCTATCGTGGCGTCAATGGCGGCCTTAACCTGGTTCGCGGCGATTGCCAGCACATCAAATTCGGGATTCGTGGCCGCGCCGTTCATGTAACGGGGATTGCTGAACAGGTTCGCCGTTCCCCACAGGAGCTTAACGCCGGTCGCCTTCTGGAGTTTTTTTGCCCTTGCCACCATCGTAAAGAGGTTTTTCTCGCTTTCCGCGGGAGTCGCTCCTTCGGGGGCCATGTCCCTGTCGTGGAAACAGTAGAAGCCCACGCCGAGTTTGGTAAAGAACTCAAACGCCGCGTCCATCCTGTGTTCGGCCGCTTCCATGGGGCTTTTCGCGTCGCTTGCCCAGGGGTGGGGATGAGTTACCGAACCGAAAGGATCGGTCCCGTCGGCGCAGAAACTGTGCCAGTAGGCTATGGCAAAACGGAGATGATCCTTCATCTTTTTTTTACCCACGATTTTTTCCGGGTTGTAATATTTAAACGCCAAGGGATTGGTACTCTTGGGCCCCTCGTATTTTATTTTCCCGATTTTGGGAAAATATTCTTTTTGACCTGCATAAAAATCCGCCATGACAGTTTCCTCCATTTATATAAACGTAAAGACATACCGGACCTGGCCGATCCGGTATGTCTATTGTAGCAAAGTCCGCTATATAATCAACCCAGGCCCGCTTTGCGCCGGGTGTATACATCGTAGAACACCGCAAGGAGAAGGATTACGGCTTTAACAACGTACTGCCAGTGCTGCCCCAGGTTCATCAGTACCATTCCGTTGTTGATCGCCGACATAACAAGGCCGCCGACGATGACCCCGACGACGGTTCCTATGCCGCCCGAAGCGGAAACACCGCCGATATAACAGGCGGCGATGGCGTCCATTTCAAAAAGGTTTCCCGCCTGGGGAAGGGCGCTGTTCATGTAGCCCGTGGAAACAACCGCCGCGAGCCCGGACAAGATGCCCATGATGCAGAACACGATAAACGTAATAAATTCTGAATTGATACCGGACAGTTTCGCCGACCGGGAGTTGCCGCCTACCGCGTAGATAAAACGGCCCAGTACGGTATTGTTGAGGATAAAGTGGAATACGACCACCGTTATTCCCAGCACCACTACGACGATGGGAAGCCCCCGGTATTTGGAAAACCGTTCCGCCAAACTCAAAACCAACAGGCTGATAACGACCAGCTTCCCGACAAACAATCCCCCCGGCGCTACCTCAAAATTGTTGGCAATCTTGGTACGGCGTCCCGTGAACTCCGCCAGATAAAAAGCGATTAAAACGACGACCGCGACGACAATCGCCGTCGGGTATATGTTTCCGACCCGTCCGATTTTAAGCACTTCGTCCACGGTTCCCGTCGCCAAAAAAGAATAACCGACATCTTTCAGGCTTACGGGTTTAATTACGGTAACAATATACGTAAGGCCCCGGAAAAGAAGCATGCCCGCCAGGGTAACAATGAACGCCGGCAGTTTCGCGTAGGCTATCCACAGCCCCTGGAAAGCTCCGATGCCAAGGCCGATAACAAGCGATATAAGCAGGGTCATCGGCATGCCTATATTCGTGTTGTAGACCATCGCGCTGATCGCGCCGATAAACGCGCAGACCGAACCGACGGAAAGGTCGATACCCAGAATAATGATACATTGAACCATGCCTATGGCGAGAATCAATACATAACTGTACTGAAAAAAGAGGTTGGTAAAATTCCGGGGGGTAAAATTAATCCAATAATTATTGGAATTCTGAATACCGCAAAGAATTCCGAATACCAGCATAATCAATCCAAGCATGATAAACATGGAATAGTTTCTCATGTTGTTTCTGATAAGGGTTCTGGTGTTTACCGTGCGAATAGCCTTGTCGCTCATACTAACTCCTGTAAAAGCGGCGGTATCGCCGCTTGAATAAATCGAACACTGACACAAAGTGCCAATAATGATTTCCTGTGCTTGCCGCTCCGTTAATTGACCAATGCCAATTGCATGATCTTTTCCTGGGTCGCCTCGTCGTGGCTCAATACGCCCTTGATTCTGCCTTCGTTCATCACGTAAATGCGATCCGCCATTCCCAGCGCTTCGGGCAGTTCAGAACTGATCATGACAACACTTTTCCCGGCGGCCACCATATCGTTAAGAATATGGTAAATTTCCGTCTTGGCGCCCACGTCTATGCCCCTTGTAGGTTCGTCCACGATAAAAATATCCGGATCCGCCGACAGGGTACGGCTTACCACAACCTTTTGCTGGTTTCCGCCGGAAAGGTTTCTGGTAATCTGGTCTACCGACGGGGTTCTGATGTTAAGTTCCCGCCGGTATTTTTCCGCTTCCAGGACTTCTTCGTTTTTGTTTACTATTCCCATCTTGGACAGTTTGCGCAGATTGGCGTTGGAAATATTGGTCTTAACATCCTGAATAAGAATCAACCCCAGGTTTTTCCTGTCTTCGGAAATATAGCCAAGACCCGCGTCCATCGCCGCCCTGGTTGTCGGCAGGTTGACCTTCTTCCCCTTGATATACACCTCGCCTTCGCTTCTCGATCCGTAGGATCTGCCGAAAATGCTCATCATAAGTTCCGTTCGGCCCGCGCCCATGGGACCGCACAGAGCGAGGATTTCTCCCTTCCTCAGGTAAAAAGAAACGTTGTCCACAACCTTGATCGAATGATAGTCGGGGTGGTATACGTTCCAGTTTTTTACTTCCAGAACCGTTTCGGCCGGCGCGGATTTACGTTCCGGAAAACGGCGGGTAAGATCCCGGCCTACCATGTCCCGTATTATCCGGGTTTCGGTAAGCTGCTCTTCCTTTACATTGGAGGAAGAAATTGATTTGCCGTCCCGAAGTACGGTAACCGTATCGGCCACCTTGAGAACCTCGTTAAGCTTGTGAGAGATCATGACGCTGGTTATTCCCTGATTTTTGAATTCAAGAATCAGGTTGAGAAGTTTTTCGCTTTCGTCATCGTTCAGCGAAGACGTGGGTTCGTCGAGAATAAGGAGCTCTACTTTTTTCGAAAGAGCCCTGGCGATTTCCACAAGCTGCTGCTTGCCCACGGCAAGTCTGCTTACGGTTGTCTCGGGAGGCTCGGTAAGGCCGACCCTGTCCAGATATTTTTTTGATTCGGTTATATAGTAATTCCAGTTAATTATGCCAAACTTTGTCTGCATGTGTCCCAGAAATATATTTTCATAAATCGATAGGTATGGGCTCAGGGCCAGTTCCTGATGAATGATGGCAAGGCCCTCTTTTTCACTGTCCTTTACGCTGTGATAACCGGTTTCGTGGCCCTTGTACAGTACCTTGCCCTCGTAACTGCCCTTGGGATACACCCCGCTGATAACGCTCATAAGGGTGGATTTTCCGGCGCCGTTTTCACCGCAGAGGGAATGTATCTCTCCCCGTTTCACTTTAAGGCTGACGTTTTCAAGGGCCCGCACGCCGGGAAAATCCTTGGTCAGGTTTTGAATCTCAAGTATATATTCGCTCATTGTGGATCCTTATGAATCACGATACGAAACGGTTAATCCGTTTCGCTTTGAAACTTGTCCCGGGTCTCATAAACATAAGGAGATGGAAAATTCCATCTCCTTATGGGTTTACGCTAAAACAGGCTATCTAAGCTGAGCCGCTTCGGCGGCCTCGTAGAAGCCGGCGTTTACCGGAACGTTAAGGTTGTTTCTGGTAACGCCAACCGGATCAAGCAGATAGGTTTTTACGACTTTTCTTCCCGTATCGCCAATCTTGGCAAGATCGCCGGAGGCAAGCACCGCGCCGGGGATATTGACGCTTTGACCTTTAAGAATCTGATCGGTAAGAAGGATCGCCGCTTCGGCAAGTTTGGCGGTATCTTTGAAGACGGTCATGTACTGTTCGCCGTTCTTGATTGACAGGGCGGAATCAAATTCGGCGTCCTGGCCGGTAACTGTCGGAAGTTTGGTCCGGTATTTCGCGTCGGCTTTGCAGGCCTCAATAATCGCCCGGGCAAGGGTGTCGTTGGGGGCAAGAATCGCGTCCAGAACCACGTTCCGCGCGTCGTTGTTGAGGAGGTTTTCCATCCTGGTCTTGGCGATAGGCGCCTGCCAGTTTTCAGTCGCGATGCGCTGGAAGTTGCCGGCGTCGGCGGAGGTCCTGGGATACGGTCCCACTACTTTAAGAACGCCTTTGTCGATGTAGGGGTTAAGCACGCTCATCGCGCCGTCATAGAAGAAGAACGCGTTACCGTCGGTCGGAGAACCGGCGAACAGGGTGATGTTCTTGGGGGCGCTTGCCGTGGCGCTTGCCAGGTTAAGGGCGGTTTCAATCGCCTGGCCCTGAAGCTGGCCGACCTTGAAGTTGTTGAACGTGATAAAGTAGTCGTAGTCGGCGGAATTCTGGATGAGCCGGTCATAGGCGATAACCACGACCTTGTCACGCGCCGCTTCGGCTACTACAGAGCTGACGCCGTCGGTAATACAACCGATGATCAGGGCCTTGGCGCCCTGGGTCAGGAAGCTCTGGATTTGCCGGTTTTGTTCCGCCTGATCCGCGTTACCAAACTGGACTTCCGCCCGGTACCCGCGTTTTTCGGCCTCGGCCTTGAGGGTGTTGCCGTCTTTTTCCCAGCGCAGAACATGGGTTTCAGGCATCGCAAGACCGATAAGGGCGCCGCCGCCGGACTGCCCCTGATTTTGGGGGCCGGCAAAGCCGAAAGACGCCGCTACCGCAAGGATAAGCAGAACGGTAATTAATTTTTTCATTCGTTTCCTCCAATGGTATAGAATTGTAATTACGGTATTCCTGGCCGCCGGTTATTGGAAGAAGAATTTTTTGATAAAAAACAGGATTTTTCTTTTGCGGGAGAATTTTATCGGAAAAAACAGGAAAATTTTGAGGTCAATTTTTTCCCTTACGGGATTATTCCGGTGTTACGGTATACGTCTTCACGGGAATGAAAGCCGTCCCGTATCACTATATCGATATTGTCTTTATATACCGCCGTCGTTTTTTCGAGATACGTGGGGATCATCGCCCCGCTTTGGTTGTCCATAAGCGTATCCGGGGGCGGTTTGTTTTCCTTTTTGCCTATAGCGGCCGCGACCTGCGCCGCCCGGACCGCCAAAGTCCCTATGGGCTTGTAAACCGTCATAAGCTGGGTGCCTTCCACAACCCGCTGGCAGCTTATCAATTCCGCGTCCTGGCCGACAATCGCGACCTGGCCGGCCAGCCGCCGTTCGGACAGAAGCTGGATCGCGGCGTTGGCAATGGCGTCGTTTCCGCAGGCAATCGCGTCGAAATCGGTCGTTTCCTGAAATATCGCGCCTATTTTTTCAAGGGCCTCGTCAAAGCTCCATTCGTCAAGCCATATTTCCCTGACAAGCTCAACGGCCCCGGACGCGATATACGGATCGATAATTTCATGAAGCCCTTCGCTGATATCGAAGCTGTTTACGTCGTGAACGGAACCGTTTACCACAAGGTACCTGCCCCTCGGAACGGCCCGGCTTAACGCGGCGCCGAAATGGCGGCCCACTTCTTTGCTGTCAAAGGAAACATAGGCGTCAATCGGCGTTCCCTGGATAAGCCTGTCGTAGGCCACTACGGGAATTCCCGCCTCCTGTACCTGTCTTATGGCCCCGGCGATAAGTTCGGTATCGTGGGCGAGAACCACGAGAACGTCGATATTCTGGTTAACCATATAGTTGATTTGGGCAATCTGCTCCCGAATGCCCCCGGCGGAAAGCTGAACCGTTACATCGGCGCCCAGTTCCTGGGCGGCCCCGGAAAAAACCTTAAGGTCTTTGTTCCAGCGTTCTATGATAAACGTTCCCGTGGCTCCGGAAAAACCTATGGTGATCCTGTCTTTTTTTTCCGTATCCGGCGTCATATAACCCTGGGATCGCGGACTGTTTTGGAACTCCGGCGGGGAAGGGGAGCGGCGGCACGAAAAACCCGGAAGACAGGCAATAAGCAGCAGCCCCGCCGCCGGCGAAAGAAGGGCTTTTTTGGGGCGGGGACGGCCTGGCGCCGCACAGCCGCTTTTCCGCGCCCACAGGCCAAAGAGACGCATACCGTATCTTAGCACGATTCCGCGCCGCTGTAAATTGAATTGCCGGGGGCGGTAACTGGTAATTGCGGAGAAAGACGTGAGGAAAGATTTATGGGAAGATTCGCAAGCGGGATTCATACCCAGGAGTTTGCTCCTGGGTATCTTTGATTGTCAGAACACTAGCCGAAGTACCTTTTGTGAAGGCCGCGGAACCCGGCGCAATGGCGGGCTTCGTCCCTTGCCATTTCGTGGACGGAGTCGTGGATCGCGTCGTAGTTCCGTTCTTTGGCCCGCTTGGCGATGTCGGTCTTGCCGGCGCAGGCGCCGTATTCGGCCTCGATACGGAGTTCCAGGTTCTTTTTGGTGCTGGCGGTGACCACCTCGCCAAGCATTTCGCCGAAACGGGAAGCGTGATCGGCTTCTTCATACGCGTAACGCCTGTAGGCTTCGGCGATTTCGGGATACCCTTCCCGTTCGGCAACCCGGCTCATCGCGAGGTACATGCCGACTTCGCAGCATTCGCCGTTAAAGTGGGCCCTCAAATCGTCCTTAATATCCTGTTCAACATTCGCGGCAATTCCTACCGTATGCTCGGCGGCAAAAGCCTGTTCCCCGCCCGACGCGGCAAATTTGGAAGAGGGCGCCTTACACTGGGGACACGCCTCGGGAGGCTTATCGCCTTCGTATACATAACCGCACACCTGACAAACCCATTTCATAGTTTTCTCCTTAATCAAAATAATATTACATCGGCCATGCCGAAGTTTTCCTTTTCAAGGGCCGCGCGTCTATCTGCTATGGCGCGTCCCGGGGAGGCTCATCGCCGGGCGTTTCCTTTCCGGCTTTTTCGCAATTCGTACATAAACCGTAAAACAGCGTCCGCCGGAAGTCAATTTTCGCTTCGCGAATCCGGTTTTCGTCTTCTCCAAGCGACGATGCCAATACCGACGCCAGCTCTTCCTCAAACACGGCGGGGTCGGCGACGGCGATATCCTCCACGGCCCCGCAGCGCCGGCAGACCAGATGCGGGTGGGATTCGGTAACGCCGTCGAAACGTTCTTCCCCGTTCACCGTCCCCACCAGGGCCGCCAGGCCTTCTTCCCGGAACAGGTTGAGGTTTCGGTACACCGTCCCCAGGGAAAGGCCGGGAACCGACGGTTTCAGCCGGTTGTATATCCACTGGGCGCCCGGATGAACGTCGGTTTCCTTAAGAACGCCGAGAATGGCGTCCCGTTTCGCGCTGTGCTTTCTCTCCCGGTTTATCATATTAATAATAATAATCATTATTGATATTTTGTCAAGCGGATTCTTTAAAAAATCATGATTTTTTCTGACGCCTGCGGAGGTGTTCCAAAAATTCGATTTTTGGAACGATTTTCTTGCCATTTTTTTACTATTTTTTTGCTATTATGATGTCTTTTCGCCCATACCGTGGCGTGGCGCTGCCATGCCGTTGCCTTGACAATGATTTTCCTTTGTGTTGTTATAGAGCCGGGGGATTTATGAGCCAATCTGATATATACGGGCCTAAAGACAGGCCGCCTCTGGGCAAATGGATACCGTTAAGCGTACAGCATGTTTTCGCGATGTTCGGGGCAACCATACTGGTTCCCCTGTTGACCGGCCTTAATCCCGCCGCGGCCCTTTTTACCGCCGGAACGGGTACGCTGCTCTACATAGCCATTACCGGAGCGCAGGTTCCGGCCTTCCTGGGCTCGTCGTTTGCGTTTATCGCGCCGCTTGTTACGATTAGCGCTTCCCACGGGCTTCCCTACGCGATGGGCGGGGCCGTAGCGGCGGGGATTTTTTACTGCTTGATTGGCCTCGTTATCAGGTTTGCCGGAACGGGCTGGCTCGACAGGGCGCTGCCTCCGGTGGTTATCGGTTCGGTGATTGTCGTGATAGGCCTTAACCTGGCGCCTACCGCGATGGCCATGGCGATGAATGAGGGAGGCGCCACGGACGGGCAATACAGCCTGATCCTGTTTTCCATAGCGGCGGTTACCCTGGGCGTAACCGTGGCGTCTAACATTCTGCTTAAAGGCTTTTTCTCGGTGATTCCGATCCTTATCGGGCTTGTCGCCGGTTATCTGTTTACCCTCATCATGGGATTTTTCTTTCCGGCCTACCATATCATTGATTTTCAGGTAATAGCCGACGCTCCCTGGTTCGGGCTGCCGTCCTTTACCCTTCCCAGGTTTTCGTTTGTTCCCATGATTACCTTTGTAATCGTCTCGCTGGCGACTATCTGTGAACACCTTGGCGATACGCTTGTAACCAGCAAGGTCGTGGGCCGCGATTTTTACAAAAACCCCGGCCTCCACAGGACGCTGGCGGGCGACGGCCTTGCCACGGCCTGGGCCGCGTTTTGGGGCGGGCCGCCCAATACCACCTACGGCGAAAACATCGGCGTTATGGCGATTACCAGGGTATACTCGGTATGGGTTATCGGCGGGGCGGCCGTTATCGCCACGGCGCTGTCGTTCTTCCAGAAATTCGGCGCCCTTATCCGTACCATACCTACGCCCGTTATGGGGGGCATCTCGATGCTGCTTTTCGGAATCATCGCCTCCAGCGGACTGCGAACCATCGTTGAAAGCGGCGTGGACTACAAGGACAAGCGAAACCTTACCATTTCGTCGGTGATCTTTGTTGTCGGCATAGGCGGCGGAAGGCTTGCCTTCAACATTACCCAGAATGTTCAGTTCCAGCTCGCGGGGGTCGCGCTGGCGACGGTGACGGGCATTATCCTTAACCTGGTTTTCCCCTCGGAAAAATGAAGATACAGCAAGCTCCGGGGTATGGACCACGCCTTCCAATCAAAGGAATAAAAATAAACATGGAAAAGAAAACAAAAATAAAAACCTGTCGTATCGCGGCGTTTTGTCTTGTCCTGTCAGGCCTCGCGGCGGTCTTTGCCTCGGCCCAGTCCGTGCCTGTTGTCGGAAGGGCGGAAGTCAGCTTTGTCTATAACAAACAGGGCGGATTCGCCAGTAACCAGTTTGCCGTGTGGATCGAAGATTCCCGGGGCAGGCATGTAAAAACGCTTTACGCCACCAGATTTACCGCGGCCGGCGGCTGGAAAAAACGGGAGCTTTCCCTGCCGCTTTGGGTAAAACAGGCCGGCGTCGGCGGAATGAACAAATCCCAGATCGACGCCTTAACCGGGCCCACTCCCCGAAGCGGAACCCTTCGCTATGTGTGGGACGGCACGGATCAGGCGGGTTTGGCCGCCGCGGCGGGCAGCTACAGGGTTTTTGTTGAGGCAGCGTTACGGAACGAAAACAGCGTCCTTTATACCGCGGACATAAACCTGGGCGCTTCGGGCGTCGTAACGCCGTCGCCGCGTTATGTTGGGAGCGGTACGGCGGAACGCGGAATGATCGGCCAGGTATCGATAAGATTCGACCGCTGACGAACCCGTGAGCGGAGTGATCGGCCCCGTACCGGCGAAATGTTTTTGTAACAGCGCGGGTTTTGACAGTTTTCCAACTTAAAAAAAAGCAGACGTTTTTCCTTGCTCTGTCCTTCATGACAAACGCTTTCCAAGGATATAAACTATAAAGTAGGGAATACCGCGGCGCCGGAAAAAATTGCCGATTCATTGTTGTGTAACAATTGTGTAAAAGCAATTTTTCCCAGGGGGCGGGAAAACATCCAAAATTGGAATTTTTGGATGTTTCCCGGATAAATCGAATGTAAGGAACAAGCGAAGGTTCATGAAAAATAAAATAACCCTGTTTTTTCTCCGCTATCTCTTTTCCACCAGCCTTGCTCCGGAAATTCGCGTTCTTAATATTTTGTGTTTTACCGGACTGACGGCATCGCTGTCGGTCACCGTTGCCAGGATAATAGTCGGCATTCAGACGCCGGTGTTTTTGCTTATGCTGGGAATCTGCGGCCTGATTGTGTTTTTTATCGTACTGGTGAATCGTTTTAAACTCTACGCCGCCGCGATTCGTATGATAGTCATAGGTTTGTGCGACATTCTGTTTCCCCTGGCCTTTTTCGTTCTTGGCGGAATATACGGCAGTATGCCGGCCTTTTTCGTATTGAGCATTACCCTGATTTTTTTTATGACCAAGGGCCGGGCTCTGATTATCCATCTTGTCGTTCATCTGTCAATAGTGGCTTTGGTCTGCTATATCAGCATAAGACACCCCGCGCTGCTTCCGCCCCTGAGCGAGCGCGTGCGGAATTTTGAAATAATCATGTCGTTTCTCATAACGAGCTTTTTCACGGGTACGGTAGTACAGTTCCAGGCGGTGATTTACCGGACGGAAAAGAAAAGGACCAATGACGCCATGAACGCGCTGAGAGACTCAGACGAAAAGCTCAGGGTCATGCTGGAGGCAAATCCGCTGGGTTGTACAATCTGGGATACCGACCTTAACATTATTGACTGTAACCAGGAAACCCTGCGCATTTTCGGCTTTACCGATAAAAAAGAGCTTCTTGAAAAATTTACCGGCTTTTCCCCGGAATATCAAAGCGATGGAATTTCCAGCGCGAAAAAACAGAGAGACATACTTACGGATACCTTTGTAAGGGGCCGGCAGATTGTTAACTGGACCTTCAGAACGGAAGACGGCGATATCATACCCGCCGAACTGTTAACCGAAATGGTGCGCGCCGAAGAAGGCAATTTTCTGCTCATCTTTATCCGCGATCTGCGGGAATACCAGAAGATGAGCTCGGAAATCGAAAAACAGGATTCCCTGCTCAGAACCGTGAACAGTATTTCCGAAATACTGCTTCGTCCCAATCCGGATCATTTCGAGGAAGATCTGTGGATATGTATGGGAATGATGGCCATGGCGGTCGGCGTGGACAAGGTCTATATTTGGAAAAACCACATCAAAGACGGGGAAATCCATAGCCGTTTCCTTTACGAGTGGTCGCAAAATTCCAGCCTGGAACAAAGCCGGAGCGTCGATCTCGACATAGCCTGTACGAAAATGCCCGGCTGGGACAAGCTTTCCCAGGGAGAAAATTTCAAGGGACTGGTAAAGGACTGCGTCGACTGGGAAAGGGAAATTCTGGAACAGGAAGGAATAGTTTCTTTTCTTATGGTTCCCGCGTTTTTGAATGAACTTTTCTGGGGTTTTATCGGCTTTGACGACTGCCGGAGGGAACGGGAATTTTCAGGTGATGAAGAGGCCATACTTCATTCGGGAAGCCTTCTTGTCGCCAACGCCATGCAGCGCGACGAAATGCTGAAGAACCTTATTCACGCCAGGGAAGAAGCCCTTTCCAGTACCAGGGCGAAAAGCGAATTCCTCGCGAACATGAGCCACGAAATGCGGACGCCGATGAACGCGATTATCGGAATGACCAGTATCGCCAAAGGCGCGTTGGATACCGGTAAAAAAGACTACTGCCTGGGCAAAATAGAAGACGCCTCAAACCATCTGCTTGGAGTGATAAACGACATACTGGATATGTCCAAAATAGAAGCCAATAAATTTGAGCTTTCTTCCACGGAATTTAACTTTGAGAAAACGATCCGCCGGGCGGTTAACGTTATCACGTTCCGGGCGGAGGAAAAAAACCAGAACTTCCTCGTTCACCTGAGCGGAAACCTGCCCCATACCCTTATCGGCGACGATCAAAGACTGGCCCAGGTAATTACCAACCTTCTTTCCAACGCGGTCAAATTTACCCCCGAAGGCGGCCACATTCATCTTGACAGCAGCCTGCTGAAAGAAGAAGACGGCATATGTACGCTGCGAATAGAAGTGCGGGATTCGGGCATCGGCATTACGGAAGATCAGCGGAAGCGGCTTTTTAAATCTTTCGAGCAGGCGGACAGCAACACATCCCGAAAATTCGGCGGAACGGGCCTGGGGCTCGCGATTAGCAAGAGAATCGTCGAAATGATGGGCGGCAAAATATGGGTGGAGTCCGAATACGGCAAGGGTTCCAGTTTTATTTTTACCATTGTCATGAAAAAAGGTTCCGACAAAAGACACGCCGCTTTCCTGAAGAGGATTAACTGGAACACCATACGGATCATGGCGGTCGACGACGACAATACGGTAACCGAATACTTCAGGGAAATCGCCGCCCGTTTCGGTTTTGTCTGCGATACCGTTTCCAGCGGAAAGGAAGCCCTTGCCCTGATTGAGAAACGGGGCCCCTACGACATTTATTTTGTGGACTTTAGAATGCCGGACATGGACGGCATCGAACTGACCAGGCTTATCAAAAACGACGTGGCGGGCAAGAAGAGCGTTGTCATCATGATCTCTTCCATCGAACTGACGATCATTGAAGACAGGGCCAAAAAAGCCGGCGTGGACAAATTCCTCTCAAAGCCGCTTTTTCCTTCCTCTTTGCTGGATATAATAAGCGAGTGTATGGGCCTTAGCGATCTGGTATCCGCCGCCAGGGAAGACGAAAACAAAAGAAAGGTTACGTTTTCCGGACGCCGTATACTGCTTGCCGAGGATATGGAAATAAACCGGGAAATTGTCATGGCCCTGCTGGAACCCTCCGAATTGATGATAGACTGCGCGGAAAACGGCGTCGAGGCGGTTAGAAAATTTGAAAACGCCCCGGACAGTTACGATATGATATTCATGGATGTCCAGATGCCCGAAATGGACGGTTATGAAGCTACCCGCCTTATAAGAAAGTTCGAGGCGGAGCGGCAGCGTCCGGCGGTTCCGATTATCGCCATGACCGCCAACGTATTCAAGGAAGACGTGGAAAACTGCCTTAAAGCGGGAATGAACGAACATGTCGGAAAACCGATTGATTTTGACGACGTTCTGGACAAGCTTGAAAAGTATATACAAAAGCGCTAGTGTTCTGTCCAAAACCAAATGCCAAAACACTAGCATACAGTTTGGATTTGAATTATAATTGGAATTCCCTGATGTTTTCAAAATGTCAGGGAATAAGCTGCCAGGATCGGATCTTGTATGCAGAACAATATTTTTTCCGAAGAATGTTCCGTGCGCTTTGGGGACATAGACAGAAGCGATACCCTTACCGCCGCTTCGGCCTTTGATTTTTTTCAGGAAGCGGCGATAAACCACGCGGAGATACTCGGTGTCGGCCGGGACGCGATGAAAACGACGGGCCAGGTTTGGGTGCTTTCCCGAATGACCGTCTTTATGGAACGCCGTCCCCGTTTCGGGGAAACCGTAACGGTACGAACCTGGCCCCGAGGTACGCACAAGCTTTTTGCCGTCAGGGATTACGATATCCGCGGCGCGGACGGCGTCCCGGCGATCCGGGGAAGAAGCGGCTGGCTTATCCTGGATCTGGAAAAACGCCGCCCCCTAAGGCCGCAGGCGCTGGTGGCGCCGCTTCCGCTTAACGAAGGCCTTGATTCGCTGCCCGGAATGTCCGCGGACAACGAAGCGCCGCCGGGCCTCCGTCCCGAATTCGAAAGCGCCGTCCCGGCCAAAACCGTTTCCCGCGCGGCCTGTTATTCCGACATCGACTACAACGGCCACATGAACAATACCCGCTATGTCCAGTGGATACAGGATCTTTTCGAGCCGGATATCCTTGAAAACGCCCGCGGCCTTCGGCTTGACATCAACTACCTTTCGGAAGTCAAGTCAGGCGAGACCCTTGAGCTTTTATTCGGGCCGAAAACCCCGGACGGCAGTGACCGGCCGGGCGGCTACTGCCCCGATCCGCCCTTCGCGGTTTTTGCCGTCGAAGGCCGCAGGGGCGCGGAAGCCGTTTTCAGGGCGGAGCTTACGGCCGGCCTTCCGCGTTAAAACAGGATGGAGATCAGAATTTGAACGGCCCCGATAAGCGCGCCGAGAACGGCGCCGAAAAGGTTAATCCATTTTAGTTCGCCGGCAAGAAGGTCGAGGATAATTCCCTCAACCTGAAGCATGTCGAGCCTGTCGATGCGATCCCGTACCAGTGTCCGTACATCGACCGCGTCAAGAATAGCGGCAAGCCGGCCGGCGGATAGTTCCCCCGCGCGGGCGGCGGCTTTTTCAAGGCTTTGCCCGCAAAACGAAAGCAGCTTTTCCCGTACCGTTTCGCTTCTGAGCAGATATTCAAATTCCCGCAAAAGGTCGTCGATTATCGCGGGCATTTTTTCGTCGAGGGTCGTATCATACCTGCCGACGCTGACGACGAACCGCTGAAACACGTTAAGCGAAAGAACAACCCGGTTAAGGAATATCCTTCCCTGGCTTTCAAGAATTCCGCGCATCTTCGGCGTCGAAAGAAACAGGATAAGCTCCGAAACCGCGTCCGGGTACCATTCTTCGGCCTTTTTGCCGGCCGCCGATACGATTATCCGGCTGAGCTTTTCCCGCGTTTCCCGGCCGCCGAGCCGTTCGGCGAGCGTCTGCGGGGTAAAGAGTTCCCGTTCCACCATAGCGCCTATGCTGTCCGCCAGACGCCGCCGCTGCCGGGGAAGCACGCCCGGGGTAAACGGCAGCCTTAGTCCGGCGACTCGTATCTCTTTAAGCGGACGAAAGAGCATTCGTACCGCTATGGCGTTGGTCACATAGCCGATGACGGCGCCGGCCAGCGGCGCGATGATAAATTCCGGCGGAACGCGCATTTGTCCGCTAACCGCCTTCGCCGGAGCGGCCCGCCGCCGTATCCGCTTTTTCTTCGGTATCGTATATGTCGATCACGTTTTCGGGAAGCCAGCCGGAATAGTCTCTTTCAACGCGAACCCAGTATTCGGGGCTTTCGCCGTTCCGGACAAGCCGCCGTTCAAGAATGTAAAGTACGGTTCGTTCCCGGACATAGCCCAGGGATACGCCCTCCGGCCCAGGCTCGCTCATGATCCGGGTATAGGAAGCCTTTACCACGCCGTAACCGACGATGGGCCGGGAAAGCGGCGGAGTGGGAGGAGGATCGGGGATGCTGTGTTCTTTGGGGGAACAGGCGGCCAGGACAAAAAAAAGCGGCAAAAACGCGGCTTGAACGCGGAACGGCCCCTGAAGTATGCTCGTCATAATGAAGAGTATAGCGGCCTTTGCGGTTTTCGTCATCATTGCGCCGGAATTGCCGGGTACCGGGAAAAACGGTGACGCTAAGGCGTGTATGAAAACATCAGCGCCGCTTCAAAGGCCCGGTAAGCCGCCCCCGCGATATTGGCGTATCGTGTTATAACCGTTCCGAAAGACTCGTACTCGTGGTACGCGGCGTCGCCCCGCGTCTCGCCTATGTACCGGTACGCGAGCGTAAGGCCGATTTCGCAGCGGTCGTTCAATTCAAACGAAACGCTTCCCTTCGGCTCAATAAAAAAGCCCCCGGAAAGCTCGCTTTCAACCAAAAAGGGCGGGTTCCGGCGATAATGATTGTCAACCGTAAAGCAGAAGACAAAAGGGCTTATGGACGCCGAGGCCGACAGGGAAAAACGGCCCTGCCGCAGAACAAGCTTTGCGCCGGGCCTCGGTATAAACCAGTGCTGGGCGTAATCCATACCCAAACCGTTCATGGGAACTTTCGGCCAACCCGGCGCCCAGGGCTTATAGGGCGTATAGGGCGGATAGGATGAATTGGTATGATACTGTGTATAACCGTTATGGGCTTCGTATTTATAATACATATAGGAAAAATCAAAGGACAGCCGTAACACAAGGCTGGCGGTCAAAGGTACGGCGATTCCCCCGCCGATATCCGCCAAAACCGCCGTCCTGGTAAAATTGTCGTGGGAAGAAAAATGGGTAAGCGCTCCCGGTATTGTTACAGGACTAAGCCAATCCCTGTCCTCGATTACCCCGGTTTTTCCGGGTATCCCCGCTTTTATTTCGAATGTCCCAAAAAAGCCATTTTTGCCGAATTTTGGAGCGTATTCGACCGCCGCGCCGGCAAACCAAAGCGGCCTGATATTCCACTGTATTTCACTTAGATAGTTTGAAGCCAGGGATCCGCCGTATACAATTTCGCGGGAAACGCCGTAGAGAAAACCCGTTTCCACGCTCAGCGAAAACGAATGAGAGGCTTTT
>JAIRSC010000030.1 GCA_031255645.1 Treponema sp. | reverse complement strand
CGCAGGTGCGGCTGTTTCGGACGGTGCGCGGGCGGATGGCGCGGCGGTGGCTCAGGCGGAACCCGGCGCGGTCGCTTCCGGCCCGGAAGCCGGAAACGGCCCGCGGCCCAAAGCGACTCCCGCCGCCCGGTTTCTCGCGAAAGAACGGGGAGTCGCCCTGTCCTCGATCGGCCCCGGAGGAAAAAACGGCGAAATCACCAGGGCCGATGTCGAGGCTTTTTCGCGGCCGGGACAGGCGGGCGTTTCCACGACGCCCCTCGCGCGCCGGATGGCCGAAGCGGACGGAATCGATCTTGCCGGCCCCAATATCCGGGGTTCCGGCCACGGCGGGAAAATTTTTTCCGCCGATCTTTCGCCTGTTCCGGCCGCCGCGCGGCCCGCTCCGGCCGCGGATACCCGCGTGGCCCTTACCGGCATCCAGAAAATCACCGGAAAGCGCATGCTGGAAAGCAGGCAGAGCATCCCGGAAGTTACCGAGCATACCAGGGCGGACGTTACCAGGATGCTCGAAATACGGAAAGAGCTTAACGGCGGATTTTCTTCCGCGGGAATTTCTTCCAAAATTACCGTTAACGACTTTGTCCTTGCCGCCGTGGTTAAGGCGCTTGCCGCCCATCCCCGAATGAACTCGGTATTCGCGGGAAACGAGATCGTGTACAAGGGAAACGTTAACCTCGGGGTCGCGGTAGCCACGGAGCGGGGACTGCTTGTCCCGGTAATCCATGGCGCCCAATACATGGGCCTGCGGGAAATTTCCGCCGCCGCCGCGGAACTCGCGGCAAAGGCCCGCGGGGGGAAACTTTCCGCGGACCGGATGGAAGGCGGAACCTTTACTGTTTCCAATGTGGGAATGTACGGGATCACGGCCTTTACCCCGATCATCAATCCGCCCGAAGCGGGCATACTCGGCGTATGCGCGGTTGAGGACGAACTGCGGCTCGACGGCGGCGTTGTGGTAAACCGCAAAAAGATGGGGCTTTCCCTGGCCTTCGATCATCGTATTGTCGACGGCGCGGATTCGGCGATCTTTCTTAAAAACATAAAAGATCTGCTTGAATCGCCCCTTCTGCTTATGGTCTAGTTGCTGCCCGGAACAAACGGCAGCCGGTATCCGCAACAGCGCCGGCGTTGGACGCGGGTTTAGGAGGAAGCATGGAATATGATATTGCCGTAATCGGCGGCGGGCCCGCCGGATATACCGCCGCGATCAAGGCGGCCCGGCTTGGCGCGAAAACGGTCCTCGTTGAAAAAGACGAGCTTGGCGGAACATGCCTTAACCGCGGCTGTATTCCCACAAAGGCCCTGTTGAAGACGGCCGAACTGGTTCACGAAATTTTGGGCGCGGCCGAACGGGGAATCGTTGTCGGCGGCGGGTCCCCTCCGGCTGTTTCCGTTGACATGGACGCCGTCATAAAAGAAAAAAACCGCGTTGTCAAAAAACTTACTTCGGGCGTCGGGGCTCTTCTTAAATCCAACGGTGTCGAAGTGATAAAAGGTGAGGGGAAACTTGCCGGCGCGGGGACGCCGGGCTTTAACGTTGCCGTGCAAACCCAAAACGCGGAGCGCGTTTTTTCGGCGAAAAAAGTGATCCTTGCCGGCGGGTCGGTAACGGCGAAGCTTCCGATTCCGGGGCTGGATTTGCCCGGCGTTCTCGGCAGTACGGAAATTCTTGATATCAAAGAAATACCCCCCCGCCTTGCCGTTATCGGCGGCGGCGTTATCGGCGTTGAAATGGCGATGGTGTTTCAGGCCTTTGGGAGCAAGGTTAGCATTATCGAAGCCCTGCCGGAAATTCTTCCGCTTATGGACGGGGAAGCGTCTTCGTTTGTTCATTCGATTCTCGCGAAACGCGGGGCGGACATATACACCGGAACGGGACTTCAAAAAATCGAAAAAAAAGATTCCGGGAACGGCCGGGATTCCGCGTTGACGCTTGTTTTGGCGGACGGGAAAACGCTTGAGGCGGACAAGGTTCTTGTTTCGATAGGCAGAACCGCGGATCTTTCTTCGGCCGCTCCTTCGGCCGGCGGCCTTTCGGTTCAGACGGACAAAGGCAAAGTCGTCGTTAACGATTATATGGAAAGTTCCGTTCCCGGCGTTTTCGCTCCCGGCGACATCAACGGGAAAAAGATGCTGGCCCACGCCGCGTTTGGAATGGCGGAAGCGGCCGCGGAGAACGCCGCCGTCCAGCTTGGGATTGTTCAGGGGGGCCTTAAAAAAGCGGAACTGGACTATATCCCCCAGGTAGTGTACAGTTTTCCCGAAGCGGCGTCCGCCGGCTTAACCCAGGCCGATGCGGAAAAACAGGAACAGGTTCTGGTCGGAAAATTTCCCCTGACCATCAACGGCAGGGCACTTGCGTCGGGAAACCCCGGCGGCTTTGTCAAAGTTATAGCCGGAAAATATGGCAAAATCCTCGGGGTTCACATTGTGGGACAGGGAGCGTCGGAAATTATCAACGAAGCGGCGGCTCTTATGGCAATGGAAATAACCGTATATGAGCTTGCGGATATTATCCACGCCCATCCTACGGTTTCCGAAGCCCTAATGGAAGCCGCCGCGGACGCGCTGGGGCGAAGCATTCATCTTCCGCCCAAAAAATGAGCCTTCCCGCCGCAAGCGGACGGGGCAGGCTGCCATGGAGGGACAGTGACCAAATCCTTTGAATTTCTTGTAGAGGTTGCCAGGCACTATTACATCGACTCCATGTCGCAGTCGGAAATAGCCGGGCTTTACAGGATTTCAAGGCCCACCGTCGCCAACATCCTCAAAGAGTGCAGGGAAAAGGGAATCGTCGAGATACGGATAAACGACAGCTCCCCGTTTTCTTCCGAACCCGGAAAAAAACTTTCGGAACGGTTTAACCTTGTTACGGTTTGCGTAGTTCCCGACGAGGTGGATTATCCGTTGACGCTGTACAAGACCTGTCAGGAGGCGGCTGGTTTTATCGCGTCGCTTCTCGCGGACGGGATAAAAATAGGCATTTCCTGGGGAATGGCGCTGTACCACACCATCCGCCAGATGCCGAAGAAAGGCCTTGTCGATTGCGAGGTGGTACAGCTTATGGGGGGCCTGGGCGCTTCGGCCCTGTTTTACGACGGATCGGAACTCGCGCGGATTCTGGCGGAAAAACTCAACGGCCGTTCCTATCCCTTTCTTTCGCCCCTTGTGGTGAAAACGCCTGAATTAAGGCAGGCTCTTCTTTCCGAGCCGGGCATATCGAAAACCGTCGCCAAAGCCCGTTTGCTGGATTTGGCCCTGGTGGGATTAAGTTCCGATCAGCCGGCGGACAGCGCCGTGGTACGGGCGGGCTTCCTTTCCGAAGAAGAAGCCCAGGACATTTACAAAAAAGGCTCCTGCGGCCACCTCTGCGGTTATCATTACGACAGCGACGGCCGCTTTATGGATATTCCGGCCAATAAACGCGTCGTGGGCATTGATATAGATTCGTTCCGTAACATCAAGCGCCGAATCGGCATTGCCTGCGGCAGGCAGAAAAGCAGGGCGATATACGCGGCCCTTAAAGGAAATCTTATTACCGATCTTTTTACCGATGAATTAACCGCTTTACAGATCATCAGTTTTTCGGAGTGATGGCGATTGGGGAAATGAAGAACCCAAGAACAAGCTCCTGGGTATGAACCCCGCTTGCGAATCAACGTTCTTTTGCGGATCGATAAACATCGAAGCTTTCTTTCACAACCCTTTCATTTTTTGAACCGCCCCGGCGGGATTGGCGGCATTGAAGAACGCGCTGCCCGCGACAATCACATCGGCGCCTTTTTCGACGGCTTCGCGGGCATTGTCTGCCGTAACGCCGCCGTCAATGGAAAGAAGGTAGCCGTAGTTTTTCTCTTCCCTTAACGCGCGAAGCGTAACGAGCTTTTCCAGGCAGCGGGGGATCATTTTCTGGCCCCCAAAGCCGGGGTTAACCGACAGAATGAGGATCAAATCCAGCTCGCCCAGCAATTCTTCCAGGACGCTTACCGGAGTTCCCGGAACTACGCAGATCCCCGGCTTCATTCCGGCGGCCCTGATGTCCTGAATCATGCGATGCGCGTGGACGGCGGTTTCCTGATGGAACGTAAAATAGTCCGCGCCGGCATCGGCAAAACTTTTGATAAAATCCTGGGGATTGTCAACCATAAGATGACAGTCCATAACCAGTTTGGTAAGGGGCCTTAAATCCGCTACCGTTTTGGGCCCGAAGGTCAAATTCGGGACAAAATGTCCGTCCATCACGTCCACGTGTATCCACTCGGCCCCGGATTCGTTAATGCGTTTTATCGCTTCCGCGAGATTCCCAAAATCCGCCGAAAGTATCGAAGGGGCCGCCAGGGCCGTTTTCTTTTCCATAATATTCCCACTATCTTGTTTTTGTTTCTACGGTTCCAGGTTGAGCAGTTCTTCGGGCCGGTTGATAATTACATCCGCCCCTTCGATATCTTCCAGCCCCTTGAAGCCCCAGGCGACTCCGCACGAGATCATGCCGCCGTTTTTGCCGGTGGCAATGTCGGGCCTGCCGTCCCCAACAAATACCGTTTCGGCCGGGTCAACGCCGAGCTTTTCAAGTTCCGCGAGTACCCGCTCCGGATCGGGCTTCATGGATTTACCTTCGACCCCTCCAAGAACAAAGCTAAAGTGAATGTCCCCAAAAAGCGCCTCGATGACTTTTTGGCCCAGGATTTCCGGCTTGTTGGTATAGATACCCAGTATCGCGCCGTTTTCCGCCAGCTTTGCCAGGGTTTCCGTTATGCCCGGATAGGGCCGCGTCTTTTCGAGGCAGTGTTCCTCGTTGTGGACCGTATACGCCCTGCGCAGGGCGGCCTGTTCTTCCGGGGGAAGATCGTCGTAGCCGGGCATTGCCTGGCTCAGGGTACCGCCTATCCCCATGCCCATATAGCCAAGATATTCGTCATAGCTATGAAGGGGCAGCCCCCGCCGGGCCAGCAAGTAGTTAACGCTGTCGCCGATGTCGTAAATACTGTTAACCAGAGTACCGTCAAGGTCGAACACATAGGCCTTTTTCATGGTATATATGTTAGCGTTTTTTTTTACGTTTGACAATGTTTTTGATTTTTCTTGACAAAAGAACAAGGCGCTTGTATAGTAACATATATAAGGCTGTTCCAAAAGCTTGGGGTTTTGGAGCAGCCTTACATGCTTAAAAAGCGCCGGAAAATATGACAAAAACCTTTTCGGCGTCTTCCCGGGACATGCCGTAACGGGAAGCAGTACGATATTTGGAGTTGATAATGAAGGTTGATGATATTCTGAAAGAGGACTGTATTATTGAAAGTCTGGAAGCCGTGACCAAAGAAGAGGCCCTTGCCGCCATGTGCCGTATCCTTTTTTCCAAAGGCTATGTCAAAGACAGCTTCGAAGCCGCCATTCTGGAACGGGAGCGGCTTTATCCATCGGGGCTTCCCATGGAAGGCCACAAGATCGCCATTCCCCATACGGACGCGGAGCATGTCAACGAATCGGTAATACTGTTCGCGAGGCTTGCCAAACCGGTGGAATTTTCTTCGATGGGCGATCCCGACGAAAAAATACAGGTTCAGCTTGTTTCGATGTTCGCGCTCAGGGAAAAAAAGAAGATCGGATTTCTGCTTGACGTACTTATCAACGCCTATTCGGATAACGACACGCTGGACGCCGTTTTGAAAGCCGCTTCCGCAAAAGAAATATACGATATTCTGTACAAGGCCGTCGGGGAAAGGATGAAGGAAGAAGAATCCTGATGAAAGCGCTTGCGGGCCTTACCGCGTCTCCGGGCATTACATCAGGAAAGGCCTTTATTTTCAGGGCGCCCGATCTGAGTTACGATCCTTCCGGATTTGGAAAACCGGAAGCCGAAAAAGAACGGCTGGAACAGGCGTTTTCGCTGTCAAAGGCGGAACTCGAAAAAATCAAGAACGCCCTCTCCGGTTCTCTGGGGGAGGAATACGGGCATATTTTCCGCGCCCAAATGACCGTACTGGAAGACGACGACTTTAAGCAGGAAATCCTTGACAGGCTCGACGAAGGTTCCTGCAGGGCGGAAGCGGCCCTTGAGGCGGTTTACAGGGTCTACGAGGAGCTTTTTTCCGAAATGGAAGAAGACTCCTACAATGTCCAGCGCCTCGCGGATCTTGCCGACATTTGCAAGCGGGTGCTCCGCAATTTGCTGGGAAGAGAAGAGATAAACCTTTCCGTTCTTCCCCCGGAAAGCATTGTCGTTGCCGAAGAGCTTTTTCCTTCCGATACGGCGATGATGGACAGGGAAAACGTCCGGGGCTTTGTTACCGAAAAAGGCGGCCTTACCTCCCATGTGGCGATACTGGCGAAAAGCCTTTCCCTGCCGGCGGCGGTCGGGACGCCGGGGATCATGAACCAGGCGGAAAAAAACGATTTTATCGTCCTTGACCTCAGGGATTTTGAAACGGCCCATATTTACATAAATCCCGGCAGCGAAAAAAAAGCGGAGCTTGACCAGGCGGCGCGCGGCTACAGGCAGCGCCAGAAAGAGCTTTTGGCCATGAAAGACCTGGAATGTGTTACAAGCGACGGCAGGAAAATAGTTATTTCCGCGAACATCGGATCGCTTGACGATCTGGTAAACGCGATGGAGTTTGGCGCGAAAAGCGTGGGGCTTTTTCGTACCGAGTTCCTCTTCCTGCGGGGAGACCTTCCCGGCGAGGAAGAACAGTACCGTGTTTATGCCGAAGCCGCCAAAAAACTCAATGGCGGCATGCTGATTATCAGAACCCTTGACATCGGCGGCGACAAAGAGGTAAAAGCCCTCGCCCTGCCGAAAGAGGAGAATCCGTTTCTGGGTCTTCGGGGTATACGGCTCTGCCTGAAATATCAGGATCTGTTCCTGACCCAGCTTCGCGCGCTGCTTCGCGCCGCCCTTCACGGGGACATCAGGATCATGTTTCCGATGATTTCTTCCCTGCTTGAATTCCGCCGCGCGAAGGAGCTTGTGGCGCGGGCCGCCGCGGACCTTGCCGCGAAAGGGCTGGAACACAGGCCGGATCCGCCTTTGGGGGTCATGGTCGAGACCCCCGCCGCGGTTTTTCTCGCGGACGAGCTCAGCCGCGAGGCAAGCTTCGTCAGCATGGGAACCAACGATCTTACCCAGTACGTGCTTTCCGTGGACCGGGGCAACGAGGAAATCAGCTCGTATTACCGGACCTTCAGCCCGGCGTTGCTGCGGGCCGTCGGCCTGACCGCGCGGGCCGCGGAAAAGAACGGCAAGTGGGCGGGGGTCTGCGGCGAACTGGCAAGCAACCCCATGGCGATACCGGTTCTTGTCGGCCTGGGGGTGGAAGAACTCAGCGTTGCTCCCCAGCTTATTCCCCAGACCATAGTCCAGATACGCGGCTTTTCCTATGCCGCCTGCCGGGACATAGCCGAAAAGGCATCTTCCCTTGCCACGGACGAAGAAGTCAAGGCGTTTCTGAAAACCGCTTTCCGGTCCGCATAGTTTCCGGGGAACGGGCGTCCGGGTTTTCGGCGTATCCGGCTTTTCGGTACGGCAAACCCCGCCGCGCCTGCCGTGAACGAGAACGCCGTGTCATTCCTCCCAGAGCCAGGTAGAAAGGTAGCGTTCGCCGGTATCGGGGAGGATGGCGACGATGGTTTTGCCGGTGTTTTCGGGGCGTTTGGAAATGGTCAGGGCCGCTTCCAGCGCGGCGCCGGAAGAAATTCCGGCGAGGATGCCTTCTTCTCTGGCAAGGCGACGGGCCGTTTCGCCGGCTTTGACGTCGTCGGTTTGGTAGATTTCGTCGATAATGCCGGCGTTGTAGGTGTCGGGTACAAAGCCGGCGCCTATGCCCTGTATTTTGTGGGGGCCGCTCTGCCCGCCGGAAAGTACCGGCGACGCGGCGGGTTCGACGGCGACCGCTTTTATTGAAGCTTTTTTTGATTTAAGGAATTTTCCCACTCCGGTAATGGTTCCGCCTGTGCCCACGCCCGCGACTACGATGTCGACTTTGCCGTTCGTATCGGCCCAAATTTCCGGCCCCGTGGTTTTTTCGTGGATTTCCGGGTTGGCGGGATTCTTGAACTGCTGAGGGATAAAGGAACCGGGAGTGGCTTCGGCGATTTCTTCCGCTTTGGCGATAGCGCCCTTCATGCCCTTTGCCCCCTCGGTCAGCACAAGCTCGGCCCCCAGAGCCTTAAGCAGCTTTCGCCGTTCAACGCTCATGGTTTCGGGCATTGTAAGGATAAGCCTGTAGCCTTTGACCGCCGCCACGAAGGCCAGGCCTATGCCGGTATTGCCGCTTGTCGGCTCAATAAGCACCGTTTCCGGCTTGATCTTGCCGTTTTTTTCAGCCGCTTCGATAAGGGACAGGGCGATACGGTCTTTTACGCTGTGCAGGGGATTGAAATATTCCAGTTTGACATATACAAGCGCTCCGCCGTCGTTGATCTTGTTGATTTTAACCAGGGGGGTTTTCCCGATTAAATCGGTGATTTTTTCTACTTTTGACATATCCGGCTCCTTTGCGTTTAATCTATATAATTCCTATTGTAATAATAGGAATTATATAGTAAAAAAAATGGTAGAGTGATACCGGCGTTTTGTCAAGAGAATTTTCGAATAAATTGAGGCTTTCCCAAAACTTCAGTTTTTGGGAAAGCCTCAATTGTGACCGGTTTAGTACCGCAGCGCAAACCCGTTTACACGCCTCGGCCGGGAGGCTCATTGTTACCGGGGTAGGCTTGCGGCGGGGAGGTTCAATTGTTGGCGGGGCGCGCTTACAGTTCGTATACCGCCCGCGCTATCGGCATACGCCGGCCCATACCGAAGGCCCGGGGGGAAACCTTTAGCACCGGCGGGGCCTGGCGGCGTTTGAATTCCGCGCGGGCCGCCGCTTTTATGATCCGTTCGGCCAGTTCCCGGTCTTTTCCCCTGGCGGCGATTTCGCCGGCGGAAAGGTTGTCGAAGAGGTAGAGCCTGAGTATTTCGTCAAGCTCTTTGTAGGGCGGCAGGCTGTCTTCGTCCTTCTGATCCGGCCTGAGTTCCGCCGAAGGGGGCTTGTCCAGAATCGCCCGGGGGATAATTTCTTTCCGCCCCGCCTCTTTTTCCCGCGCGTTGATCCGCCCGCACAGGGCGAATACCTCGGTCTTGAAAAGGTCGCCAATCGGCCCCAGCGCGCCGTTCATATCCCCGTAGAGCGTGCAATAGCCCATCGCGAGTTCGCTCTTGTTTCCCGTGGCGAGCAGCATGGAATTGAACTTGTTGGAATAGGCCATCAGCAGCGTTCCCCGGATACGGGCCTGGAGGTTCTCTTCCGCGAGGTCAAAGGGCCGCCCTTCGAAAACCCCCTCGAGCGTCGTGAGGAAGGCGCTGAACGCCGCCTCTATGGACAGGGTTTCGTAACGGCAGCCAAGCGCCGCCGCCAGTTCCGCCGCGTCGTCCCTGGAACCCCGCGAGGAAAAGCGCGAGGGCATGCTGAAGCACGTAACGTTTTCTTTTCCCGCGGCCCGTACCGCGAGGTACGCGACCAGCGCCGAATCGATTCCGCCGGACAGGCCCAGGTGCGCCTTTTTGAATCCGCACTTTGCCATATAGTCCCTGATACCGGCGACAAGCGCCCCCTCAAGCGTATCGAGCTCTTCGCCGGCGGACTCCAGCCGGCGCCCTTCTTCCGCCGAATCCCACAGCAAAAGATCTTCCTCGAAGGCCCTGGCGCTGGCCCTGATCTCCGGGGACGCGCCGCCTGCCCCCGGCCGCGCGGCGTCCGTACCCGGCGCCGTAACAAACGAACGGCCGTCAAAGATAATCGAGTCGTTGGCGCCCACGGCGTTAATGTAGACAAGCGGCAGGGAACCCCTTTGGCAGATCCGCTCCGCCAGCGCCTGCCGTTCCCCGAGTTTTCCCGCGTAATACGGCGAGGCGGACGGCACGCAGAGCAGGGTAATGCCCTTGTCCATAAGACGGCGGACGGGATCGCGGGCGTAGCGGGTTCCGGGGGTTTCGGTTTCGCGCCACAGGTCCTCGCAGATCGCGAAGCCTATCCGTTCGTTCTTCCATTCGAACACCGGCCAGCTTTTCGCGGGCTCAAAATAGCGGGCCTCGTCGAACACGTCGTAGCTGGGCAGCAGGGTTTTTATCTGTTCAAAGACAAGCTCCCCGTCAAGAATAAGCCCATAGGCGTTTACAAGCGCCTTGCCGCTCCGCCTGATGTTCCGGTTCACATAGCCCAGTCCGCAGGCGATACCGGCGGGCAGCTCCCGTTGAAGGATACGCAGCGATTGAATGTTGAGTTCGACAAAGCGCTCCTGGTCCAGCAGATCCATCGGCGGGTAGCCGCAGAGGGCCATTTCGGGAAACAGAACCAGTTCCGCCCCGGCTTTGCGGGCGTCCCGCGAAAACGCGATAATTTTTTCCCGGTTCGCGGCAAAATCCCCGACAACGGAATTGATTTGAGCGGCCGCAATTTTCATATATCAAGAATACACGGCAAAAAGACGCTGGGCAATAGACGGGAGCCCGCCCGCCGCGATCCGGACAAATCCCGCTTCACCCTTTCGCTTTTCCCCCGTTTCCGGCTATACTGGGCGCATGTTTCCGCTTATAAAAGATATCCTTGCCATGAACCCGGATTCCGGGGAGCTCCGCGTCCGGGGCTGGGTAAGAACCAAACGGGAGATGAAAAATCTCGTTTTTGTGGAAGTCAACGACGGTTCCTGCCTCGCGAACCTCCAGTGTACGTTTGACGGAATTCCCGTTCCCGCCGGGCTTTCTACGGGCGCCTCGGTAGAGATTACCGGCCGGCTTGTGGCTTCCCCGGCCCAGGGCCAGACCGTGGAACTGGCCGCCTCGGCGCTACGTGTCGTGGGCGGCGCTCCGGCGGAGGATGTTCCGGCGGACGGCGCGGCGGGAAACGGCGGGACGGGAAACGCGGTCAGGGCCTATCCCCTCCAGAAAAAACGCCACAGCCTGGAATTTTTGCGGGAGATGCCCCATCTTCGGGGAAGAACCAACACAATCGGCGCGGTTATGCGGGTAAGAAGCGCCCTGGCTTTTGCCGTACACAGCTTTTTCCGGGAACGGGGCTTTCTGTACCTGCACACCCCGATTATAACCGGAAACGACGCCGAGGGCGCCGGGGCAATGTTCCGGGTAACAGCCCAGGGGCCGGCGGAGACCGCGAAAGCCGCGAAAGACGGCGCGGAGACCGCGGCGGAGTTTTTCGGCAGGGAAAGCTTCCTTACCGTTTCCGGCCAGCTTGAGGCCGAAACCTACGCGACAGCCCTTTCCCGGGTTTACAGCTTTGGGCCGACCTTCCGGGCGGAACATTCCAATACGGCGCGGCACCTTGCCGAATTCTGGATGATAGAACCGGAAGCGGCCTTCTTTACCCTTTCCGACAATATGGCCCTGGCCGAGGCCTTCCTCAAATACCTTTTTTCCGCCGTTCTTGAGGAATGTGGGAACGACCTTTGTTTCTTCGACACGCGTGTGGAAAAGGGGATCATAGACAACCTCAAGTCGGTGATCGATTCGCGCTTTACCCACATGACCTATACCCGGGCCGTCGCCGAACTCGAAAAGGCGAATCAGTCTTTTGAATACAAACCCTATTGGGGATGCGACATGCAGAGCGAACACGAAAAGTACCTCACCGAAAAAGTCGCCGGGGGGCCCGTCATCGTTACGGACTATCCCCGGGAAATCAAGGCCTTTTACATGAAGCAAAACGGCGACGGCAAAACCGTCCGGGCCATGGACGTACTGGTTCCCCGGCTCGGTGAAATTATAGGCGGCTCGGAGCGCGAGGACGATCCCGGCGTTCTTCAAAACCGCATGGCGGAACTTGGAATGAACGCCGAATCCTACGACTGGTATCTGGATCTGCGCCGTTACGGCAGCGTCCCCCATTCGGGTTTCGGCCTGGGCTTTGAACGGCTCGTTCAGTACGTTACCGGAATGGCGAACATCAGGGACGTGATCCCCTATCCCCGCGCGGCGGGACAGTTGTATTAATGTTCCGAAAACTCCGGTTTACGGCGGGGTATCAATGCGGACGATAAAACGGTGTTTGGCGTTGTTCGCGTTTTTGCCGCTGCTGGCGGCGGCATGTGCCCCGCCGGCATGTGTCCCGCCGGCGGACGGCGCGGCGGCGAAGGCGCGGGTTTCGCCGGGGGCGGAATCTTCGCCCCTGTCCGATCCGCTTGTTCCGGCTTCCGTGCCGCCCGGAATCGGCGCGCGTTCGGCGGTTCTCGCCGACGCCGCCACGGGAACCGTTCTTTTCTCGCTGCATCCGAACCTTCAAATTCCGCCGGCTTCGCTTACCAAGCTGATGACCATACACCTCGTCCTGGAAGAAATCGCCGCCGGCAGGGCTTTTGCCGATGAAATCCTTGTCCCGCCGGAGGAAAGCTGGGCGCAGAACCAGGCGCCCCGCTCAAGCCTTATGTTCCTTGGGCGGAACCAGCGCGTCAGCCTTGGGGAGCTGCTTCTGGGCCTGGCCGTTTCTTCGGGCAACGACGCCGCGACAGCCGCCGCCCTGCGCTTTGCCCCGACGGTGGAAGATTTTGTTTCCCTCATGAACGCCGAAGCCGCCGCCCTGGGGCTTTCTTCCACCCGCTTTGCCGATCCGGCGGGCCTTTCCGGAGACAACACAACGACAGCGGCGGATTTTGCCCGCTTCTGTTCGCTTTACATCGCCGCGCATCCCGAATCGCCCGCCCTCCTCCATTCGGTACGGGAATTCGCCTATCCGCTCGCGGCCAACATGACCGCGCCGGTCAGAGCGCCGACGATTGTCCAGAACAACTTCAATTCCCTGCTCGGCCGTTTCGAGGGCGTGGACGGCCTAAAGACAGGCCACATTCCCGAAGCCGGTTACAATATCGCGCTTACGGCCCGGCGGGGCGGAACAAGGCTTGTCGCCGTCGTTTTGGGCGCGGACAGCGAGAAGCGGCGGGCCGCCGACGGGGAAGCCCTGCTTTCCTGGGGCTTCGACAATTTCGAAACTATCCGGCCGCCGGCCCCCGAATTTCCCCCTGCGCGAATTTGGAAGGGAAAGGAAAAATACGCCGAACTCGAACTGGAAAAGCCCCCCGTCCTGAGCGTTTCAAAAAACCGCGCGGCGCTTCTTTCCTGGGAGCTCGACATAAACGCCGCGCTTGAGGCGCCCCTGCCGAAGGGGGCGCGGGCCGGAACCCTTGTGCTGCGGGACGAAACGGGAGAGCTTTTGCGCGCGCCGCTGCTCCTGAAAAACGCCGCGCCGAAAGGCGGGTTTTGGCGGTCCCTTTTCGACAGTATAGGTCTGGTCTTTATATGATGAGAGTGGGTGTATGCGGATTCTTTAGACATTGACCCAGTGTCTTTAGACATTGACCTGGTGTCTTTAGACACTGACCTGGTGTCTTTAGACACTGACCCAGATTCTTTAGACATTGACGCAGTGTCTTTAGACATAGGGCCATTTTCCATGGATTCTGATTTAAAATCCATGGATTCTGACCTAAAATCCATGGATTCTGACTTAAAATCCATGGATTCTGAGCTGAAATCCATGGATTCTGACCTAAAATCCATGGATTCTGTTCCGGCGCCGGATGCTTGCGGAGCATTGACTTTTTACCGATACCGGGTATGATAGCAATTTAACGGGAAAAGTCGGAGCCTGTCCCAAAACTAATTGACTGTGCGCTACGCGCACGGTTTTTGGACAGGCTCTTGCGGGGTATCAGACCCCACTGCGAATGAACCTCCCCGCCGCGAACCTGCCTGCGACTTCAAAACACGCGCTTGCGGGCGTTGTGGGGGGAGAACGTTTTTTTAACGGAGGTTTTGAAGATGAAAGGAAGAATTTGTATTTTCCTGCTGATCGTTCTGCTGGCGGGTTCCGTTTTTGCCCAGCAGTCGTTTATTTCGGGCAGCGCCCTGAGGCCGGCTCCGACGAGCGTGAAAGCTTTCGGTTACTGGCCGGTGCGGTTGATTTTTAGCGACGATGTGGACGCCTTTATGGACCCCAACGATTACCGGACGCTGAGTTTCGACAGCTTTTTTGCCGAAGTCCAGGCTTCCCGATTCGGGGGGCAGACCCCCCAGGGACAACCTTTTGCCGGACTTGCCGGCGGCTTCGCGAAGAACTTCGGGCCGGTGTATGCGTCGATTTTCTTTGAGGGGAGCGGCAACGATCTTGGTTTTGGGGACAACAACAGCCTTGCCGTTCTTATCGGTACCGGATCGTTCGGCGCGTTCAAGCCGTTTTTTATAAAAGACGCCGTTTCTACCCAGTTCGGTCTTGGCTGGGGAATGAATTTCGCGGCCGGCAGCGGGCTGTTAAAGCCGGAAGTAATGCTGAGTTTCAGTAACGCGGAAAGCATCGGCGAATACGACGGGGTGATTAATCTGGGCGCCGCGCTTGGGATCGATTTTGCCCCGGCGGGCGGAGAGGCGTCTTTGGACATACAGTACGAGCTTAAATTCGGCATTCCCGAAAACAGCGGTTTTTACCACGATCATTTCGCGACGGTAATGTACAGGAGGCTGTACGACCTGAACAGCGATTTGAGGGCCGGCTGGGGCTTTGGCGGTATCGGCAAACTCGCGTCGCAAAAAAACGCCGATACGATGGTGTACTACCTTGATCCGCTGGTCAACGCCGGCTTCAAGTACCGGCTGGGAGAGGTTTTCGGCGTTAACGGCCAGCTTGTGCTCAGATATACGACCCTGCATAACGAGGATCCGGCAGCAGGTAATGAGTCCTATTTCGGCGGGTTCAGGTTGGAGCCGATTATTGGCGGGACCTTCAGCCCCTACGAGAACCTGAATATTGAATTGAGCGTCAGTGCGCCGAGGAGCCTGAATAACCTTGATTTCTTGTCGGTCAATTTTCTGGCCAGTTTCAAGAAATAAGAAGAACGCATTAACGAAAACGTTAATGTACGAATTAAACGTCAGCGGCAACGCCGCTTTTTACAGGAGAATGACATGAAGATAAAGATGTGTCTTGTTTTTATTCTGATTTCCGTTTTTGCCGCGGGCCTTGGGGCCCAGTCGCGGATCAACGGCGATACCTTCGAGCTGTTCGGCAACGACGCCGATGTATTTATGGACCCCAACGATTACGGAACCGTTGAGTTTGACCAGTTTTTTTCCTACCTGCAGTACGATGCGGATATCCAGGACAGGTATAATAGTAATATTACTGGTCCGGGGAGTGTTTATGGAGGAAATAGACCCGCCGGTATGGGCAACGATATTCTGTCCGCGGGCTATGCCGGCCGTTTTGGAAGCCTCTATATCGGCGCCACGTTCCAGGGGAACCTGTACGAAAAGGCATGGATGCCCGGTACAGGTTCGGCCTCCGTTACCCATGATCTCTTTAGCGTATTGGTCGGGACCGAGTCCATAGGCGGCATAACGCTTACGGCCGGTTATAGCGGTACGGAACAAAACCCGTCTGGCGGCCCCTCTGTGTCCGCCGGCGGCCTGATCTTCGGCGGCGGCTGGGGCAAGAACTTTACGCTGAGCAACGGCCTTGTCCTGAAACCCGAGGTGAATTTTTTATACACCAAGGTCGACATTACGGGAATAGCCCAGGAAATAGAGGACGCGATTAACAATATTCCCGGTGGTGGTGGTGGTACTCCAAGTTTGGATTACATAATTGGACTAGACGCGGAAGCCGATCTGGAACTGCCCTACAGCGGAAGCGCCCGGCCCTCGATAAGCGCGGGATATTCGTTTGGCTATGCTAAAGTAGACGGTGTTGACATGTCGGGGACTAGTCACGGGATTTCCGGCTCCTATAACCGGACCTACGATCTGACCGACCGGTTTTCCGCCGGCTTCGGCTTCGGGCTGGATATTATACTTGTGCTGATAAATGCCGACGTGGGCGGCGGCGTGACAATGAAAGGGACAGTGTGGGATATTTCGCCGTTTGGCCGGGCGGGGTTCAGCTATCAATTTAACAGCCCCTTTAGCGTACACGCCGGTATCCAGCTGAGCCACGGTATTTATAACGGGTTCTCCTTCAAAGCGGGCGGTCAATCGATCAGTAACAACTCGGTAGGCCCCTTTGACGTTCTCACACGCGCGGGCGGCAGTTTCCAGCCGACCGAAAACCTCGCGGTGGATTTCAGCTATTTTAACGCTGCGTATGATTCCAACCTAGGTATGATCACCCTGGCGGTGCGTTTCAAGAAGTAGGCTGTACAGTGCGCTATAATCCGGCATCCCTGCCGGATTATAGCGGCGGCGTTTTTGCAAAGCAAAAACGCCAGGCTAAAGCCCTGGTTACGGCGGCGTCCGTGCCGCCGCCCTTCGGGCACAATCCGGTATCCCTGCCGGATGACAGCGGCGGCGTTTTTGCGTTGCAAAAACGCCAGGCTAAAGCCCTGGTTACAGCGGCGTCCATGCCGCCGCCCTTCGGGCGCAATCCGGCATCCCTGCCGGATGACAGCGGCGGCATTTTTGCGTTGCAAAAACGCCAGGCTAAGGCCCTGGTTACGGCGGCGTCCGTGCCGCCGCCCTTCGGGGCGCAATCCGC
>JAIRSC010000027.1 GCA_031255645.1 Treponema sp. | reverse complement strand
GCGTTGATATTCTGGTTGTAAAACGCGACAAATTCCGGGTCCTGAAACGGGTCGAGCTTTATCTGCCGGCCAAAACGGCGGGCAAGCTCCTCCTCTTTCTGGCGGAGTTTGGGGGTATATTGCCGTACAAGCGCGTCTTCGTAATGGGCGGCTTCGTCCAGATAACCGGAAACCGCCTGGATAAACTGCTGGTACAGCATGGAAAAACGGCGGTCGCCGATTACCGACGCAAGGCCCTTTCCCGCCCGCTCAAGACGCTGCATGTCGTCCGGAACGGCGGGCAGGTTTAGCTGGGAAACCAGCACCGCGAAGATTCCCCGTTTAAGGCTTTCCCGTTCTTCGGCCGGAACTTTTTTGATTTCTTCCTCAAGGGATTTTTCCCCGGCAAGAAAATCGTTGGCAAGGCGCTTGCCCCGCTGTTTGGCCTCAAAAAGGCCGACGCTGTTTTTATCGCCCTGTACCCCCTCGGTTTTTTCCATGGCGATTTCCAGAGCGCTTTTGATTCTTCCCATGCCGATAGTATACCCAAACGGGGCCGGAACCGCAAGAATCCGGGAGCGTTCCCGCGGACGGTGATTTTCGTTTTGGCGCGAAATTCACGTGAGGCTGTTCCAAAACTTCAGTTTTTGGAACAGGTTGACTTGACAAAAACAAAAAGCTCCGTTATTATCCTAGTATAAAGCTGGGTTTAATAGGATATACGGAATTGTTCCCGTTCCCGAAACCCGGCTTAACCTCCGGCATATAACAGAGGTATCATTGGTGAATAACCCAAGAAGGAGCTATGTAATGTCAAACAAGGAAAAATGGGCGTTTGAGACCATCCAGGTCCACGCGGGCCAGGAAAGCCCGGATCCCGCCACGGACGCGCGGGCGGTTCCGATCTATCAGACCACGTCCTACGTGTTTCCCAGTTCAAAATCGGCGGCGGATCGTTTTGCCCTGACGGAAACGGGAAACATCTACACGCGGATTATGAATCCCACCTGGGACGTATTTGAGCGGCGCATGGCCGCCCTTGAAAAAGGCGTCGGCGCGCTGGCCCTTTCGTCGGGCGCCGCGGCGATTACCTATTCGATTCAGAATATCGCCAGAAGCGGGGATCATATTGTCGCGGATAACCAGCTTTACGGCGGTACCTACAACCTTTTCGCCAACACCTTCAGGGACATCGGCATAGAGGTAACCTTTGTGGACGGCAGCAATTCCGCCAACTTCGAGAAAGCGATACGGCCCAATACCAAAGCCCTCTTTTTCGAGGTCATCGGGAACCCCAACGCCAGTATCGTCGATATTGAGGCGGCCGCCGGCATCGCCCACAAACACGGGATTCCGGCTATTGTGGACAGTACCTTCGCCACTCCCTATCTGCTGCGGCCCATCGAATACGGCGTAGACATCGTGGTACATTCGGCCACCAAGTTTATCGGCGGGCACGGAACCTCGATAGGCGGCGTTATTGTGGACGGCGGCAAATTCGACTGGGCGGCAAGCGACAAATTCCCCGGCCTTTCAAAGCCCAATCCCAGTTATCACGGGATCGTGTTCAGCCAGGCCGTGGGGAACCTCGCCTACATCATCAAGGCCAGAACCACCCTGCTGCGGGACACGGGATCGGCCCTTTCTCCGTTTAACGCGTTTCTGTTCCTCCAGGGCCTTGAAACCCTTTCGCTCCGGGTCGAGCGGCATGTGGAAAACACGCTCAAGACGCTGGAATTCCTTACCGGCCATCCGCAGGTGGAAAAGGTGAATCATCCGTCCATTCCCGGACACAGGGATCACAAGCTGTACGAAAAATATTTTCCGAAGGGCGGAGCGTCTATCTTTACCTTCGAGATTAAGGGCGGCGCGGACAAGGCGAAGCGTTTTACCGAAACGCTTGAGCTTTTCTCGCTGCTCGCCAATGTGGCGGACGTGAAGTCTCTGGTTATTCACCCGGCTTCGACCACCCATTCCCAGCTTTCCGAAGCCGAGCTTCTCGAACAGGGCATAAGGCCCAACACGATTAGGCTGTCTATCGGAACCGAGCATATCGACGACATTATCGCCGATTTAAGGCAGGGTTTTGACGCGGTGAAGTAGTCCGCGGACATCTTTTCCGTAATCCGCCATGGAGCGCACCCGTGGTTTTATGACCGCGTACTGTTCCATGGCGGCAAAGCCCGCAGCCGTATAGCCGGCGGCGTCCGGCGGCATGGACACAGTACAGCGCATAAACTATGATAGTCCCATGGAACAGCACAAACGCAGCGTCACCTGCGGCGGCCTCCGTAAAAGCGACGCGGGCAAAACCGTTACCCTTAACGGCTGGGTCAACCGGCGGCGGGATCACGGGGGAATTATTTTTATCAACCTTCGGGATCGCTACGGGATCACCCAGACCGTGATTGACCAGGACGCGCCGCCGGAACTTGCCGCCCGCGCGGAAGAACTCCGCAACGAATACTGTATCGCCGTTGAGGGCGTAGTGCGTCTCCGGCCCGATACGATGGTTAACCCCGGCATGGATACCGGCGAAATCGAAGTAGCGGTGAAGCAGCTCGTAATCCTCAACCGCTGCGAGGTGCTTCCGTTCCAGATTGACCAGGAAAGCAGCGCCGGCGAGGATCTGCGCCTCAAATACCGCTACCTGGATCTTCGATCCGCCGGCATGCAGCGGCGCATCAGGCTGCGCAGCGAAGTCGCGTTCGCCGTCCGGGAGTGGATGACAGGCCGGGGCTTTTACGAAATTGAAACGCCCACGTTTATCCGTTCCACCCCCGAAGGCGCGCGGGATTACCTGGTGCCCTCCCGGCTCTACCCCGGCAAATTCTACGCCCTGCCCCAGTCGCCCCAGCTTTACAAGCAGCTTCTTATGGCCTCTGGTTTCGACAAATACTTCCAGATTGCCCGCTGTTACCGGGACGAGGACGCGCGGGGAGACAGGCAGCCGGAGTTTACCCAGATCGATATCGAGATGAGTTTTGTAAGCCGGGACGACGTGCTGTCGATGACCGAGGGCCTTATGGGCCACGTGTTCAGAAAAACCCTGGGGCTGGAACTGCCGGAAACATTCAGGCGGCTGACCTACGAACAGGCCATGGAAAATTACGGAACCGACAAACCCGACCTGCGCTTCGATCTGCCGCTGAAGGATTTCGCGCCCTATGCCGGGGCGGGAACCTTCCAGGCCTTCAATGACGCCCTTGCCGCGGGCGGCGCGGTCAAGGCCCTGGTCGTTCCCGGCGGGGCCGGCTATTCCCGCAAACAGATAGAAGCGCTTGAAGCCCACGCGAAAATATACAGGGCAAAGGGCCTTGCCTGGATGAAGGCCGCCGGAACCGAAGCCGCCCCGGTTCTGGAAGGCGGCGTCTCGAAATTTTTCCCGGACACGGCCGGCGATAACGGCCCCGGAACGGGCGGCGCCGGAACAGACAACGCCTCGGCGGCCGGCCCGGCGGCAATCGCGCGGGGCCTCGGCGCGAAGCCCGGCGATCTTATCCTTATCGTCGCCGATGAAAAGCGCAAAACCGTCAACACCGCCCTGGGCGCGCTGCGTTCCAGGCTGGGAAAAGAAACGCTGCCCGTGCCGGATACGGAAAACGGCGCGGCCAAAAACGGGCGCTTCGAGTTTGTGTGGATAGTGGACTTCCCTCTTTTCGAATACAACGACGAACAGCGGCGCTGGGAAGCGGCCCACCACATGTTCTCGTATCCCCAGGAACAGTACCACGCCACAATGGAACAGGATCCCGGCGCGGTAAAGGGCGACCTCTACGATCTGGTGCTGAACGGCTGTGAACTCGCTTCCGGCTCAATCAGAATCCACGATCCGGCGCTCCAGAAACGGGTGTTTTCGATTGTGGGCATAGGCGAAGAGGAAGCCGAAGCCAAATTCGGTTTCCTTACCGAAGCCTTCAAATACGGAGCGCCCCCCCACGGCGGAATCGCGCCGGGGCTTGACCGGCTTGTAATGCTTATGGCCGGGGAAACCTCGATTAAGGAAGTAATCGCGTTCCCGAAAAATTCGTTCGCGGTAAGCCCCATGGACGACAGCCCCGGCGCGGTAGAACAAAAGCAGCTGGACGAACTGCGTTTGGCGGTACTGCGGCCGGACGGAGCATAGGTTCCGGGCCGGGCGATGCTGGAAATAACGGATCTGCGCTGCGGCTACGGCGGCGGCGATGTCGTCAAAGGCATAAACCTCAACGTGAAAAACGGCGACATCCTCTGCGTTGTCGGCCCCAACGGCTGCGGCAAGAGTACGCTGCTCAAGGCGGCGGCCCGGCTTTTGCCGTTTCGGGGAAGCGTACAAATCGACGGAACGGAAACGCGCTCCTTTTCCCGTAAAGAGCTGGCAAAGAAAATCGCCCTCCTCGGACAGAATTCGCGGCTTTATTTTCCCTATACCGTATTCGATACCGTCGCCATGGGCCGTTACGCCCGCGGCGAAAGCGTCTTCGGGGGGCTTTCCGCCGCCGGCAAACAAAGCGTCGAGCGGGTCCTTGCCGTCCTCGAACTGGAAAAAGACCGGGCCAGGTTTATCAGCGAGCTTTCCGGCGGCCAGCTGCAGCGGGTTTTCCTCGCCCGGACGCTGGTACAGGACCCGGAGATTATCCTGCTGGACGAGCCGACCAATCATCTGGATTTGAAACACCAGGCGGATCTTCTTGAATACCTGGGCCGCTGGGCGGATTCCGGCGGGACAAGAACGGTAATCGCCGTACTGCACGACCTGAACCTCGCCCGCCGTTTTTGCCGGCAGGCCGTCCTCATGGCGGACGGAAAAGCCGCCTTTTGCGGCGCCCCGGAAGAGATTTTTGCCGGGCCCGCGCTGAAAGAAGTCTACGGTATGGACGTTCGGGAATTTATGCTGGAATCACTTGGAAAATGGGAAACCTGAAATTGGGCCAGGCGGGTTAAGCGGCCCGGAGCGCGTTACAGGTCTTCGGTACTGCCGCTCTGGAGCTTTTTTACATAAAAATCAAGGGCCGTAAGCCGTATCGAAACGCTGTCGTCGGAAGAACCGCCTTCCTTGCGGGTTTTCAAAACCGACACAAGATTTTCGATAAGCTTTTTCCCTTCGTGGGCGCCCGTAGTGCCGGCGGCGGAAGCGCAGCCGTCCAACTCCGCGACGACATCATCGCTTACGGCGTCAAAACCCGACGCGGGCAATTCTGAAACCACACGTACCAGTTTTCCGCAGAGTTCTTCTATCGTCATACCATGTACCCCTTATACCTTTACCAGCGGGGCTTTCCCAAAACTTCAGTTTTTGGGAAAGCAGCCTTGAAATTCGCGGTTTTGCAGGGCTGAAGGCCTGTGAAAAACCGCAAGAGCCTGTCCAAAAACCGTGCGCGTAACGCACAGTCAACTAGGTTTGGGACAGGCTCCAATACCATAGCATTTTTCCGCTCAAACTGCAATCGGCAAAAAACAAATATGCCGTTTGTGGCTTCGAATGACTTGTTTGTGACTTCGAATGACTTGTTTGTGGCTTCGAATGACTTGTTTGTGGCTTCGAATGACTTGTTTGTGACTTCGAATGACTTGTTTGTGGCTTCAAATGACTTGTTTGTGGTTTCGAATGACTTGTTTGTGACTTCGAATGACTTGTTTGTGACTTCAAATGACTTGTTTGTGACTTCAAATGACTTGTTTGTGACTTCGAATGACCTGTTTGACGGTTCGAATGACTTATTCGAAGGTCCGATTGACTTATTCGAAGGGTCGAATAACTTGTTCGAAGCGTCGAATTACTTGTTTGAAGCGTC
>JAIRSC010000035.1 GCA_031255645.1 Treponema sp. | reverse complement strand
CTGGCGCGATTCCATAGCGAATCATTATTCAATGACATGAAAACACCGGCCGGGGTGGAACAGGATTTTCTGTCCAATCCCGATATTGTAAAAAACTATTCTCTGCTCCAGGAAATCGGCGTCTTTAAACATATTGATCAGCTTAACAAGGAGATTCGGGACTACAAAAGCCTTCTTTCCGGCGCCGGCGATATTTTCCAGCGTACCACCGTAGAAGAAATCCTTGACGCCGCGGTACGGCAGATTACGGACCGCTTTCTCCCCTCGTTTATTATCTTTCTCTGGAAGCCCAGTCAAAACAAAAATGATATTGACATCCGCGTCTACAGGAATTACAGGCAGGTGGATCAAAACGTGGGAATACAAAGCATTGCCCCCTTCGAGCCCTTTTTTAAGCAGTACCCCAAGCCTATCGCGTTTGAGATGTTCGCCTTCCAGGCCAGGGACAGCGTCAGTCCCGAAGACCTGGAGCCGATGAACGTCCTTGACCCCGAACTGCTCATACCGATTCTTGGCCCTTCCGGGCTTTACGGCATTGTTATGGTAGGCCGGAAAATGCTGGAAAAAGAATACCTTTCCGGGGAACTGCGTTTTCTTGAACAGCTTATGGCCTTTGTCTCCCTGGCAATACAGAATCACCTTCATTATGAGTATTCGGTACGGGACGTAAAAACGGGGCTTTTTAACCACGGCTTTTTTATGACCCGCCTTAACGAAGAAATTGCCCGTACACAGCGGAACAACGAAACCGCGTCCCTTATGGTTATGGACGTGGACAAATTCAAAAATTTCAACGATAGCTACGGACATCTTGCCGGCGACAGGGTACTGGAAAGCCTTGCCCAGACAATCAAGCAGACCGTGCGCATCGGCGACATACCTTCCCGTTTCGGGGGCGAGGAATTTACGATACTGCTTCCCAATACCTCCCGTCAAACCGCGTGGATTGCCGCCGAGCGGCTCCGTAACGCGGTGGCGAACATGAAAGTTTCCTGGGAGCCGCCTCTTCCGCAGGTTACGATAAGCATCGGGGTGGTAAGCTTCGACAAAAGCATCCGCACCGGAGCGGAAGAAGTTATTCACCGGGCCGATGAAGCCCTGTACCAGTCAAAAGAAAACGGCCGTAATCGTACCAGCGTTTGGGGAACGGGGCTTCTTTTCAGGATACAGCGCGGCCCAAAACCGGCGTAAAGCGGACTTAACCTAAACCCTTAGCCGTTAAGCCGCTTTTCTATCGCGTCAAGCTCGGCGTAGAGTTCCCCGGGGAGCTTGTCGCCGAATTTGGGATAGTGGTTTTGGCGGACATCGGCGATTTCCTTCTTCCAGCCCTCAATGTCTACCGAACAAAGCTCTTTCATCGCTTCGGGCCCGACACCGCCGGGAGGCTCTATCGCGTCCGGTTTGGGGAGGTTCCCGATGGGGGTTTCCACGCAGTTGTCTTTGCCGTCACAGCGGTCGAATATCCAGGCCAGCCCGCGGGAATTTTCGCCGTAACCGGGCCACATGAATTTGCCGTCCTTGTCCTTGCGGAACCAGTTAACGAAAAATATCTTGGGAAGTTTGGACTCGTCGTGGTTTTGCCCGATCTTGATCCAGTGTTTAAAGTAGTCGCCCATGTGGTAGCCGCAGAACGGCAGCATGGCAAACGGATCCCGGCGTACCTGGCCCACCTGGTCGGAGATGACCGCGGCGGTAACTTCCGATCCGGTAATGGAACCCATAAAGACCCCGTGTATCCAGCTTTTGCTCTGGTTTACCAGCGGAACCGTAGCGGGCCGCCGGCCGCCGAACAGGAACGCGCTTATCGGAACGCCTTTGGGATCTTCCCATTCCGGGGCGATAACCGGGCACTGTCTGGCCGGCGCGGTGAAGCGGGCGTTGGGGTGGGCGATTTCCTCACCCTTGGGGCTTTTGTCGGTCTGGGGCGCGGGCCTCTTTTGGCCCTTCCAATCGACAATTTCCTTTCCCGAAGCGCCGTGGCCGATCATCTCCCACCAGATGTCGCCGTCTTCGGTAAGGCCGCAGTTGGTAAAGATCGTGTTTTGCTTGATCGACTCCATCGCGTTGAAGTTCGACTCGTTGTTGGTACCGGGGGCCACGCCGAAAAAGCCCGCTTCGGGATTTATCGCGTACAGGCGGCCGTCCGCGCCGAATTTCATCCAGGCGATATCGTCCCCGACGGTCTGGACTTTCCAGCCGGGCAGCGTGGGGATAAGCATCGCGAGGTTTGTTTTGCCGCAGGCCGACGGGAACGCGCCGGTAATGTATTTTACCTCGCCCTGGGGGTTGGTGATTTTGAGGATCAGCATGTGTTCCGCGAGCCAGCCTTCGTCACGGGCAAGAACGCTCGCGATACGGAGCGCCAGGCACTTTTTGCCGAGCAGGGCGTTCCCGCCGTAGCCGGAACCGTAGGACCAAATCTCCCGCGTTTCGGGAAAGTGGGAAATGTACTTTTGTTCTATCGGAGCGCAGGGCCATTTGCCGTTGTCCGCCTCTCCGGGCCCCAGGGGTTTCCCGACCGAATGATAACAGGGGACAAAAAAGCCGTCGCTTCCCAGAACCTCAAGCACGTTGGTTCCCACCCTGGTCATAATGTGCATATTGGCGACGACATAGGGGCTGTCGGTTATCTGTACCCCTATTTTGGCGATATCCGAACCCACCGGCCCCATCGAAAACGGGATCACGTACATGGTCCTGCCCTTCATGCTGCCCTTGTAAAGGCCCGACATGGTTTTTTTCAGCTCGTCGGGGTTTATCCAGTTGTTGGTTGGGCCGGCGTCTTCTTCTTTTTTGCTGGCGATATAGGTACGGCCCTCGACACGGGCCACGTCGCTGGGATCGGAGCGGAACAGGAAACTGTTCGGCCGCTTTTTCAGCGGCGTGGCAAGTCCGGCGTCAACGGTAATTTTAATCATCCTGTCGTATTCGGCCCGCGAACCGTCGCAGATCTCAACCGAATCGGGGGTCATCAGCGCGGCGGCCTCTTCTACCCATTTTTTTAGGTTCGCGTGTTTTAACTCGTTTATGTTCATAATCACTCCTGTTTCATTCGCAGTGGGGTTTAATACCCCGCCCTTTTGGGGCGGGGATTGCCTGTATTTCAAGCGGCGGTATCGCCGTTTATGTTAATCATACAGGAAAACGGTGATTACAACAAGGTTTCGCTTGCCCATGCCCCGGCGGTTTCGCCTTCGCGCGCCCGTTCAAGACACGGGCGCTGTGAATTGGCAGAACACTAGGGCTGGCCGGGGCGGATCACAAGCATCACCGGGGCGGTCTTTTTGTAGGGGACGTGGCGGCGGCCGGTAGGATAATCGTAGATGGCGGCGACAAGGCGTTCGTAGGGATAGGGAAAGGATCGGCCGCGGCGGGTGCCGGGGTCGTTGGTGAGGAAAACGCCGTCGTTTTCATCGTAGCCCACAATAACCAGCATGTGGGTTACGGGGCCCGGAGAGCTGAAGTAGGGGTTGCCCAAAAGCTGTCCGTTCGCCGGTACGATGACCAGATTGCCCGCGGCAAGTTCCGCCTTGATGCCGGCCGCCGTAACGTTTTTTTTGATTTCCCAGTTTTTATGACCGTAGTATTCCTCAAAAAGCGCCGCGGTATCGGCAAGCGACCTGTCCTCATAAAAACCATAACGCGCTTTTTCCCATTCGGAAATGGCGATAATCTCCGCTTCCGCCTCGGCGGCTGTCATCGTGGTTTCCGCGCCGGAACCGCTGAGCCACAGGTGGGCCATCAAAATCGCGGCCTCCTCGCAGCCGTCCTGCTGCCGGGGATCCCCCCAGTTCGCCGTGGGCGCCTGACAAAAAAACGGCGCTTCCAGCCGCAGCGGCGGTTCCGCTCCGGCATCCGGGACCGCCGTCAGAATCGCCGTCAATACCAGTATCATCGGGAGTTTCCCGGTTTTGGCGATCATCCCTATAAATGCCGTACCCAGAAAGCGACATCCCTGGCCCAGACACTGCGCAGGTGGGGTTCCAGATCGTGATTGGCGCCCTCGTAAGACCGGTAGTCCAGCGCGATTTTGCCGGCGGCGCTCCGCCTGGCGTTTTCCGCGGCAATCGCGGCGGCAAAATTATCACTCCAGCTTTTGGGAACGGAGATGTCCGCCGTACCCTGTTCCAGCAGAATCGGCGTACCGGGAGCGATGTTACCCAGATAACCGCGAAGGGCGAAATCGGCGGCGGCGTGGCTCGCCTTAAAAGCTTCGGCCCAGGAAGCGTTGCGTCCGTAGTGGGCTACGTTGTCCGGGTAGTCCAGCGTAACCGGGGCCCAGAGAATCGCGGGGATGGGTTTTTTGACCATTTCCAGGAAGTGGATGGCAACCTGGCCGCCGTTACTGTGGCCCCATACGCCGAATTTGCTGAAGGCCGCGGGCAAAGCGGCGCGGGCGGCGGCGCTGACGGTTACGCCGGGGGCAAACCTGAATACGGGCTTTTCCATGCTCAGGTACAATTCAACGGCATTGATGATCGAGTAAAGCTGATGGGCCTGGACGGGAGCGGGGATGGCGCTTGAGGCGGCGAAGCCCAGAAAATCGGGGGCCACGACAGCGTAGCCGGCTTCCAGAAAACGCCGTCCGATATTTTCCGTGCCTTTACCGATGTAATAGCCCCTCGGGGACTGGTGCCCGCGAAACATCAGAATAAGGCCCTTCGGGGCGGTTTGGGGCACGCGGAACCGGGCGCTCACGGTCAGGCCCATGCTGGTGTAGGTTATATCAAACGCATAGTATCCGCCGGTGTCGGAGACAAAACGGGTTATGGTCAGCTCGCTGGGTTTGTAGGCATAGCTCTGAAGGGCTTTCAGGGAATAGTCGTTAAAAGCGGCTTCGGTTTGGCCGGCGGCAAAACCGGCGACGGCGCAGAGCAAGACAAGCGCCGCGAAGATTTTTGTAAATACGATATTGTTCATATACGGAGTTCTATCATAATTTCCGTTATTTTGCAAAGGATCCGCCGCCTTTACCGGTCGACGGAACTAAGGCGCGGAGTTTCGCGAAGCGAATTGTGCATCTTCCACAACCTGATCCCGGCCGTGAAGGTAGACCCTGCTTCCGGGGGGAACGGATTCGGTAATCCACACGTTGCCCCCGATAATCGAATCCCCGCCGATAACGGTATCGCCGCCGAGAATCGTCGCGCCGGAATAAATGGTAACGTTGTCTTCGATTGTCGGATGGCGCTTTTTTGCCACGTCTTCTTTCCGCACGGAAAGGGCGCCCAGGGTAACGCCCTGGTACAGTTTGACCCTGTTCCCGATAACGCAGGTTTCCCCAATAACGACCCCCGTCCCGTGGTCGATAAAAAACGATTCGCCGATTTTCGCGCCGGGATGTATGTCTATGCCGGTTTTACTGTGGACAAGCTCGCTCATAATCCGGGGAATCAGGGGAACTTCCCTCGCCCAGAAAAAATGGGCCAGCCTGTGAACCATAATCGCTTCCAGTCCCGGATACGAGAGAATAACCTCTTCGGTACTTTTTGCGGCGGGATCGCCGTTGAACGCCGCCTCCACGTCGAATCTAAGAAGCTCCCTTATCGCGGGCAGTTCGTCAAAAAAATCGTCGACCAAAAGAGAGGCCGCCGCGTGGCAGCCTTTCCAGTCCTTCAAATCGCCGTTCCGGTCTTTGCGGATCGCGAAGGCGACGCTCTTTTCCACCTCCCGGACAAGATTTCTCGCGGCCCTGTTCGCCCGTTCCGTGGCGACCAGGGCCAGGCTGCTTTTGTCCAGTTCTTCCATTTCCCCAAAACCCGGAAACATAAGCTCGCCGAGTTCCCGGAGTATGGCTTCCACGCTTTTCCGCGAAGGAAGGTTCGCCTCTCCGGCGGGGTTTACAAAACCGTATGTGTTGTAGGATTCTACGAGGATCTCAACGTTTCTAGCCAGCCTCCGCATATTTCCTCTCGATGCAAATACCGCAGGTTTTTTTCGTTTTTCGGATACGGCGGGCAAACAGGCCTGAACCGAAAAAGCCGCGAAGCTCCCCGGCGCTTTGCTGTACCGCCGCCTCTCCAAGGGCGATCAATTCCCTTTTCCGGTCAAAGTCAAACACGCTGGTACTGTCCGCGGCCCGGATTTCCAGATCGGCCCGGGGCTGATGGACTTCGACGGCGCGGGTCAGCATGTCAAAGCAGCGCAGTACAACGTTAACGCCGGTTTTATAGACGGACTCTTCCTGCCATTTCCCTTCGGTGTTGACAGCCAGAATCCGGGAGATTCCCAGAGCCCTGCCGGCCTCCCGGGCCATTCCGACAGGCACGTTGTTCGCGACGCCGCCGTCCACCAGATACCGGCCGTCCTCCGCGACCGGCTCGAAAAAAGCGGGGAAAGACATCGACGCCCGTATGGCCCTGGCAAGCGGGCCCGAATCGAGCTTTACTTCCCGGCCCGAAACAAGATCGACGGCGTTGCATATAAAGGGAATCGAACAATCCTCGATACGCTTGTCCCCGACAAATTTTTCGATCAGGCGCAGGACCTTGTCGCCGGGATCGATGCCCGGCTTAACGGCGAAATTCCCGATAAACTGCCCGGTAAGCAGGAACTTTCCAAGCGGCCCGTTGATCTTGAATCCGGGGCCTTCCATAAAGTCGGACACGTCGAGTTCTTCAAGCACGAATTGTTTTATATAGTCCATGTTCTCTCCGGCGGCGTAAAGACCGCCGATGATGGCCCCCATCGAACAGCCCACGACAAGCGAGGGAAGCGGATATCCCTCTTTTTCCAGGGCGGAAAGCGCCCCGATATGCACAAGGCCCCGCGCTCCGCCGCCCGAAAGTACCAGCGCGTATTTTAGGTTACGATTTATTTTCATTATACTAAGAGTATATACGGAACAAGGGCAAAAGAGAAGGATGCCGGGCCCGTTCCAAAACCGATTGACTGTGCGCGGGGCGCGGTGTGGACATTGTATAATACGGGGACTATAGTTAGCCATGGGCCGCGGAACAGGAATCGGCGTCGATACCGGCGGGACGTATACCGACGCGGTAATTTACGACTTTGAGGAACAAAAGATCCTCGGCGCCGCCAAAGCCCTTACCACCAGACAGGATTTATCCCTCGGTATTCTGGAAGCCCTGGACAAACTTCCCCCGGAACTCCTTGGATCGGCGGAACTAATCGCCCTTTCCACAACCCTGGCCACCAACGCCTGTATCGAGGGCAAGGGAGGCCGGGCCAAACTCGTCTTCCTGGGGGGAGATGAAAAGGTTATCAACGAGTTTGGCGGGAAGTACGGGCTTCCGCCGGCGGAAGATATCTACATACAGGAGAGCTACGCCGCGTTTTCGGGGGAGATTGAACGGGAACCCGACTGGGAGCTTTATAAGGCCGGCATAAAAGCGCGGTTTGATCATCTGGACGGCGCGGGGATTCTGGAAATATACGCCATGAAAAACAACGCGGTCCTGGAAAAAAAGGCAAAGGAACTGTTTCAGCGCGTCTACGATATACCGGTGGTCTGCGGCCACGAGCTTTTCTCCGGGCTTAACTGCCTCCAGCGGGCGTCGGGCGTCCTTATAAACGCGCAGCTTTTTCCGGTGATTGGGGAATTTCTGGACGCCATAAAAAAAGCCATGGCGGAGCGGGATATAAAGGCCGCGGTGGTGATTGTCCGCAGCGACGGGACCCTTATGTCGGAAGAATTCGCCGCCCTGCGGCCGGTAGAAACCCTGCTCTGCGGTCCGGCGGCCAGCATTGCCGGGGGAATCTGGCTTTCAAAAACGCCAAACTGCGTGATCATAGACATGGGCGGAACCACCACCGATATGGCCCTGGTAAAGGACGCCGTCCCGGTTAAAGCGGAAGAGGGCGTCAGCGTCGGCAAATGGCGGACCTTCGTTCAGGGCTTCTCTATCAAGACCTTCGGCCTGGGCGGAGACAGCGCGGTCCATTACAACGAGACCCGGATCGTTCTGGAAGATTACCGGGTCGTTCCCCTCTGTGTGGCGGGGGCGGCGTATCCCTCCGTTGTCGCCGGCCTGCGAAAGCTGATGGACAGCCCGGTTCCCCACGATCTGTATCTGCACGAACATTATCTGCTTGTCCGGGATATTGGAGACGAGGAACGCTACACGGAGCGGGAAAAGCGGTTTTGCGAAGCCCTGCGAAAGGGGCCGTTGATACTTCGGGACGCCGCGGCCGCCGCCGCTACGGATATCTACAACCTCCGGGTTTCCCGGCTCGTCAGGGAGGGGGTGGTGCAGATCTGCGGCCTTACGCCAACGGATATTATGCATATCAGGGGTGATTTTTCCGCGTACTCCGGGGAAGCCGCCCTTCTGGGAGCGCGCTATGCGGCGTATAACCTGGGCATATCCGTGGAAGATCTCTGCGACAGGATCTACGACGAGGTTAAACGGAAACTCTACCTCAACATTGTAAAGCTCCTCCTTGAAAACCAGGACAGGCGGTATAGGGAGATGGGCGGGGACATGGAGCGGTTTATCCTGCAAGGCTACGAACCCGCCGGGGGTATCGTATCCCTGGCTTATAAAACGGATTTCGCGCTGGTGGGTATCGGCGCGCCTGTCCGTATATTTTTGGCGGACGTGGCGAAACTCCTGGGGACCAGGGCCGTTATCCCCGAACATTTCGAGGTGGCCAACGCCCTTGGAGCGGTGGTCGGCAAGATCTATGTTTCCTACCCGGTGAAGGTTCGTCCCAACTACAGCTTCAGCGGGCTCGATTCGTATACGGTTTTTGGGTTCAGCGGGAACCGTGTCTTCAAAACCCTGGCGGAGGCGGAAGACTTTGCCGCCGCCGAGGCCAGGGCCGGCGCCTACGCGGAGGCGGTTAAACGGGGCGCCGGCGGAGAGATCGCCCTAAGCTGCGAGGTGGATACATCCAACGCGGAGACCCGGGGCGCTCTTTTGTATCTGGGAACCACGGTAACCGGTCATGCTGTCGCGGCGCCCGTGTTTTGAACGGGTGGACGCCTTTGCAAGCACTATGGGCAGTGGGTTAACACACAGCGCCCGGAGAATATAACGGGCGCTGTGCTATTTCGCAGTCCATGATGCAAAGGCGTCCCCCTGTCGTCAGTAAAAGCCACGTCGCCGGGATTCCGGTAGGCACACCCACGAAAAAGTAGCGCGGGGTGGCCGCAAAAACTGACCCGAACTTGTTCCGGGGCAGGTTTTCGCGGACAGGCCCCCAAACTTTTTCGTGTGCCTGCCTCGATAATAAGCGACGTGGGTTTTGCCGGCATTAGGTTATTTGATTTTGTCAGAACCCTAGAACAGAAAATCTTCCAGATCGCGAAGCACGGAATCGTATTCCCTGAAGCTCGTCCTTGTTTCCGGCAGGGCGGCCAAAAAGGCCCGGCCGTAGAATTTGCGGAGTATGCGGCTGTCGAGTACGACCACCGCGCCGTGATCGCTTGAACGGCGCATAAGGCGGCCGAAACCCTGTTTGAACTTCATCACCGCGTCGGGAAGGGCAAGCTCCATAAAGGCGCTGGCCCCGTTCCGCTCAAGACGCTCCCGCCGGGCTTCGAACACCGGATCCTTCGGCGTCCTGAAGGGCAGCCGGCACAGGATAACCAGCCGCAGGGTGTCGCCCGGAGCGTCCACGCCCTCCCAGAAAGAATCCGTGGCAAAAAGTACGCTGCCGGTATCCGCCAGAAATTCGGCGAGAAGCCTGCTCCTGTCGTCGTCGCCCTGCTTCAGGCAGCGTATCCCCTGGGCTTCCAGCGCCGGCGCGGAAGTCTGATAGGCGCTTTGCAGGGATTTAAACGAGGTAAAAAGGATAAGCGCCGAGCCGCCTGAAACCCCGGCAAGACCAAGCGCGGCGCGGTTGATAAAGTCCTGATACCCGGGCAGTTCCGGAGACGGGGCGTCCCGGGGCGCGGCAAGGAGGGTCCGCTTCGCGTAGGGAAACGGCGACGGGAAAACCCCGGTTACCGGTTCCCGTTTGCCAAGGGCGGCCCCGCAGCGGCCCGCCCAGTACGCGAAAGAAGCGGCGCCGGAAGCGCCGGGAATGGTAAGAGTCGCCGAAAGACAGACGACGGTTTTGTTGGCCTCGAAAAGCGCGTCGCTCAGCAGGGGCGCCACATCGACCGGAGTCGCGCTGAAAACGGCCCAGCGGTTTGACTGGAACCGCCCTTCCGCCGGGCCGTCCTTCCCGCCCTGCTTTTCAATCCAGAACACCTCGGAGGGGTTTTCGCGGTATTCAAGAAACGAAGCGCAGACGGCCCCCACGGCCTCAAGCCGCCGGACGACGGCTTTTACTTCCCACAGCACCGGCTCTTCCCGGGTTTCGCCGCCGCTCCCCGCCGGCTCTTCGCCGTGCGCCGCTTCCGCCGCGCCAACCATGTCCCTGACCTTTCCGGCAAGAAGGGCTATGGCCTGCCGCAATTCCAGCAAAACCGGGAAGAGCAGCGCCTCGGCGGCTTCGGCTTTGCCGGGCGCGAAGCGGTATACGCCGTCTTCGGCGCAGATGGAAAGAGCCGTCTCGTCGGCCTGTTCCGCCAGTTCCCGAACCCGCGCGAGGGCCTCCGGGATCTTCCTGTCAAGACCGGCCGTTCCGCCGCCCGGCTTTGGCAAAGGCGTCAAATCGGCAAGCCTCGGGAGAAGCCCCGATTCCCGGTTCCGCCGTTTCCGGTAAAGCCGGCCGAGGGCGCGGCCCACCCCAAGCCGGCTCCATTCCCGCGAAAAAAACGAGGTGGCGGCGCTTTCAATGTTGTGGGCCTCGTCCACAATGACCCGCGTATAGGGGGGCAGCACGACGGCGTTTTCATAGCCGGCGCCTTCGTAGCGGGCGGCAAGGTCGGCAAAAAGCAGGTGATGGTTTACCACGAGAATACGGGCGTCGGCGCATTCCCGGCGGAGGCGCAGAAAAAAGCAGCGTTCCCGTTCAGGACAGCGCATCCCCATGCAGGTATCCGCCTCCGAACATATCCGCGACCAGACGCCTTCCCGGGGAAGAAAGCTCAATTCCGAACGGCTGCCGCTTTCGCTTGTTTCGGCCCAGGCGGTAATGGAACGAAGCTCGTCGTATTCAAGATCGTCCAGGGGGGGTTCGATTAGGGTTTCCGAAAGCCGGCGGCGGCACAGGTAATTCCCCCGGCCCTTTACGAGAACCGCCTTTACCTTTTTGCCAAGGCTCCCCGCGACAAGGGGGATGTCTTTTTCAAAAAGCTGCTGTTGCAGGGTGATGGTCGCGGTGGAAACGACGATACGCTCGTTGTTTCCCAGGGCAAACTCAATCGCGGGAAGGAGGTAGGCAAAGGACTTCCCTACCCCGGTTCCGGCTTCGGCGGCGGCGACGCCGTCGTCGTTAAAAGCCCCGGCGACAAGCCGGATCAGGGCAAGCTGGGAATCCCGCCGTTCGTAGACGGCAAGGGACGCGGCGAGCTTTCCGCCTTCTTCAAGTACGGCGCAGAGTTTTTCCCCGTCAAGCGGTTCCCGCTTCCGTTTTCGAAGCGGCTCGGCCACGACATAGACCCGGGAAACCGCGTTATCGACGATGTACGCGCCTACGCCGGATTCCGCGGCCCTGGCCGAAACGGAAAGATCGTTGTCGCTGGGCGTAAGGAAACCCGAAGGATGGTTGTGGATAAACACGTCGGCGGAACGGGATTCTTCTTCCGATCCTTCCCCGGCGAAGCCTTCGTCAAAAAATTTCCGTATCGCGAGGACCGAACCTTCGTTTCCCCGGGCGAGAATCTTTATGTCGTCCACAAGCCCCTTGCCGTCGCAAAAGCCCAGGGCAAAAACCTCGTTGCCGCCCGAATCTTCTATCTCCGCGCGAAGGGCGAGAATCACTTTTTGGTTAAAACGCTTTACGGCCTGCATATAAAAAAACGGCCGATCCGGTAATCAACTACCGTTCTGACCCGCGTAAAGTCTATGCCGTTTACCGCCGCCGTGACAAGACGGGCGTCCTTCAACATTTTGACGCTCCGGGCCGCTGCCTGGCAAAGCTCCCGTCCGGGCCGGCAAAACGCGAATGAACCCCGGGGCAGGCCGGAACGTTATGCGAAATACGGTTTGACAGGGCCGCAAAAACCGCTAAACTGTATATATATGAAAAAGAAAACCTTCGAAATACATACCCTGATGACCACGATTCTTTTCGGCATGCTTATTCTTTCATTTATTTACGGTACAGGAGGCATCGTTTTTTCCACGGCGGGCAAAATGGCCTTTTTTGATCGCTCCCGAATGGAATACGCGAAAATAACGCTTCAATGTATATTGGGATTAACCGTTTTGTTTTTACCCGCGGCGCTGGAACACAGATTTAAAATAACCTTCTCAAACGAGATGCATATATTGTTTGTGCTGTTTTTGTACGGGGCGATTATTCTGGGAGAAGTTCAGGGATACTACAAAAAATTTTTTCATTGGGACACGCTTTTGCATACCTTAAGCGGAGTCATGCTCAGTTCGTTCGGTTTTTGCATAATCGACATAATCAACAAAAGCGAAAAAGTAAATCTTGCCTTAAGCGATTTGTTTATGGCGTTTTTTTCGTTTTGTTTCGCGGTTACGCTTGGCGCGATCTGGGAAATAGTTGAATTTATGATGGATGTGGTTATGGATTTAAATATGCAGCAGTACAATCTGCCTGACGGAACAGTCCTGACAGGACATTACGCCGTTGTCGATACCATGAAAGATTTGATTGTTGACACTCTTGGGGCGTTGTTGATCAGCGTAATCGGCTACATATTATTGAAACGGCAAAAAAGCGCCTCGGTGAAAAAATGAGCTCCGCGCCGGACGCCGTTTGCGGCGCGGAGGCCGGGGGGCCTGCCGGGTTTTCCGGGCGAATTCCCGCGCCGCGGCCCCCGGAACCGCGCGGAAACCTCAGCCTGGGGAACCGTTGATAATGGATTCTAGCCTGTCTGTTTCGTCCTTAAATCCCGGTTTTGTTTGTTCACGCCGTTTAGCGGGTAGAGATGGTCCAGCCCCACTCCCGGACATAGTCTATGCTGCTGGAGCCTGTCCCAAAACTAATTGACTGTGCGCTGCGCGCACGGTTTTTGGACAGGCCCGGATTTCTTTGGTCTCCCTAGTCCGCAGCACCGGCTTGATGTATTCGACTGACTTGTTTGTGGTTTCAAACAGCCTGTTTGTGGCTTCAAACGGCCTGTTTGTGACTTCGAATGACTTGTTTGTGACTTCGAATGACCTGTTTGAAGGTCCGAATGACTTGGTTGTGACTTCGAATGACTTGTTCGAAGGTCCGAATGACTTGGTTGTGACTTCGAATGACTTATTCGAAGGTCCGAATGACTTGTTTGAAGGGTCGAATAACTTGTTCGAAGCGTCGAATAACTTGTTTGAAGCGTCGAATACCTTGTTCGAAGGTCCGAATGACTTGTTTGAAGGTCCGAATACCTTGTTCGAAGGTCCGAATGACCTGGTTGTGGCTTCAAATGACTTGTTTGAAACAAGGTTTGGGGTGTATGATAGGACAACCGGGGGAAAAAGCCATGAAAACACTGTGTGGGATTGATTTAGGGACTCAAAGCTGCAAGGTCGTTCTTTACGATTACGAGGCGAAGAAGATCGCCGCCCAGGCCCAGGCGTCCATCGATATGATCGCCGCCGCCGACGGTACGCGGGAGCAAAAAGCCCAGTGGTTCGAGGACGCCCTCAGGGCCTGTTTTAACGGTCTGGACGCGGAGCTGAAAAAAACCATAGCCGCCGCCGGCGTGTCCGGCCAGCAGCACGGTTTTGTTCCCCTTGATGAAGCGGGAAAGCCGCTCTACAACGTAAAACTCTGGTGCGACACTTCCACCGCGGCCGAATGTGCCGAGCTGACCAGGGCGGCCGGCGGGGAAGACAGCATTATCGCCGAAGCCGGCCTTCCCATGCGGCCCGGCTATACGGCGCCCAAGGTTCTCTGGCTCAAAAAACATCAGGACGCCGCGTTCAAACGGCTTCGCCACATCCTGCTTCCCCACGACTATGTGAATTTTCTTTTGACCGGGGAATATACGGCGGAATACGGGGACGCTTCCGGCACGGCCCTTTTTGACGTGCGGAAACGAACATGGTCGGAAAAAATCTGCGGCCTTATCGATCCGGCGGTTATCGGCTGCCTTCCCGCTCTTGTCGCGCCCGGCGCCCCCGCGGGGACGGTTTCCGCCGCCGCCGCCGCCGCTTTCGGCATACCCGAAGGCATACCCGTCGCCGCCGGGGGCGGCGACAACATGATGGGGGCGGTCGGAACGGGAACGGTTCGCGACGGCTTTTTGACGATGAGCCTGGGTACTTCGGGCACCCTGTACGGATATTCGGATTCTCCGGTTATCGATCCTTCCGGCGATCTTGCCGCCTTTTGTTCGTCCACCGGCGGCTGGCTTCCCCTGCTGTGTACGATGAACTGTACCGTGGCAAGCGAGGAATTCCGCAGGCTTTTCGGCCTGGACGTTAAGGCCTTTGACGCGGCGGCGGCGAAAGCCCCTGCCGGGGCCGAAGGGGTCGTTCTTTTGCCGTTCTTCAACGGCGAAAGAACGCCGAATCTTCCCAACGGCAGGGCAAGCGTAAACGGCCTTACCGCCGCCAACTTCAGGGCGGAAAACATAGCCCGCGCCGCCCTGGAATCGGCGATATTCGGCATGAGGATAGGTCTTGAAGCCTTTAACAAACTCGGCTTTAAGGCCAGGGAAATACGGCTTATCGGCGGCGGCGCGAAAAGCCCGCTCTGGCAGCGCATAGCCGCCGACGTGATGAAGCTGCCGGTACGGCTTCCCACAGGCGGCGAAGCGGCGGCCATGGGCGGCGCTATACAGGCCCTGTGGTGCCTTGCCGCCTCGGGCGGCGCGGGCGGAACAAGCGCCGCGATAGGCAGCCTTGTGGACGAGCACGTGGTTCTTGAAGGCGCCGTCGTGGAACCGGACGCGAAAGCGGCGGATGCCTACGACCAGGCCTACGCGGTTTATTCGCGGTATCTGGCGGCGTTAAGCCCGCTTTACGAATAGGCCCGATGAAAATTGTCGCCCGGCTTGCCCTGATATTTTCGGGCCTGTTCGCGCTGGCCGCTTTTTTCACATCCCTTACCAGGGTCTGGGGGCTTAACATCAGTTCTCTGGACGGAAGGGAACCCCTTAACTATCATTTTTCCCTGTACCTTCCGGACAACAGGAATTCGTTTTTTACCGGCATTATCAGGGGCGCGGAACGGGCCGCCGCCGAACTGAACGCGGCCGTTTCCGTTCATTCAATCGATCCGGCCAAAAACGAATTTGAAATGGCGTCCTATACCGGCGTGGACGGGGTGATAGTCTGCCCCTATCTGGACGACGCCCTTGCCCGCGGACAGCTTGAAAAACTCGGCGGCCATAACATTCCGGTCGTCCTGTTGAACCACAATATCGCCCACGATCAGCCCTGGCCGTTTATCGGAACCAACAACTTCGACATGGGCCGCCGTATCGGGCTTATCTCCATGCGGCTTAGATCCGCCCAGGGAATTCCCGAACCGCTCCGCCTTGCCGTGGTGTACAGCGACAAGGCGCCGGGTATTTACGCCGAGCGGGAACTGGTGGAAATGGGCATGGTCACCGCGCTGGGGCCGGACGCTTCGGTTATGAGCTTCAAGACGAATCTTAACCCCCTGGACGCCGAAGCCCTGCTTTCCGGGCTGTTTCGGGATCAGCCGAACACGGAGGGGCTTGATATCAACACCATCGTGTTTACCGATTCCTCGGATACGGTAGCCGCGGCCCAGACCCTTGTGGACATGAACCTGGTCGGCCGGGTGCAGGTTATCGGTTTCGGCGCCGATCCGGGGGTACTGGAAAATATCAGAAAAGGAATCGTGGCCTGTTCCGTGGTCATCGATTCGGAGCGGATTGGCTACGAGGCGCTGCGCTCTCTTACGGCGCTCCGTACCACGGGCTATACCTCGGCCACGATTGATACCGGGATAGAAATTATTACCGGCAGCGGTTTGTAGCGGGTTCCGCAATGACGGGATTTCACCGGTCGTTCCGCGTTCAGATACTGGTAAGCATCTTCGGCGTTTTCCTTATCCTTGTTTTATCCACCGCCTACATACTTGTATGTTCCCAGCGTCTTCAGCGGATTTCGGAAAACAGCTTTAACCGGGAGCGGTTTATCAAATCCCTTCAGGAAGACCTTGAAGCCTTTGAAGCGCCGCTGATGGAATATCTTTCCACGCGGTCTTCCAACGCCCTTGCCCAAATTTTGATCGACACCCAGCTGCTCAGGCAGAAGATTCCCGGATATCACGCCATAACGGGAAACAGGGTCGATCTCAAGGAACGGGAACTGTATTTTCTTATCCTCAACTACCTTAACCTGGCGGACCGGGCCATGGAAGAAAAACGGGGACGGAATATTTCCGCCTATACGGGAACCTACGAGGAAATGGCGCGGCTTGCGGAGTATATCAACAACGAGATAGACGCCGTAAGCACGGAGCGTTTCAGGAGCCAGCTTGACGCCTATGAGCAGTTTCTCGCGGAATCGGGAACAATCCAGCTGTGGAACCTTCTGTTTATTATTCTGGTTTCCCTGTTCGCCATACAGCTTCTTCTGCTGTCGCTTAACCGTTTTACCAATCCCCTGCTGAGGCTTTCGGTGATGGCGCAGGAACTTTCGGCGGGAAATTTCGGCGTTTCCGATATGGAAACCGGAGCGAACGAGGAAATGGACAGGGTGATCAAGGCCTTCAACAACATGAAAAACGATATCCGCAGTTATATAGAGGAAATACGCTGGCAGGAAAACATCAAGCAGGAATATATGCAGGAAAAGATGCGGAACATGAAGATGGAGGGCCTGGTGCGGCACATGGAGATTTACGCGCTTCAGGCGCAGATGAATCCCCATTTTTTGTTTAACACGATTAACACCGGCATGCAGCTCGCGATAGTGGAGGGGGCGGACAGAACCGGGGAATACATGGATTACATGGCCCGGCTTTTCAGGCACATCATACGCAACAAGGACATTCTCGTTCCCCTGCGGCACGAGATTCAGGGCCTGGATTATTATTTCTATATCCTTGGAGTCCGTTTTCCCCGCAACCTCGATCTGTGTCTTGAGTGCGACGAAACCCTGCTCGATTCCTGCAAGGTTCCGGTTTCCATACTCCAGCCGCTGGTAGAGAACTGTGTTATTCACGCTTTCAAGGATTCCGCGGAAATTCAGAACCCGGCCGCCGCCGAAGTCGAAGTTGCCGCCGAAGCCGGCGCGGTGTCCGGCGCGCCGGAAGCTTCCCCGCCGGAGGGGATCCGTTTTGCCGGCGCGGAAAAACGGCGGAATGTGACCGTGCGGATTTTCCGGGAAGGGCAGCGCCTTGTGTTGTCGGTCGCGGATAACGGCCGGGGCATGGACAGGGGGCTCGCGGAAAAGCTTCTTCATCCCCAGTCCATCGACCAGTCGTCGGTATCGCGGGTTATGGGGCTTGAAAACGTAATACAGCGGCTGTACTTTTTTTATCCCGGCGACAGGGACATTGTGCGTATCGAGACCGGGCCGGACGGGACCGCCGTCATTATCAGCATAGATACCGGGAAAGAGCCGTGTTTAGTGTTCTGATTGTCGACGACGAAGAGCCTGTTCTCGAAAGCTATGAATTTATGCTGGAACGTTTCCGGCCGCTGGAAGATTCTTCCGGGGAAAGCCCCTTTACATTGGCCGGAAAAGCCCGTTCCGGCTATGAAGCCCTCAAGCTAATCTACGAAACCGAACCCGATCTTGTTTTCATGGACATCAATATTCCCGGCATAGACGGCCTTTCGGTTCTGGAAGACGTGTACAGAAAATATCCCCGCATGGTCTGCGTTTTGTCCACCGCCTACGAGCGTTTCGACCTTGCCCAGCGGGCCATACCCCTGGGGGTGTTCGCCTATCTTGTAAAGCCCGTTTCCAAAAAAACCTTTGTCGAGACTTTGGAACAGGCCCTGGTTCAGCTTCGTTCCAGACCCCGGGAAAAATCCGAATATTACACCGATTCCCTGCAGCGGCTTCTGCGCAAGGATATCTGGGTGGAAATGAGCGAGGAAACCTGGTCGCGGTACCGGGAACAACTGGGCCTGCCTTCGGATTACGGCATAATCCTTCATGTGGAACTGGAAAAGGATCTGGAAACCTGGCAGCTTCGTATCGCGGAACAGCTTTCCTACAAGCACCACTGTATTTACGATTCCATGCTCAACCGCTGCATGTTCCTGGTTTCCGAAGACCTTAACCCCGCCGTCTTCCGGCACAAAGCGGAAAAGATGCTCAGGGAAACGCTGGTTTCCGTGGGCTGGTATTACGGAATCGGAGGACTTTACCGGGGGCCGGAACTGTACCGTTCCTGCAACGAAGCCCTGGCGGAACTTTCGGCCCGGCGCGCCGGCGCGGGAGATCGGGAGCGGCTTAAAATAATCAAGCTTAGGCAAAAAATAGGCGTCGCGGCCCCGGAAGAAGCCAGAACGCTTTTCCGGGAAATTTGGGAGCCTGAGTTTTCCGGGGATTTTTCGGCGGCGAAAGTTTCGATGGTTTCCCTTTTTACGCTGCTCCTCGACGACATTACCGGCGCTTTTAGCGATCCCGAATGTAAGCCCCCGTTTGCGCCCGCCGAAATTACGGGGCTTAAAGACATCGGGGAATGGAAGCGCTGGGCGGAGCTTCATTTTGAAAAACTCCTGCTGTTGGCGTCGGAAAAGAGAACCGGCAACTTTCCCCCGCCGCTTACAAAGGCCCTCGCTTATATACGCGAGCGTTACGCGGAAGGCATACAGCTCGGCGACGCGGCGGAAAAGGCCCTTGTTTCGGCGGCCCACCTGAGCCGTCTTTTTTCCGAACACCTCAAGACCAATTTTATCGACTATGTTACCGAGCTTCGTATCGGCGAGGCGGAAAAACTTCTTCAGGATTCCGGGATGACGGTAAAAGACGTGGCCTACGCCGTCGGCTACCAGGATCCCAATTATTTCAGCAGAATCTTCAAGCGGATAACCGGAAAGCTCCCGACGGAGCGTCAAAAACTTATGCGGCCCCCTGACGGGGCTTTCCCCACCCCCCCCCCCCCCCCCCATCAGGATGCTAACGTTCAGACAGATGCGGAGCGTCAGAAACTTATGCGGTATTCGAGGTAAATCTCTTCCAGGGTTTTATAGGGGCCGGGGGCGTTAAGGCGCTTTCTAAGCAGCGAGGCTTCTTTCCGGTCTATATAGAAATCGTACAATTCCCTGGGATCGTAACTGCTTACCATCGAATAGGCGGGGCGTCTTCCCAGGTAGGATCGGATTTCGTTAAAGTCAACCGCGTTAATGCCGAAACGCTTCAGTCTGGAACGAACCGAAATAAGCTCTTCGTAGGAAAGACCGAACAGAAATTCGTCCAGGGCCCACTTGGTTTCGTCGTCCGCGAGCTTGTGGATAAGAAAATCATGCCAGTCGTCTCCCAGGTCGATGGAGATGCGGAAGATTTCGCTTGTTCCGTCCAGGGTCCCGAAACTCGGCGGAGAATCGTTCCGCGCCGTCCACAGCGCCTCCAGAGCCGGAAAATGCTTTGCCATCGCGAGCTCGGAGCCGCTGTCCCAAAGCGAGACAAGTTCCTCGGCAAGGTTCAGCTTCATGTCCAGCGAAAAAGACGGTTCGTTGATACACGAAAAATACACGTCCTCGGCCATAATCGTGAACAGTATTGAAAACACGGCGTTCTGTACCGGCCCGCTAAATTCGGGATCGTCCGGAATAAGTTTTGACAAAAGGGAAAAAGCGTGAAACTTGGTAACCAGAAAGCTTCTGACGGCCTGGATACGGGAAGGTATGTGGAGAAGGTTGGAAGACGGCCCGAGCCCCACGAGAGACTGGATAAACAGCCTGTCGTCCCGGACCGAACCGAGCAGTATCTGGGTTTTCCGGATAAGGGGGAAAAGGGCGATAGTCTTTCCGAACGATTCAAGGCAGCCGAAACGTTCTCTGACTATTTCCGCTTCAGCGGGATTATCCGCGTCAAGACGGGCCGTAATCTCCCTTAGCAGAGTTTTTTCGTTCTCTTTCAGGAAGAAAACCTGCCTTGTGTCCGCCGTTGACACATGTTCCAGAGGCATTATGAATACAATGTACTGTGATTCGGCGAAAAAGACAAGCTTGCGCGGCGTTTCAGGGAAAAACGCGCCCGCAAGCGTCCGTATACCGATTCGCGGCCGATCAGGAAACCAATGTGTCCTGGGCGATTTTTTTCGCCGCGGCGGCCCCTTCGAGCTTTTCGATAAGCGCGAAGGCGAACAGGGCGGCGGTTCCCGGCCCCCGGCTCGTGATCAGGCTGCCGTCAATCACGACCTTTTCGAAAGAATGTTTCCCGCCCTTCACGCCGCCTTCAAGACCGGGAAAGCAGGTAAAGTTTTTCCCCTCAAGAAGTCCCAGGGGCGCCAATACCACCGCCGGGGACGCGCAGATCGCCGCGAAGACCTTCCCGGCGCCCGCCATTTCTTTGAAAAGTTTCCCGACTTCGGGGCAGGCGGCAAGATTCGAGGCTCCGGGCATTCCGCCGGGAATAAAAACCGCGTCCCAGGCATCGGCGGAAAGCTTTCCCGTTTTGGCAAGTTCTTCCAGCCGGGTATCGGCCACGACCGGAACGCCCCTCGCGCCCTTTACGGTATTGGAAACCGTAATGGAAGCCGTGGTTACCTCTATGCCCGCCCTGCGAAGATAATCGACCGGCGTAACGGCTTCCACTTCCTCAAAACCTTCGGCCAGAAAAACAAGCGCCTTTTTTGCCATACGTCCCTCCATAAAATACTTTTGGATATTCGCAGAGGCTTTCCCGAAACTCCAGTTTTTGGGAAAGCCTCCACATTATAGCATTTCATTCGCGTGTAGTCCAATATCCCGCCATGGGTAACGTTTTTCATGGGGCGGCGCGCGTACTTGCTTTTTTCTTCCATTACTGGTTATACTTATACTCAGTTTTATGGAATTTACCGAGTTACACCTGCATCAGGATCTTCAAAGAGGCATCGCGGATTCCGGCTACCGCAGCTGTATGCCGGTTCAGGAACAGGTTCTGTCCAGCGCTTTCGGTGGTCAGGATCTGTATGTCCAGTCGCAGACGGGTACGGGCAAAACGGCCGCCTTTCTCATCGTTATTTTCCAGCGCCTCCTTACCGAGCCCCTTTTGGGCGGAAAAAAAGCCCTTATTATGACGCCCACAAGGGAACTTGCCGTTCAGATTGAGGAAGAAGCCAAGGTTCTGGGAAAACACCTTCCTTTCAAGACGGGGAGCTTTTATGGCGGCGTGGGCTATGCCCAGCAGCATCGTTTTTTAAAGGACAACGCGCAGATACTCGTCGGTACTCCCGGACGGGTACTGGATCTGAACAAATCGGGCCATATGAACCTTATGGATATCGCCTTCCTGGTCATTGACGAAGCGGACCGGATGTTCGACATGGGTTTTTATCCCGATCTCCGCAAGCTTATAAGAGTTGTCCCCCCCGTCGACCGCCGCCAGACGATGCTGTTCAGCGCAACGCTTAACAGCTGGGTAAAAAACCTCGCCTGGGAATACACCAAAAATCCCCGCGAAATCGAGATAGAACCGGAAACGGTTACTGTCGAAGAGGTCGAGCAGATTTTGTACCATGTCCATTCGGGCGACAAAATGCGCCTCCTGTTGGGGATTATGGAACGCGAAAAGCCGGAAAGCGCCATCATCTTCTGTAATACAAAACGTTACACGGAAATCGTGGCCAGGCGTCTTAAGATAAACGGCATAGACTGCGAGTTTATCATAGGGGATCTTCCGCAGGCGAAACGGCTTCAGATTATCGACGACGTAAAAAGCGGCGCGGTACGGGTTTTGGCCGCTACCGACGTAGCCGCCCGCGGCCTCGACATTGAAAGCCTTGCCATGGTGGTAAATTACGATCTTCCCGTCGAAGCGGAAAACTACGTTCACCGTATCGGACGGACGGCGCGGGCGGGCAAAACCGGAAAAGCCATAACCCTGGCGAGTGAACAGGACGTATACGAGCTTCCCGACATTGAAAAATATATCGGGAAAAAAATTCCTTCCCAAATCGCCGGCGAAAATCTTTTTGCCGAAGACAAGAGCGAAGGCCGCGTAATCCGCGCCGGCTCTTACGACAGGCGCGATGGAAGGGATGGCGGCGGAAGAGGGGGGAGAGAAGGCGGAGGAACGGGCCGCCGGACCGCCGGACGCCGCGGGGAAGGGAGAAGCCGGAGTGGGGAACGAAGGCGCGGCGAACGGCCCGGTGAGCGGCGCGGCGGCGAAAGCGGGCGGTCCGGCCCGGAAGCCGGAAACCGGGCCGAAAAGGTCCGGGGCGGAACGAGACGGGAAGAAGGACGCCCGGCCGACGAGCGGCGCAGGGCTTCCGGCCCCCGGCAGCCGGAGCTGTCGGAACTTTCTTTTGACCAGCGCATGGCCTACTATAAGGACAAGTACGGAAGCAAAACCGGCCGGGACGGACAGCGGCCGCCGGGCCGCGGCAAAGGCGGGCGGCGCGGCCCGGCGGGACCGAACGACCGGAAAACCCGTCCCGGCGAAACCGAAAAACCCGCCAAAGACCAGGCAAAGGCCGCGCCGCCCGAAAAGAAACAGGGCCTTATCGGGAAACTGCTGGGAGTCTTCGGGAAGAAGCCGGAACGTTAACCTCTCCCGGCAAGCGGGACATAGGTGAGCCGTTTCTGAACGCATTTATAGGCCGGGCGAATGATCCTGCCGTCCGAGATAATTTCCTCAAGACGGTGGGCGCACCAGCCGGCTACCCGGCTTACGGCAAAAAGGGGCGTGTAAAGATCGGCGGGGATTCCCAGCATTCTGTACACAAATCCTGAATAAAAATCCACGTTGGCGCAGATCACCTTGTCCGAACCTTTTACCTTTTTGAAGACTTCCGGGGCGAGGGCGTCGATAAGACAGTACAGGTTAAATTCATCCTCAAGCTTTTTTTCCTTTGCCAGAAGAGCGGCCTTTTCCCGCAGCAGAACCGCGCGCGGATCGCTTTTTGTGTAGACGGCGTGGCCCTGACCGTAAATAAGGCCCGAACCGTCGTGGGCTTCTCCCCTCAGTATCAGTTCAAGGTAATCGGCCACTTCCCCCCGGCTGTCCCAGTGTTTGACGTGTTTTTTGATCTCGTCCATCATCCGCATTACCTTGATGTTGGCGCCGCCGTGCTTGCAGCCCTTGAGTGAAACGATTCCCGCGGAAATCGCCGAAAAGGTGTCGGTGTCGGCGGAAGAAACCAGGTGGACGGCGAAGGTCGAGTTGTTGCCGCCGCCGTGTTCGGCGTGAAGGATCAGGGCCAAATCGAGAATCTCCGCCTCAAGATGAGAGTAGCGCTGATCCGGCCGTATAAGGGAAAGTATGGTTTCGGCGCTGGACAAGTCCGATTCGGGCATGTGGATGATAAGGCTTTCGTGATCGTAGTAATGTTTTTTCGCCATGTAGGAATACGCCACAATCGTCGGGAAACGGGCGATAAGTTCCAGGCACTGGCGGAGTATGTTTTCCGGGGAACGGTTTTCCGGGTCCTCGTCGTAGGAATACAGGGTCAGCACCGAACGGGCAAGCTTGTTCATAATGTCCCTGGACGGGGCTTTCATGATGGAGTCTTCGGCGAAATTTTTCGGCAGGGCGCGTGAGTTTCCCATAAGGGCGCAGAAATTCTCAAGCTTTTTCGCCGCCGGAAGCTCCCCAAAAAGGAGCAGGTACACCGCTTCTTCAAAGCCAAAGCGTCCTTCCGAGGCGGCGTTTCGTACCAGGTCTTCTACGTCAATGCCCCGGTAATAGAGCTTACCGTCTACGGGAATCCTTTCTCCCTCGTCGATGATATAGCCGTGTACGTCGCCGATACGGGTAAGCCCTACCAATACCCCCGTGCCGTCGGCGTTCCTCAGCCCCCGCTTAACGTTAAACCTGTCGTAGAGTTCCAGGTCTATCGCGTTGTTTTTTGTTACTTCCGTAAGATACCTGTTGATAATATCCTCCTTGGGAATACGCTGGAAAACGCCCGGCCGCGTTTCTTAGCGGGTCTCCCCACCCGCGCCGGTTTCGGCCTGTTCGTCGGTCTCGCGTATCTGTACCCGCCTGATCTTTCCGCTTATCGTTTTGGGAAGCTCGCTGACAAATTCCACGATACGCGGGTATTTGTAGGGCGCGGTAATTTTCTTTACATGGTTTTGCAGTTCTTTTTTCAGTTCCTCCGAAGGCGGCCAGTTTTTCGCGAGAACGACCGTCGCCTTGACGGCTTTTCCCCGGTCGGGATCGGGAACGCCGGTAATCGCGCATTCCAGTACGGCCGGATGTTCCATCAGGGCACTTTCCACTTCAAAAGGCCCGATACGGTAACCGGAACTTTTTATCACGTCGTCCGCGCGGCCTACAAACCACAGATACCCGTCTTCGTCGCGCCAGGCCATGTCGCCGGTATAGTAAACGTCGTCACGCCAAACGCTCCGGCTAAGCTCGTCGTCCCGGTAATAGCCGCCAAACATTCCCCAGGGTTTCCGGCGGCCGGTACGAACCACAAGCTGGCCTTCCTCGCCCATGTCGCAGGAAGAGCCGTCTTCGCGGATAAGGTCAAGATCGTAGCCCGGCGACGGCTTTCCCATTGAGCCGGGTTTCGGCTCAAGCCAGGGATAGGTACAAACCACCACGGTAAGTTCCGTCTGCCCGTAACATTCCCGGAGCTTTATTCCGGTTCCTTCCCGGAAGCGTTCGTAAATTTCGGGCTCAAGCGGCTCGCCGGCAACGGAACAGTGTTTGAGGGCGGAAAAATCGTATTGTTTCAGGTCTTCCTTTATGAAAAACCGGTAAATGGTCGGGGGCGCGCAGAACGTCGTTACCCGGCAGCGGCTGATCACTTCCAGCATCGCCTGGGGCACAAAACGGTCGTAGTCGTACACGAACACGGCGCTTCCGCAGAGCCATTGTCCGTAGATTTTTCCCCAGGCCGCTTTCGCCCAGCCCGTGTCCGCCACGGTAAGATGAAGCCCGCCGGAGACGACCCGCTGCCAGTATTTTGCCGTAACGATATGCCCCAGCGGATAGGCAAAGTTGTGGCGTACCATTTTCGGCATACCCGTCGTTCCCGACGTAAAGTAGAGGAGCATGATGTCGTCGTTTGAGGGAAGCCGCGCCGGTTTCTCAAAATCGCCGCCGGCCGCTTCCATAAGCGTTTTGAAATCGGCCCAGGGCCGGTCTTCCACGCCCGTCGTTTTGGCCGCCGGCGCGGTCACCGGTACGGTCGCCGGCGCGGGCGTCGAAACGGCGGCCGAATGAACGGATCGGACAAAGGCCCTGTAGCGGAGCATTGTTTTTCCCTCGGCCCGGAATTTTTCTCCGGCCTCGTCCACGGCGGCCATGATCTTTTCTTCGTCGACACAGACGATTCCGGCGATGTCCGCGGCCCTGCAGCGGTACACAATGTCCTTTGCGGTAAGAAGATGCGTGGCCGGAATGGCTATCGCCCCGATTTTGTGAAGGGCGAGCAGTATCGGCCAGTATTCCCAGTGACGCTTGAGGATAAGCATAACCGGATCGCCCCGCTTTATTCCCGCCGCAGCAAGGACATTGGCCGCCTGGTTGGAAAGCCGCTTAATGTCGCCGTAACTGAACACGGCTTCGGCGCCTTTTTCATCGCACCACACCAGGGCCGTTTCCGCCGCTTTGGTTTCCGCGAGTTTATCCATTACGTCCCAGGCAAAGTTAAAGCGTTCCGGCACGTTTACGGAGAAACCGTTGTAAAAATCCTCGTAGGAATCAAATTCCTTCCGGGGTAAAAAAGTATCAAGAAGTTCCATCTGTTCTCCTTAACAGGGCGTCTTTTGCCCTAAAAAACCATCGCGAGAAACCGGGCCCGCGTTCCGCCAAGGGCCTTCATTCCGTGAGGTTCGTTTGAATCGTAGTAAATACAGTCTCCGGGGCCAAGTTCAAGCTCGTGGCCGCCGACGGAGACAAAAAGCCGTCCTTCAAGTACGTAGTCAAATTCATGTCCCGGATGGGTATTAAGGCTCAAGGGTCCGTTTTCCGTTTCGGGATTCGCTTCCACAAGAAAAGGCTCGGCTCTCTTGTTGTGGAACTTGTAGGCCAGATTCCAGTAGGTGTACATCGGCCTGCGGCTTACCTCCGGGGCGTTTCCGGCCCGCGTAACGCAGTACCCGGTAAGCCGCGACGGTTTTCCGGTAACAAGTTCCGTAAGATCGACCTTAAAGCGCGCCGCTATTTCCACAAGCGATCCGATTGGGAACTCGACTTCGCCGCTTTCCCAGCTCCGGTATTCGTCGTTTTTAAAGCCCAGTTCCGCGGCGAATTCTTCAGGCGGAATTTCCGCGATTTCCCTAAGCGCTTTTACCCTGCCGGCGATTTCTCTGGATTCTTCGGTCATGCGTTCTCCTTTGATCTTGGCTCATTCACAGTGGGGTTTGATACCCCGCCGCAAACCGCTGTTTGCGGGCTTGTGGCGGGGAGGCTCATTGGGCGGTTTTATAAGCCGCTTTGCCGCCGTCCTGGTCCTCGCAGCGTTTGGCGATCCGTTCAAGCTTCGGCGTCAGTTCCACGGGAAAATCCCTGCCCAGAAAAAGCTGATACTGGGACATTGCCTGCCGTATAAGCATGTCGAAACCGTTCAGCGTCCTGCAGCCCGCTTTTTCCGCCCGCTTGAGAAAAGCGGTTTTGGCCGGCCGGTAGATTAAGTCCATTACCGTTTCCCTGCCGGTAAAATGGTAAAGCGGGAACGGTTCGGCGTCAATATCCGGGAACATTCCCGCCGGCGTAGTCTGTACTATGATGTCGGAATACCTGTCCATCATGTCAAGTCCCTGTCCGTCGAGTCCGCCCCAGTTAAAGCGGTACGGAGCGGCAAGCTCTTTCGCCCTGGCCGGATTGCGGTTGAGGATAAGGCACTTGCCCCCGAGCCTGTGCGTTTCCGAAACCACGGCCCCGGCGGCGCCTCCCGCCCCAAGCACCGTAACGCCAAGGCCGCGAAAATTTTTCTTTCCGATAAAGGAAAGCAGGGAACCGGAAAAACCCAGCGTGTCGGTGTTGTGGCCGATCCATCCGTTTCCCGGTTTGGAACGAACCAGGGTGTTGCAGGCCCCGATTTCCTTTACATCCCCGGAACTGTCCTGGAGCAGGGGGATAACTTCTTCTTTATACGGAATGGTTATGGCCGCTCCGGCAAATCCTATTTCTTCCGCCAAACGCAAAAAACTTTTCAGGTTGTCCGACGGAAAGGGCAGATAGACGGCGTCGATTTTTTCGTGACTGAACGCGGTATTGAAGACAAGGGGGCTGTAGCTGCTTATAAGCGGAAACCCGGCAAGGCCGAAAACGCGGGTCGATTTTTTGATTTCCCTAAAGCGGTACAGCTCGGTAAGTTCCCTGGGATCAAGCTGGCCCGGGGCGGCTTCCATGCCGGGAACCGAACAGTAACTCAGGTACGATCCGAGCTTCGCCGCCAGTATCCTCGTGTTCGCGCCGAAAGGCCCCATGCAAAGCAGAATCTTTTCGATATCCCTGCTTCCCCTGGCGGCGCGGTAAAGTTTTACCACGTCTTCCAGGGTACGGGGAGTTACGGCGACTTTTACGATTTCGTCCCCCGCCCTGTGAAGCGCTTTGATTTTTCCCGCTATGTCGTCGTCCGCGTTTTCGACGTTGTGGTAGGAACGAATGATTCTTGTCCCGAAGGTACGGACGGCTTCTTCAAGGCCGGGCACTTCGAGATCTTCCTCGATGTCGACATAGGCGAAGTTCCGCCGCCTGTCCACCTCGGCAAAGGCAAGGCCTTTGGAAAGGAGCGTAACCCTTGCGCCCTCGCCGTTTTCAAAAAAACCGCCGTCAATTTTTCTGCGTACCGTAAGAATCACCGGAATCCCGGCCTTTTCGGGAAAGCTCCGTATCAAAAAACGTTCGTCGGGATCGAGGCAGTCTACCCGCAGCTCGGCAAGATCGGCGTATTTGCGGTACTCGTCGAGAATTTGCAGATCCTGTTCGAGGGTTTTGGCGGTAAGGCACAGACAGAGTTTCGGCACGAATCCCCCTAAAAATCGGAACGGTACACATAGAGGGCCGCCACCCGATCCGAACTGTCCCAGTTGATTCGCAGGCTGAGCGGCCAAACCCTGTTCGGCAGCGAAAAAACGCTGTAGCCGTCGAAGTTCTGTCCTTCTCCAAGCACAAGGGAAACCTGGGCTTTCGGATCGCCTTCGCTTACCCCGTAGGCGGATACAAGTTTAAGCTGCCAGACCCTGTTCCCGTAAACGAAAAATTCGGCGTGATCGTATACGAAGACAACGTCGTCCTGCCAGGAAGAGAGCCCGCGGACGGGATAGACCGCGTTCGGCGCGCCGTAACTTTCGATAAGATTCGGCAGGGTCATCCCGACAAGAACGGAAGGATCCGCCGGCAGCGCCGTCTGTTCGGGCGTTTCCCGCGGGTTCTGGCCAAAAACGGAGGCGCAGAGGAGAAAAAGCAGCGGCGCGCAGATTTTTTTTACGTTCATGGCCGTTCCTAAAACTGTTCCGGGGAAGATTCTTCGCTTCGGACCGTCTGCCGGTAGAGTTCCCGGTCCAGCATCGTAAGGACAATCGTCGATCCATCGGGAAGCCGGTAGGGAAGGGTAAAATTCCCTCCGGGATGGTTTACCCCGGCAAGCCGCCTTGTCGCGCCGCCGGGCAGCAGGGCGTCTACCGTAACCGGCAGCGGGTAGGGATTTCTCGGCAGCGTATAACGGAAAAGGCCCGCCGCCTCTCCTTCGCCGGGGACGGGGGCGTAAAGGCTTACGGTCATCGTATCACCGGCGCTTATCTCGCTTCCCCCAAACGGATTCTGGGCGGCGACGGTTTCGGGAATATCGCCCTCTCCCGGAGGAACTATTTCAAAAATAAAGTTGATCCGCGCCTGGATCAGCCGTTCCAGGGCCGTTTGAAACGCCGCGCCTTCCAGATTGGGAACGGTGATTCGGACGTTTTCCTGGCCCCGGCTTACGACAAGTTCCAGGGCAGCGGGGCCGGTAAGATCGGTTCCGGCGGGAGGATTCTGCTGTATCACCGTACCCGCCGCTTCGGCGGCGTATTGGTACATGAACGGCTCTTTTATCGACAACAGGGGAACCGCGGCAATATCCGAGCGCACGTCGTTGATGTTCCTGCCGAGATAATTGCCGACCTTGTCCAGCGTAACCCCGGAACTGACCACGAGGCTAATCCGCCGTTCGGCCTTTACGACCGTACCCGCGTCGGGACTCTGTTCAAGAATCAGCCCCTTGTCGTCGGACGAATTGGAAAAACGAAGCTGTATTTCGGGGTAGAGTTCCTTTACCTGGAGCTTCAGCAGCGCCTGGGTCAGCTCTTCTCCGGTTACGTCGGGAACCATTACCTGTTCCTTTCCCCTGACGGCGATAAAGAAAACCGAAAGGGATATCATTCCCACAAACACCAGAAGCCCCACGGTAAGGGAGATGAAGAGCCGCAGGTGGCTGCCCACATAATCTTCCAGTCCGTCCAGCTTACCGCTTAAATTTTTAAACGCCATATTACGCATCCTCCGAATCAAGGCGGGCGCCTATAAAATTCCTCGCGCCGTTCAAAAAAGCCTGCCAGGGGAGAGCTTTTCTCGCCTGGTACTGTAAACGGGTAACCGCGAGTATCCCGCCGCCGGTCTGTATCAGTATACCGTTTTTTTTATCCGTGCCCAAGACCCGCCCGGCGGCGGTTTCCGCCGCGGACGAAGGGCCGCCGTTCCCGGCGCGCGAAACGCCGGGAGCCTCCCCGCCGGGCGCGTCCTCACGGGGCGCGTCTCCACGGAACGGCGCGGCCTCCAGTATAAGCAAAACCTGCCCGTTGTGGCTTGTCCGCGCCAGCGGCCAGGGCGTGTAGGCCCGGATCATCGCGTCGATTTCCACGGCGCTTTTGTTCCAGTCTATTATCCCCGAATCTTTGCCGATAAGCGAACAGTAACTTGGCGTTCCTTCCTGGGGCGTTCCATCGGGGAAACCGTCTCCCCGCGAAACGGCTTCCAGAAGGCCGCGCAGCGTTTCGGAAAGCAAAAGCGCCGCCTCTTTGCCCGCCAGTTCGCCGAGGGACGCGGCGGTTTCCCTGCCGGAAAGGGGAATTTCCCTTGACGCGAGGATATTCCCGGTATCCGTTTCCAGGGCGATTTTCTGGATGCAGATCCCGGTTTTACCGTCCCTCCGCAGTATAGCTTCCTGAACCGGAGACGCGCCCCGGTACGCGGGCAGGAGGGAAGGGTGGATGTTGATCCCGCCGAGCGGAAAAATCGACAGGAATTTCGGCCCGAAGATCCGGCCGTAGGCGAAGCTTACCAGGAGATCCGGCGAAAGGGCCGCCGCCGCCTCGCGGGCTTCCGCTTTAAGGGTTTCCGGCTTGAGTACGGCAAGCGGCGGAAGCCCGTTTTCGACAGAGAAGGCCGAATAACGTTCCGCCGCGGCGGCGACCGCCGTGGGCTCCGCCCTGCCGGAGCGGCCCCTGGGCTTGTCGGGATTGGTCAAAACCCCGGCAAGCGTCCAGGCCCCCGAGGGCGGCGCGGCGGGGCGGGTTTCGGCGGAATCCGGCGTATCGGCCGAACCGCGCATCAGCGCCTCAAGCGAAGGCAGGGCTATCGCGGGGCTTCCCGCGAACAGTATCCGCGGCGGCCCGGAGAAACGGCTTTTTTCGTGTGCTCTCATGCCGGCCCGTTATGTCGTCTGCTTCTGTTTTTGCAGCTTTGCCAGAATCTTTTCTTTTTTCGCTTCCGGCAGCCGGTCTATAAAGAGTATCCCTTCCAGGTGATCGTATTCGTGCTGAATCACCCTGGCCAGCACTCCCGAAGCCTCAATCGTAAACGCCCTTCCTTTTTCGTTCCAGGCCTGGATTTTGACACATTCCGGCCGTATCACATCGGCCCAGATTCCCGGCAGCGAAAGGCAGCCTTCCTCATATTTGACCTGCTCCTGACTTGTCCAGATTATCGTCGGATTGATAAACACCCGCTCCGAATCCCCTTCCGCGTGGGTAACGAAGATACGTTTAAGAAGGCCTATCTGGGGCCCCGCGAGACCGACGCCTCTTTCCCGGCGCATGGACTCTATCATTTCCATGGCGGTTTTTCTCAACTCGTCGTCTATATTCTTGACCGGCCCCGCTTTTTGGCGCAGCGCTGTATCCGAACAGGCCTGGGGATTGTTTTCAAAGCATAAAACCTTCATACTTACTATAATAGTAAAAAAAGACGCGCGTGAAAGCCCCTGAGAACGAGATAGACGTATGATTCGGCGCATGTTCCTTTTTGTGTGCGGGTTTACGGTTATTTTATGACAAAATTGCCGATTTTGAGCCAAAAGGACTTGACAAAAACGCGAACATACGTCATTGTTCGCAGAATTGTTCCGGTTTTTCAAAAGGCCGGACAGGGTTTCGAACGCCGGATTTTGACGACTCCCCGCCCTGAGGACGGGCAGCGGACTCCGCTGTGAATAAGGTGACAAACATGAAAAAAGATTTTATCGAAAAAATAAAAAGCTCGCTTATCGCTTTGAAGCAGGAAATTATTTCCAATCTCGTCGCCAGCAGTGAAGATTTCAAGGAAATTGTGGAGGGGATGGATCCAAAGGACATAGCCGACACCGCTTCGGACGATATCGACAGAAAAATGATCGAGGCGCTGGGTTCGCAGGAACTCAAGCGGCTGAAGCTTATCGACTCCGCCCTTACCAGGATAGAGCAGGGCAAATACGGGATTTGTATCAAGTGCGGAAAGCCCATTCCCCAGAAAAGGCTTGAGGCTATTCCCTACGCCCTGATGTGCATAGACTGCAAGACCGCCGAAGAACGGCGGAACCGTTAGCGCGAAAAAAACGCCGTAAAGGGGGGAGCGTTCCATGAAACGATATATATTTAAAGGATCGCCGATCTCGTTTTTGGGACGCGGGAGGGCTTTGTTCCTTTGCGCCGTTGTTACCGGGGCGGCAATGACCGCTCTGGGCGGCTGCAATACGCTTCAGGCGATTGAAGTCAGCAGGGGCCCCGCCCGGACGACGTACGGACAGGGGCAGGAACTGGACGCTTCGGGGCTGGCGGTCATGGCCCATTACAAGAAGAACAGCGAATACATAGCGGACGCGTCTCATCTGCAAATTACCGGTTACGACAGGGGCCGGCCGGGCCGGCAGACGGTAACGGTTGTTATGGATGGAAAAACCGCGTCCTTTACGGTGACGGTTGTACCGGCGTTAAGCCTGTCCATTCAACAGCCTCCGGTGGCGGTTCTTATGCAGGGAGACGACCTTAACCTGACGGGGCTTGCCGCGTGGGTAGAGTTCGAGAACCAAACGGTTCCCGGTGAAAGTATCGGGCCGGATCGCCTGGACATTTTCGGCTACAACAGGGACAGGGCGGGGGTTCAGACTCTTACCGCGGACTACTACGGCAAACGGGCGTCCTTTTCCGTGACAGTGGCGGCCCTTACGGGAATCGCCGTAAAGTCCCCGCCGGCCAGGACCGAGTATTTTATGGGGGAAGATTTTAACCCGGCGGGCCTTGTTGTTATCGGGACATGGGAAGGCATGGGAGAAAAACCGGTAAACGCCGCCGTTTCCGAATTCGATACGACCCGCGCGGGGGAACAGCATATAACCGTCAGCTATTCGGACAAGACGGCCCGGTTTCCGGTAAGGCTTATCGCGCTGGACGCCCTGTCGGTTGACAGACCGCCGGCAAAAACGGATTACAGGATCGGGGACGATCTTGACCTTTCCGGCATCAGGGTTCAGGGAACCTGGCCGGGGAGCAGTCTCGCGCTGGTGGATCCCTTGCGGCTAAAGGTCACGGGATACGACAAGTTCAGGATGGGCGAACAGCGGGTTACGGTTACAATAGGGGGCAAAAGCGATGCCTTTTGGGTAACGGTAACAAGCCCGTTTGAGGGGATTTGGATCGGACGATGGGGCGGCAGCGACGACCCGAAACCGCTGCGGCTCAGGATATCGAACACCGTCTGGGAATTGACCACGGTGGATGAAAAAGGGGAGCGCTTCATTATAGACGGGGTGTTCAGGCCGGACAGCGGGTCTCGCGCGAAACTACAGTGCGATGATCGTACCTGGGCCGGGGATGTCGAGGTTAACTCGCCCGGCGAAATGAAAATTTCAAACAGAAAGTTTATCGCGCTGCTTAGAAAAGTCAACTGAGGCGCCTCAAAACCGGGGCCGCTCCAAATCCAAGACTTCAGCTTTCGCCGCGGTCCCGGGCGGTGAGGGGTTCTTCCAGCCACAGGGCCTTTCCGTCTTTCCCCTCCGCGAGACGCAGCGCCGAGCTGTAACCGGCGTCCATCATGGCGTTCCGGGCTTCTTCATAATGCCCGCCCAGGTGTTCGGCGCTGTGGGCGTCGGCGGTAACGGTAAGGGGGACGTTTCGTTCCCGAAGCAGCTTAAGGACGGCCCGCGACGGATACGGTTCGGAGACGCGGCCCCTGTTCATGCCCCCGGTATTGACTTCGACGACGACGGGAAAAGCCCCGTTTCCCGTCGTTTCCCGCGCGGGCCGGCCGGACGCGGCGGCCAGGCAGTCCGCCGTTTCCAGAAGCCGTTTTCCGTAAGCCGGATCTTCCGGGGAAAAAAACCGGTAAAGCCCGTTGTTTTTCTTTACAAGATCAAGATGGCCGGCGATGTCAAAGCCGCCCTCTTCGATCATGCCGCGGTACGCGTCGTAGTAGGCGTTGTAAAGGGCTGTTCCGTCGCCCTGAAAAATATCCCTGAAACCGGCCAGGAATTCTTCTTCGGGGGCGTCAACGGTAAAGCCGCGTTCGGGCGGGGCCGCGAAGTGTACCGAGCCGATAATGTAATCCAGGGGAAGGCTTTGATAGTCCCCGTCGGCCGGCCCGCAAAGCCCTTGTATATAATCAACCTCAAGACCGAGAAATACCTCGAGCCTTCCCCGCCAGCGTTTTTTTGCCGCCAGAACCGTTTCCAGGTATTCGTCGAGTTTTTCGTCAGGGAGGTGCCAGCTTGTCTTTATCCCCGTTTTTTTGGCAATCGGGGCGTGGGAACTAAAGCCTATGGCAGCAAGCCCCCTGGCCGCGGCGGCGGCGCACATTGTTTCCACGTCGTCCGCGCCGTCGCAGAACGTCGTATGGGTATGAAGGCACGACCGGATCATGTTTCCTCCCGGAACTTTTCGGCGGCGGCTTTAAAACGGGCAAAGGCTTCCACAAACGGCCCGTAAGCCGGCGGCATTTCGGCCCTGTCGATGTTTTTGTAGGCTTTTTCGAGCCGTGCCGCCGCCGCGCCAAGCTCCTTGCCGGAAAGGGTAAGGGAACTGCCCTTGACGGTATGGGCGATCCTTCGCGCCTCTTCCCAGTCTCCGGCTTCTTCAAGATCCTTAAGCCGGCCGATTTGGGTTTCGCTGTTTTCGACGAATTTTTTCAGCAGGGATCGCGCCGTTTCCCTGTCTCCGAGAAACGTATCCTCGAGATCCTCCGGGTTGAAGACGCCGTCCTTTCCTTCGGGTGTCGCGGCCGCCGTAAAGCCGGAATCGTCCGGCCCTTTTTCAGCGACGGACGGCCCCGCGGTTTGTCCCGGCCTGCCGTTCCATTTTTCAAGCATAGCCTTGACGTCCGGCCTTTTAAAGGGTTTAAGAAGCACGTCGTCAAAGCCGCTTTGGACACAGCGGTTCCGCTCGTCGTCCAGGACGCCGGCGGTTACCGCGATAATCGGCCTGTCAAATCCCCGCCTTCTCAGTTCCGCCGCCGCCTCAAAACCGTTCATGCGGGGCATCTGCAAATCCATAAAAACAAGGTCGACCGGATTATCGGCGGCCTTTTCAAGGGCGTCGATTCCGTCGTCCGCGAGCACGGTTCTTGCACCGAGTTTTTCCATAATTATCGCGAACAGTTTCTGGTTAACCTGATGATCCTCCACGATAAGAACCGCGGGCGCGGCGCTGAAAACACCGGAATCGACGATGTCCGGGGCCACCAGCATATCCTCAGGAATCTCGACGCCGCTTTCTTCGTTCTTCGCGCCGGCCGTTTCGTCCCCGGCTTCTTCGCCCTCCGTTTCCGGCTCTTCAAGCGCCGGGGCGAGAACGTCGTAGAGGCTCCGGGCGGTTACCGGCTTGCTGACATAGCCGTCAAACCATTTTAAAAGGGTCATCTTCGCGTCCCCTTCCATGCGTCCCTGGGGAACCATAAGGATCAGCTTCGCGCCGTTGATGGATTTGTCGCCGTTTATTTCCGCCGCGAGCCGCCAGCCGTCCATGCCGGGCATGTTCATGTCGATAAAACAAACCCCGTAGGGCTGCCCCGTTTCCGAGGCTTTTTTCATCATGCCGAGGGCTTCCCCGCCGGAAGCGGCGGCGTCAAGGCGCGGGCAGCCCAGCTCTTCCAAATATCTTTTTATGATTGTCCGGGAAATGTCCGTATCGTCGATTAGAAGAACGGGGGTGTTTCGTTTCGCTTCCGGGATTGACGGAAGGGCCGGCGCCGCCGCCGTTTCAAAGGGCACGGTAAACGAAAAAACGGAGCCGCTTTCCCCGTTGCTGTCCATCCGTATTGTGCCGCGCATAAGTTCCACGATGCTGCGCGAGATGGCAAGCCCCAGCCCCGTACCGCCGAAAAGCCGGGTATGGGAGGAATCGGCCTGGGTAAAGGACCTGAAAAGCCGGCCCCTGGCTTCTTCGGGAACGCCGATACCCGTGTCCGCTACCGAAACGGTAACGTTCTTTTCCGCCCCGCCGGAAACCGAAACGCCGGCGACGACGCTGCCCCGCGGGGTAAACTTGACGGCGTTTTTTACCAGGTTGATTAGAACCTGGCGGAATCTGTTGGGGTCTCCAAAAACCCGCAGCCGCGCGCCGGACGGAATGTCCACGGCTATTTCCAGATCCTTTTTGTGGGCCTCTATCGAAATCATCTGAACCGCCTGTTCGACGGTTTCCGAAAGGTCAAAGGGAACGCGCTCAAGTTCCATTTTGCCCGCTTCGATCTTCGAATAGTCGAGGATATCGTTGATAAGCGCGAGAAGCACTTCCGCGGAGAATTTTTCCTGGCGGACATATTCCGCCTGTTCGCGGTCGAGCCTGGTATCCTGGAGCAGTTCGCTCATCCCGATAATGGTCTGTATCGGGGTACGGATTTCGTGGCTCATCGTGGCGAGAAAGCGGCTTTTCGCCTCCATCGCTTTTTCGGCGATCCGCTTGTCCTCCAAAAGGCGTTCCTCGGCTTCCTGTTCTTCCGTTTCGTCGTCAATCGTAATGCCGATAAACGGCCCCCGCTGTTTTTCTTCCGCGCCGGGATCTTCGGCGATACGCCATCCCTTAAGCTTGAACCAGTGGGCCTTGCCAAGGGAATCGTGAAAGGGCGCCCTGAAATCGACCGTATCCGAGCTTCCGGCCGAAAGCCGGGAAAGGAAATTGGAAAAGCGCACCGAATCGTGAATCGACAGAAAATCGAAGGAGGCGCCGAAACTCGCCGTTTCCGCCCCGGCGTCTCCCGTTTTTACGGCGGAAAGGGATTGAACGAGCCGGTTAAAGCTGTTGTTGCTTGCCACGATAATGCCGTTCATGTCCGCTATCGCCATCGCGGCGGCGGAACTGTTGAAAAACCGGAAGAAGGGGCCGTCGTTTTCCGGCCCTGTTCCCGGTTCCCGATCCCGGGGCATCAAAAATTAACCCTGAGTATTTCCATTGATTTTCTCAGCAGATCGCCGGGCTTGAGCGGTTTGGTAATGTAGCTTTTTATGCCCATCTGGAAAGCCCGGATAACCGTCTCTCTCTGGTTTACCGCGGAAAGGATGATAACCGGCATGGAACTGTTTTTTTCTTTAAGTTCCCGAAGCACCGCGAAGCCGTCCATTTTCGGCATCAGCAGATCCAGAAACACCAGGTCGAAACGGCTGTGTTCCAGCGCCTGGACAAATTCCCTGCCGTCGGAAAACGCGGTAACCGACGTTCCGGAAAAGGTGTTCTTGACGAGTTCCTGTATGACAAAATCGTCGTCGACCGCGGCTATGGCAAGCCCCTCGAAGGCCTCCGCCATGTTTTCCGGGGTGTTCTTCGTTTCGCTTTCAAAGCGAAGCTGCATCGCCTCGCCTTCGGCGTTTTCCGCGGAAAGCAGGCTGCCGCTGATGATTTCGGCGCTTTTGTCCGGCTGCGCGAGCAGCCCGTCTATCGCGTATTGAAGGTTACTCACCACCTCAATATCTTCGTATGCCTTCTGGCTTTCTATGAAATTTCTGGTAAACTCGTCGCGGGTAAGTATTCGGACGTATTTTTGCCTGACGCGGGACGCGTTTAGTATTATCTTTAACAGCTTTTCGATATTCGGGCCGTCGGCGAAACCAAGGCGTATGTCGCTGAGCATGACGATTACTTTCGGCGTCCGTATCTGATACAGATCCACGAGTTCGACGATTTTATAGCCGAGCAGGTCGATCTTGTCCCGGTTAAGGCCCTGGGCGATTTCGACAAAGATGATGTCGTCGTTCACATGGACTTCCACGATTCCCGGAGAATCGTCAATCAAAAAATCCACCTTCAGCATCGCGGAAAGGGCGGTGAACAGCGCGTCGATTTTAACCGGCTTGGCGAACACCTTTTTAACGTTGTAGGGAACAAGTTCTATTATTCGTTTCTGGTCGATCTGCTGGGCCAGAATAATCACCGGGATTCCCGCCGCGTTGGGGTTTTCTTTTTTCTGCCTGAGCACATCCATACATCCCTGGCGGCCAAGCTGGTAATCCATAATGATGATGTCGGGTACGAGGCCTCTGATTTTGGCCGTGCCGTCCAGTGCGCCGGCGGCCGTCTCGACGGAAACCGTGTGTTCCGAATTCCCCGCGATTTTTTCCTTTAGATAGTCCCGGAACAGGGGCGATTCGTCTATGATAAGGACCTGCTTCACGAGGTTAGTATAGGCAAATATATGGAAGAATTCAAGAAATTAGCGGGCGTATTTTCCGTAATGGCCATGGAGCGTAACTACTTATTTTTATGACCGCGTATCGTCTTACGGTGGTAAAGCCCACGACGACGCTGTTGCCAATGTCGCTTATTATCGAGGCAGGCATACGGCTAACGCACAGCGCCCGTTCAAGACACAGCGAGGCATTTAAACCGCGGCTGGTGGAGGACATAGCCGGGGGGAAGTTCAAGCCACAAACAAGTCATTCGGACCTTCAAACAAGGTATTCGGACCTTCGAACAGGTCATTCGGACCTTCAAACAAGTCATTCGGACCTTCGAACAAGTCATTCGACGCTTCGAACAAGTCATTCGACCCTTCAAACAAGTCATTCGACGCTTCGAACAAGTCATTCGGACCTTCGAACAAGTCATTCGAAGTCACAAACAAGTCATTCG
>JAIRSC010000119.1 GCA_031255645.1 Treponema sp. | reverse complement strand
CCCATCAGCGCGTGAACCGTTCCGGGTTTTAGCTGAAAGCTGACATTGTCAAGCGCCAGTACGCCGGGAAATTTTTTCGTAACGTCCAGCATTTCCAAAACATAATCCGATTCCATCTCTGTTCCACCTCGCATAAAACATTAGTATCGTTAAGGCCGCGCGGCCAGTATTTTTGCGTCGCGGTCATTTCAGCCGCAGGCCACTTTCATCGCGGTTTCGCCCCATTGTTTCAGGCGCAACGGCTCACGACGAACCGTACTTATATCCTTCAAAATAAATTCCAGCGGAGAGCGGGTACGCCCGCAAATTTCTTTTGTCTTTTCAATATCCTCTCGTACCTGTTCTTCGTTAAAGGCGGAACCGGCCACAAAAGCGGGATTGGGTTTGTTGGAAACCACGTAATCGGACCCGATTTGTTCCACGCATTTTTCCCGATCCGCCCAGGGGCTTGCCGATATTTTTCTCAAATTCGGTATGCGTTTTACCGCCCGCATTTTGTCTTCGAGGGGATCGCAGCAGCCATAATATACCAGGCCAAAACGCCAGAACAGGGGCATAAGCTGATCTATTTCGTATTCCTCAAACATTGCCGGAGATATTGTCGCGAACACCTGGGCCATAGCGTACATCCACACGTCCCGGGTTTTCGGTTTTTCTGGGTCAAAGTCCGGCGAGGGCAGATCATCGATAAAGGCGCCGGTACAATGAATAAGGTTTTCGCCTGAATAGACAAGGCTCTGTTCTTCCAGCTGCTCCAGCATCATCATATAGCCTTCGACGACGTGGGATACTAGGGCGTGTATCATTTCCGGTTCATCTATCAGCGCGTACAGGATGCCTTCGACGCTCATCCACACGGCGACGGGATCCCATACGGAAAGATAGTGATCAAACCAGCCTTCGGCCCGGAGGGGCATTATACCCTCGAAAAGCCACGCGGCCATGTCCATTCGTCGTTTGGTTTCGGCCGTGTCGTGTTTAACCACGGGCATTTTTATTTTCTCGACATCCTCAATAGTCTGAAACTGATTTTCATAATTAGGACTAACTATATTGTTGGCCGCATCGGTAGCCAGGGTTTCCTCTTTTATCGCGACGCCGAAAATACGGTTCTGCGCGGCAAGCGGATCCTGATTGAACGGCTCTATCGCCATGGGAACGCGGATAAAAGGTTCCACGACCATATCTACCGGGAAATATTCCCATTGAAAAAGAACGCGGCGGAATTTTTCCTCATAGGAACGACATTCGGGGCCCTGACAGCGCAGGGTCAATTTGTCGTCAATATTCATCTCGTTCCAGCAGACCTGATCTATGGCAACCATCGGCTGTTCGGGCTTGAGGCCGTTAAGAGCGCGCCAGAGGCGTTTCTTTTCTTCATGTACCGGAAGAGACGCTATTTTTGCTATTCTTTCCGCGAGTCTGCGTAAAATGTCGCGCTCCTGGTTGTTTATTTCCATAATATTATTTTTTCTTGGTACAAAATGTCAGGAAAGCGAATCGCTTTCCTGACATCCGTGGCTTCGTCTTCTTGCAACAAGACGCTTACTTCATAAGGCTCCTGTAGTTCTCTTTGGTGACGGGCACGTAGGGAACAAGGTAGCACTGCTGAATAACCGCAGCGTCATTGGCAGGATATTCGGGAGTAACGGCGTCTGCGGGGGCAAGGCCGGCGATGGTTTTTCCAAGCACGGAACCGGTCGAAGCAAGCTCGTAAATTATGCCGAAAGCGACGTCGGACTGGGCTTTGGAATCCTGCAGAACCGTCGCGTAAAGCTTGTCCTGGCTCATGGAGTTCAGGGCTTCTTGGGTGGCGTCATAGCCGATTACTGGCACGGTTAGGGACGTACCGTCACCGGCGTCGCTTTTGGTAAGCCCGTTCTGGATCATCGCTTCAATCGCTCCAAGGGCCATACCGTCATTCTGGGCGACAACGACGTTAAACCTTCCGCGGTGCGCGCCGATCCAGGTGCTCATCTTTTCCTGCGCCTGGTCGGGAGTCCAGTTCGCTGTATCTTCGGCAATCTTTACCACCGTGTAGCCACGGGCATTGAGTCCGTCTTCCATGCCTTTTTGGCGGTTTATCTGGGCTGGATGTCCCAGAGCGCCCTGAATGTGGATCATGTTGACTACCTTGTCGGGGGCCATGGATGGGTTTTTATCGAAGTAGTCGGCGACAATCTGGCCGGCGAACCTGCCCGCGATAAGTTCCGGAGAGGACGCGAAGAAGAAATTCTTCCCGACCTTGAGGGCTTCCGTGGTGGGCGGGGTATTGGAATAGGCCGCAGCGCCGCCCCGTTCGTTGATAGCCCTGTTCATCTGTTCCGACATCTGACCGTCGATGGGGATAATCACGAAATACCTGTAACCCTGGTTGAGCAGCGTATCCAGTTGGGTAAGCTGGGCCTGCATATCATTGTTCGCGTCCTGCACGTTAAGGTCAACACCTTTTTCCGTGGCCAGTTTCCGGACATTTTCCGCGTAATCCTTGAGAAACTGTTCGTTCATGTTTCGCATCAACAAGGCAATCTGTACGGTTTCAGATCCTTCGGCAGGCTTGTCCTTTCTTTTACAGCCTGTCAGCATCAGCGCAAGTAGCGCCGTCACAAGCAGTCCCATCGAAATTAATGATTTTTTTCTCATTTCCTCGTCTCCTTGAATCAAAAAATTTTTATAAACCTCTGATTAAAAAATCAGCGATTTTCTCATTCGAGCAGAGTTTGATACTCCGCCTTGCGGCACGGAAAAATTCGTTTTTCGGCCTCCGTGAGCCACACCTCCCGGTACGAAAATAATTCGGGGATATCCGATTTTTCCTGTTCCCGGTACTCTATCTCAAAATCTCCGGCAAGTTCGTTAAGCGCCTTCCCGCCCAGAGCCATCTTCGCGGTCATCGCCGCGCCCAGCGTGGTCGCTTCGGCAATGTCGGTAAGGAAATTCCTGTTGTCGCTTAACGCGGAAGAAAGCAGGCGGTTGTAGGATTCGTCCCGCCTGAAGCCGCCTTCGGTATACACTTCCCGGCCTTTTTCAAGACCGCTCCGTTCGAGCGCCGTAAGGGTCTGCATAACCAAAGATATCCGCAGGATCGCCATGGCGGTCCGGTAATCGGTGAAGCATGAAGGAAGGAAGGCCGCGCCGCCGGAATCCACGGCGTTTTTTATGCCGTCGAACAGGAATGTCCTGCCGTCCTCGACGATGCGCGCCTTTGACGCGGGGAACTGCCCCGAACCCGGCGTAAGCTCCGGGAGCAGGAAGAGCCGTTTTTCCGCGAGTATCGACCGGTACAGGGATTCGTCCCAGCCGGGAAAATCTTTCCGGCCGTGGTGCGCGGCGATAAGCTTCGACCAGGTTTCAAATTCCTGTCCGCCGAGGAAGATCGCCGTTTTTACCGGCGTCCCGAACGCGGAAATGTTAAAAAACACGATCTTGCCAAGCTCGTTCGGGGCAAAGCCGTATTTTTCAACCGGGTTCATAATTACGCACCATGTTCCCGTCGAATTGAGGACAAAGCCGCGCTCGCCTTTTTTCGCGAAATGGGGAAGCAGGGCGGAATTGGAGTCGTGTATTCCCATCGTTACAATCGTATCTTTCGTGAGGCCGGTTTTTCGGGCGAATTCGTCCGTTATCGTTCCAAGAACGTCCCACGAATTGGAAAGACCGCCGTTTTGGGGCCCCGCCGGATCCGGCTTCCCCTCCGCGCCGCCCGGTATTAAGCGGGTGATGCCCAAGTCACGGGCGACCGACGACAGGGTGTTGTCGACCTGATCCCAAAGGTAGGTATGGTTTCCCATACAGGTGTTTTCCATGCCCATGTTTCCGGTAAAGCGGAAACCCCAGTACTGGGGGTAAGGGAGTACGGCGGTCACCTTGTTAAACTCGCCGGGAAAACGTTCCCGCGCAAAGAAGATACCCTTGGCCGGGTTGATCATCGCGCGGAACGCCGGCGTTCCCGTCCGCTCCTGAAGCGCCTCGGGGCTTCCGAAACGCCGGTAAAAGCGGTCGTAAAAATCGTCGCCCGGTTCGTGGGTATAGTACAGGCAGGGGAGGGCGGGTTTCCCGTCCTCCCCCAGACATACGAAGGTCGCTCCGTGGGTGGAAACCACCACAGCCCTGATCGGGTACTTCGCGGCGAATTCCTTCAGCGCGCCGGTAAACCATTCTTCCATCGCGTCAAGATCGTGGACGGGCTTCCGGCCCACGATCTTCGACTCGAAAGAACGGTATTTCGCGTCAAGCTGGCGGAGCGCGTCGTCGTATACCGCCGCCTTTTTGTTGGTCATTCCGATGTCGATTACGGCTATGGCGTATTCCATGGCGTTACTTGTACA
>JAIRSC010000104.1 GCA_031255645.1 Treponema sp. | reverse complement strand
GTGGTCAAGCGTTTTTCCGCGATTCTGGCGAGCGGGCAGGAAATCTCCATGCCGGGCAACTGCGTCCTTTCCCCGCTGGATTTGACGGCGGCGCTTGAGCAGAATCCGAATGAACTTATCGTCTATATCGCGCTTCCGCTATGGGCGGAATTTGACGCGAACCTCCTGGAGGACAACAATACATTAGAGAAACGCCGCTACCTTGCCCAAAGAAAACGTGTCCGCGATGAAAATTCGGGGGACAACGAAATAACCATTGTAACCCGCCGGCTTAACGTCCGGCTTGCAACGGATCTGGACAATGTCAAGGACATGGAACTGCTTCCGGTGGCGAAACTTTCCGTGCTGAGCCACGACCGTTCCGAAAATGCGCTGACGATAAACGAAAAGTACATTCCGCCTTTCCTGCGGGTTGCCTCTGACAATCCGCTTGCGGGTATCATAACCGGACTCCTGGTCGACATCAGGCGCTGCCGCGACAAGGCTCTTGACACCCTTTCCCGGGGCAGGATGGTGAATAGCGGCGAACGGCAGGATGACGAAGATACGGTTAGGCGGTTCCGGGTGCTCAACCTTTACGAGACGCGGCTTTCGGCGCTTATGGAAATCGGCCACATAAGTCCCTTTGCGCTGTATCTTGAGCTCATTTCCTTCCTTGCGGAACTTATGGCAATCGATCCTTACAACAGCATTAAAGAGATACAGCATTACAATCATGAGGATTACGGCCCGCAGTTTGCCGTGGTCATAAAGGATATCCGATCGTTCATTCTCTCCGGGGGCAGCGCAGATTACCGCAAGTTTGATTTCTCCCCGATTGAGGACGGGCGATATCTCTATACGCGGATAACGATCGAAGATTTGGTTGGTATGGAGGAGGCGTATCTCGCGGTCAAGACCGGCGCGGAGATGAACGTTGTTATTTCCGAACTGGAAATTGGCGATACCTTCAAGGTGACGAACCCCGAATCAAAGCTGCTGCGCGCCCGGGGCGTCAAACTTGTTGCCGAACGGTTTCCTCCCCGTTATCTTCCCGTGGTGAAAGACACCTTGTGGTTTCGTCTGGACCTTAGGGAATCAACACGGGTTTGGCGGGAAATCCGTGAGGAAAACGGCATAATTATTGACTATACCCCGAATTTGTTTCCATCCCTGGAGGCTTCGCTCTATATCACCCTGACGGACGGTTAAACGATGAACAAGACAAGCGAACTTGAAAAGATCTGTAATCCCCTGTTCCTTGCCATATGCCATTACTGGCAGCTTGCCTGTATGGACAGCCAGATTGTGTTGAAGCCCTTCAGGGAAAAAATCGTTTCCCTTCTGGAAGATACGAAGCAGGCTGCGGCGCTTGACGAGGCGCTTGCCAAAGAATTTGCCGTGATCGAAAAACCGCTGGTTTTCTTTGTTGACTACATGGTCAGGGAGGGGAGATTTTCTTTCAGGAACGACTGGCAGATACTTGCCCGCTCCTACAACGAGCTTTCCGGGGACGAAAAGTTTTTTGAGCTTCTCGAAGAAACCCTGAACTACCCCAGCACCAAAAATTCGGCGGTTCTTTTTTTCATAATGCTGGGGCTGGGTTTTGACGGTATCCACCGGGAAAACCAGGCTTACATACAGCGCTGTATGATGACCTGCGCCCAAAGGGCGCAGGCGGCTGAGTTCGACATCTTTTCCGAGCCGATTCTGGGCGGAGCACCGAAACGGAAGGGTGCTTTTATCCGCCGACGCAGGCCGGGCGTCCGGTTCGCCCTTATCGCTTCGACGGCATTCATGGTGCTATGTTTTATATTTAATGTGATAATGTTTCTAAAAACGACCGGAGGATACCGCGAGCTTCTGTCAAAAACAGCGCAGGATTCTGTTCTCCCTTTAGAGGATAGTTCGCCGCCGCAGGCGGCGCGGGATGTCGATTTTTTCGAAGATGAGGTTATTGAATGAATCCCTCCGCATTGTTCATGCAAATGATAAACTATGTTAAAACTACCGCAACGGGCAAGATTATCCTTGTTATTGTTGTTCTTTTGCTTTTTCTGATAATCGGCCTGCCGTTAGTCCGCCGCCTGAAACGCCGCCGGATAAAGGAAAAAGAAACCCGGGAAATAATGAAAGACCTCCTGACCTGGCGGCATGTGGCCCAGTTGGTAAAAGGCGGAGGCGGGCATCAAAAGGCCAAGCAGGAGCTTTCGGACAATATCCTCAAGATTAACAACCTTTTGAAGGAGGGGTTTAGCAAAGCGTCCAGGAAAGGAGGACGCAACCTCTACGAGAATCCCTGGTTTGTCCTTATTGGCGAACCCCGCTCCGGTAAGTCTTCGCTGATGGAGGCGGGTGACCTTGGGCTTGAGCCCTCCGCAGTTGAACAGGACCCAAGCGATGACGGCAAGAACAGCCTCCCCGTGCGCGTCTGGACCGGGGCGAAGGCCGCAGTGTGCGATATAAGCGGGAGGGTGTTTTTTGATCGCTGGCTGGAAGGTTCAAGCGCGGAATGGAACTACATTACCAGGCAAATTTGCCTGTACCGCCGGAAAAAACCGCTTGACGGTGTTATCATCACCATTCCGGCGGACGCGCTTCTTGCCGATGACGGCGATCTCAGCTCCCGCAAGGCGATTCTGATGGCCAGCGAACTGCGGGATCTTTTGCATAACTGCGGGATGAACCTTCCCTGTTATGTTGTAGTAACAAAACTGGATATGGTAAACGGTTTTCATGAGTACGTAAATTTCCTTGATGGGGATCTGCGTCACCAGATTCTGGGTTTTGAAAACAACACGAAATTTTACCACGAGCAAAAATTTGATGAATTCTGGGCAAGCCTGTACGAACGGCTTAGCTCCGGCGCAAAGCAGCTTATTATCGAAAACACCCGCAGAAATGAGCAGTCGCCGGAAACCCGTATGGATGTCGCCGCCAAAATATGGACCTTTCCGGATACCTTTAACCGGCTTAACGGAAATATCAAGATATACCTTGATGCCCTGTTCGGCGATGATAACTACCACGGAACCGGCAATACCTATTTTGAGGGGCTCTATTTTACTTCCGCACTGAATATGTTCATTTCCCTGAGTCCCGCAATGGCCGGTTTTTTGGGAATGTCGCCGGAGGAATTGATTATTCCCGGCAGCTCTTACGAAAGCGCCGCTTACGCCGCCGCGCAGCCCGGAACGGAAAATTCCGATGCCGGAAACAACGCCCTTATGGTGATTCCGGGCCGCCAGCTTGCCCTGGTCCCGGAATACAGGCGTTCCAGTTTACGACGCAGCTATTTTGTCCGGGATACTTTTCGCAAGCGTATCTTCAGGGCATCCGAGCACGCGTCACTTCTCAAAAGAAAGGCGTTAGCGCTCTATCTGCCCCACTATCTCCTGTGCGCGGTCCTGGCAGGGGCGGGCCTTTATTGGGGATTTGCGGCGCTGTTCAACAGAGAGAACCTTTACGCCAGTCTGCTGCAGACAACAACGTATTACACCTACCTCGACGGCATTTTACAGAGGGGAGCTCACTTTCATTCTCCGCTGATCAAAGAAGAGCCCCCGGGGCGTTTCTTTCTTAACACGGACCCCGTTGCAGGGGAATCGCTTTCCTCGCGGGTGCAGTTTTTCTATAACGCGGTTGCCTTTCGGGACATGGCGGTAGCGATTCCCCAGGGGTTCGGTATTGCGCGGACAGTAACGGACGGCTTTCTGCCGAATTACCGGTACAGGGACAAGGCGTTTATTACCAACCAGCTTTACAGCGCCATGGTACGGGTCCCCGTGATCCGGAACACCGGCAATAAGATCGTTGAAAATGAAAATACCGAGGTTCTTACTTCCGACATAAAGGCTGTTTTGACCTCTTTCCTGGAGCTTGATACGGTTAAAGGCGCCGATTTTAGCCAGCTTTTCAGGTCTTCCCAATTCAAATTTGATTCCATGCTGCGCTATCTGATGCCGGGACTTTCGAATGATACGGCAAACCTCCTGCAGCAGTACAAGAGCCAATACGAACGGGATTATTCCTACAGCATCGATACCGGTTATATTTATTCTGACGATTTTACGCTGGCAAAAGACGCGGCCCTTAACACCATTATTTCAGCTTGGGGGCGCTACGCGGTCTACCCTGATTCTATCTATGGGAAAATAAAAAGACTGGCCGCAATTTCGGAGGAAATACTCGAAAATTATGATAACATCAACCAGGCGCTCCGGCGCGTCAATATGGTGGCAACTCTGAGTCAGGTTCGCGATCTTGTATACGAATGGAAGACTCTGACAAACCGGCAGAAGAACATCGTATCCGAAGGAAGGGCTCTCTTTGCCGAAATCAGGGATCTGCTCCGCGCCGCCCATATTCCCCTGGCCTTTGAGAACCCGCTGCCGGTGGTCAATATCGACGGAGGGGGAGGGCCGCTTATCGCCGCCAGGTCGGCACCGGATCCCTACCGGGACAACCTTATCAACGATTATCTTTTTAACGATATGGTTATCGGTTTTGTGGTGCGGGAATACACCGCGCTCTTTGAAGCCGATATGACCTTTGTGCGGCAGAAACTCGACAATTCCGGCCAGGAACGGATCGGGCGGATCGTCGCGCTGCAGGGCGAATTCGGGAACAAACTGGCTGCGGAAGTGCAGGATCTGCGCTCCAGGGTGGCAAAACTCCAGGACAGCGAGCTGCTGGCGGATAAGGCGGACGAAGCCCCCAACGCCCCGTCGCTTTTCTCGGTTGTCGAAAGAATCCTGGAACTCTCTTCCGAGATTCCCCTGCCCGACGGACAAAGCCTTGCAAGAGCGGGGTTCGAAGCAAACTGGCAGGAAGGGCAGGGCAGTATCAAAACCGCGTTTGATGATTTTGACGCCTATACCGGTGATTATCTTGAAAACAGAAAAATCGGAACCTTTGCCGCAAACGCACGAACCATGCTTTTGGCACAGGCTTACTTTAACCGGCATACCATTTTTACCACAACCCTTGACTACCTCTACAGCTTTGAATCGAACATCGCCCGCCTCGTCGAAACCCAGGCAGGACTGGAAAGCGCCGTTACTTTTTCCGATAACGCGCTGGAAAATACTCTGGGAATTTACAGCTATGACCGCATATTTGATCCGCCTGTCGTTAAGAGAATTGTTGAATATGTCGTATCATTCGCCTCGCTTTTTTCTACAGCCGGCGGCGAAGAAAATATGCCGTTGTTCCTGCGGAATGTTCCCCCTGGAATATACAGGCCCGAAGCGTTCGTAAAATATCTTGAAAATTACGTCCAGTACTGGGGCGGGTATCCGGATTCTGTTTACAAGCCGGAGTCCGGCTGGATCGATTACCGGAACAGGATACAGGAGCTAAAGGCTTTTCAGATAAACACCGCATTACAGACAATCTATCGTAAAAGTATCGAAGCCCTAAGCTTTGCCGATGATGCCATATTGAGCGAGGCCTTTATTACCGAAAAAAACAGGTACATCGCTACCCTGAACGACAAGGCCAACATACTTTCTGAATTCCTCAGTATCGACGCGGAGCGTATGATCGCCGCGTGGATGAAACTGCCCGAAGGGCCCATAAGCGCATTTAGGGTATTACAGGCGGCGACAGAAGATGAACTGAAAGAAAATTATCTTTCCGTCTATACGGAAGATGCCGCGCTTGCGATCGGCTGGTGGAATGATTTTTCTTTTAATGGCATAAGGGTCCTGTCCGACGAGTTTAAATGGACAACGGAAACGACGCTGTTGGCGCAGACAGAGCTCCTCAAACAGTATCCCGTCTGCGCCGATGCTGCGGCGGGAACCCCCCTGTCCCTTAACAATATCAGGGATATTGCCTCCCTTTTGGATTCCATGGGCGCGGGAATTGCCGAACCTGAAACGGAACCGATAAAACAAGCCCTGTATCCGGTGCTTTTCAAGGGTTCCGCCCTTCCCTGGGCTGAAAAAATCTACAGGTTCGCCCGGGCCGCAGCGGACAGTCAAAAGCCGCTTTCGTGGACCATGTCTCAGCCCTCAATTGTAGTGCAGAACAGCCTTCCCGCGAACGGACGGCTTTTGGCGGTAAACCGTTTCCGCTATGTTGAGGCGAGGGTAGAGAACGGGGCGGCGGTACGGGCGAACGCCTACATGAATCAGAAGACAACCCTGGCCCAGGGTTATTCCGACGACGGCAATATCGTCTTAAGATTTTTTAGAACCTCGGGGGATTTAACCCCCCAGGCAACGGTTACCATAGCTAACAAATGGGCCGTGTTCAACCTGTATTTCCAGCAAGGCACGGTTAAAGGCAGCGACGGAGACAACAACGAAGTATACTACACGCCAGTTATCGTACCGGCGGACGGAACCCAGTATGTATATTTTGTGGAACTGTCCTTTAATCAGGAAATCCCGTCCCGGGAGGAATGGAACACGGTGCGGACGACTCCCGACCTTGTTATTCGTGACGGGTTTATAACCGGAAACACCTTTGCCGTTGAATGATTGGAGTAACAATGTGAAGCGTGCCGCTGTTTTTCTGTTTTGTTTTTTCCTCTGTGGGGCGGTTCACGGGCAGAATATTGTTATAACCCAGGTCGACTTGAATTTTCTGTCCCCGGATAACGCATACGGCGGGGGGCCGGCCTGGCTCTCCGGCTCCATTGGGACCAATATACTGCTCTACCGGACGCTTATCCAGAACGACATCCTGATAGGTTTCGGCGGAATCCAGGCGAAAGGGCCCTTCAAAACAGAAAGGCCTCTTCCGCCTCCCCCCGTGGAAGAAGAAGGGGACGCCGCCGAAGAAGAAGGCGGGACGGTAGAGTACGAATACGAATACCGGGAAAGCCGCGAATTCTTTTTTAATGTTTCCGATAATATTTTTGTTTCACTGAATACAAAAGCCATAGGCCTGCGGGCCGGATTTTCCGGGGGCGTCGGAATCTATACGGGCGAACTGGCGCAGTTTTTTTTAAACCTGGGCTTTCTTGTCGGGATTCACATCCTGCCGGAATCGCTTTTCTCGTTTACCTTGGACATAAAGCCCGGATATACGGGGACGGTTGTCTGGGATTTTAACAACTCCGATTTTCTTAAGGCATTCTCCCCTATCCAACACGGCTGGACATTTCCGGTGGGCCTGAGCCTGCGCTTGAATCTGGACAAGTTATAAATATAAAAAACTATTCCGGTTTCCAGCGTTTGTACTGGGGCGGGGGGGTTGACGGTGCGCCGGTTTCATTTGGCGCGGCGGGCGCGGCCCCGCCGTTTCCATTGGACGCTCCGCCATTTCCATTAGGCGATGCTCCGCCGTTCCCCTTAGACGTTCCGCCGTTTCCATTAGACACGGTCCCATTCCCGTTGGACGCGGCTCTGTTACCGGAAACCGTGCCCCTGTCCGCCACAGCCAGGGGGCTTCCCAGGGCCCGGGCGATCATGTCTTTAATGGCCTCTTCCTTCTCCGCCTCGCCCAGCTCCGCTACGCCATTCTCAGCCTGCCATTCCGCGGCGGTTTTGTCCGAGGCCTTGCTCCAGTCCGGGTTGGGGATCTGTTCGTGGGGCATTTTGCTCTCCGCAAGGGATTCCTCCCAGTTATCCGCGCCGGTAAGGAC
>JAIRSC010000103.1 GCA_031255645.1 Treponema sp. | reverse complement strand
TATTTCATTTTTGGTAAACGTACGTATCCCTACTGCCCAATCGATAGGGATATTATCCCACATATCACCGGACACCCAAACAGTCCCGTCAAGGCGTTCATTGATAGACTGTAACGGTTCTTGAGACTGCGGGGAAGAAGTTTCCATAATAGATGGCTCTGCGGGCGGGGTTTCCGGTATACCGGTCTGAGGCCGGACACAGCCTGAAAACATGACAATAAGCAGAAACAGTATGATAAAGCTGATTTTTTGTTTCACATATCGAGTATACGGTATTACGGTATTTTTGTACACTGAAGTGTCAACTTATTCGTGAAACGTCGTTTTACGGTAAAACCGAGGTAAAAATTCGTTTTGACGATTCACCATTTGTGCGCGTTTTTTAAAAATGGCAAGGTAAAACGGTCATTTTCCAGCAATCGGGGACATGCTTTTCCTGTTCGAACGACAGAGAAAATAGCATACTCTTCTCTTAAATTAACCGAATTGAATAGCTTTATTTTATCCAGATTTACCCCGGACTGTCATGGACTATCCGCTGTTTCCCCTTTTGTCCGCAAGGTTCGTCTTATACGGATTTTATAACGACCGTATTTTACAGATGGCGCTCCACTTTTATCAGAACACTAGATAACCTGCTCCGTTCTCCCGATAATATCGTCCTGGGTTTCCCGTGAAAGAACGTTAAAAAACGCGCTGTAACCGGCTACCCGGACAATAAGGTCCTGGTGTTTTTCGGGATGAAGCTGGGCGTCGAGAAGGGTTTCCCGCGAGACGACGTTAAACTGAACGTGAAAGCCTTCCAGACGGTTAAAAAACGCGCGGAGCAGGCTTATGAGTTTTTTCCGGTCTTCTTCCTTTTCCAGCGTCTGCGGGGTTACTTTCTGGTTAAGCAGAACGCCGCCCGTTATTTCCCGCGCAGGCAGCTTGGACACGGTTTTGAATACCGCCGTGGGGCCCTGCCTGTCCATCGCGTGGCTCGGGGAACAGCCTTCCGCGAGCGGTTCCCCGGCTTTCCGGCCGTCCGGCGTGGCCAGGGTTCCCGCCCCCTGGGGAACGTTCGCGCTTATCGAAGAGGTTCCGGCATAGTATATTCCGCCGACGGGGCCGCGGCCGTAACGGGTATTGCGGTATTTTTTCATCTCGTCGATGTAGATACCGTAGGCCTCGCGGACAAGCGAATCCACATAATCGTCGTCGTTGCCGTATTTGGGAGCCTCCACAAGAAGCCGCCTGATTTCCTCGTTCCGTTCGCCTTTAAAGTCCGCCGTCAGGGCGTCCCAAAGTTCCGCCGCGCCGACGCTTCCGTCCTCGAACACACATTTTTTGATCGCCGCCAGAGAGTCGGCCAGGTTGGCGATACCCACCTGGAGGTCGCTGATAAAATCGTAGACGGCCCCGCCCTCCTTAAGATTAAGCCCCCGCTCAATACAGTCGTCGCAGAGGGCCGAGCAGAGAATGTCGGCGGTGTCTTTTTCCAGTACCGTATCCGCCGCCGAATCGATAATAACGCAGTGACGGGTAAAGTCGCGGATAACCGTGTCCCAGGCGTTCATCACCTCGTCAAAACGCTTCATGTCCCGCAGATGGGTCATCGGCGGAAGCGGCCCGCCGCCGGAAGCGGGAAGCCGCGTCCCGGAAGCGGGATCGACCCCGGCGTTAAGGGCGATAAGCAGAGACTTCGGGAAATTGAGGAAGCTCATACCGGTACAGCGGTAGCCCCATTTCCCCGGAACCGCCACTTCTACGCAGCCGATGGCGCTGTAGTCGTAAGCGTCTTCCTTTTTTACGCCCTTCTCGATAAACGAGGGGATGATCACTTCGTCGCTGTTGAAGGCCGGCATTCCAAAGCCAAGGCGCACTACTTCGATACATTCCGCCATAAATTCGTCCGAAAGGCCCCTGTGGTAGCGTACCGTAAGGTTGGGCTGGGGAAGCCTGGTCCGGGCGACGCTGCGAAGAATCAGACGGGTAACGGGATTTACCGCGTCCTCCGGCCGGCCGTCTTTGTCAAGTTTCTGGCCGCCTACGGTTACATTCTGGTACAGGGGACTGCCCGCGGAAAATTGGGTGTGGGTCCAGCTTCGTATCTTGTTAATCGTAAAGGTTTTCAGCCAAAGGTTGACCAGCAGTTCGCAGGCCCCCTCCTCCGTAATCGTTCCGTCGGAAAGATCTTTTTCGTAATAGGGATCGAGGTACTGATCCATCCGGCCGTAGGAAAGCGAATGACCGTTGCTTTCTATTTGCAGACAGAGGTGAACGAGCCACAGAGACTGGACGGCCTCGTAGAAGGTTTCGGCCGGCTCGTAGGGAACCTTGTTCAGAATCCGGGATATTTCAAACAGTTCCCGCCGCCGTTTTTCGTCCCCCTCGTCCCCGGCCATGAAAAGGGCAAGATCGGCGTAACGTTTGGCGAAGGCCCTTGTGGCGTCAACGGCGATAATCACCGCCCGGTAAAAGTAGGACTTCGCCAGGTTCCGGTAATCGGTCAGATCCAGGGCGGCAAGTTTTTCCCCGGCCCTGGCCCTGTATTCTTTCAGGCCCGCTCCGAGTACGCGCCGGTAATTCACCGCGATGTGGGCGTCGCCTGAGGTAATGTTGCCTTCCGCCTTGATAATCCCCAAATCGTAGAAGAGCCGCGACGCGGCGGGCATCGCGGCAAGGCCCCTGTCCTTTACGGTATTGTGCTCCCAGAACGGGGCGATTTCCCGAAGCTGTTTTTTGGTTTCTTCGGTAATGTAAAAACGGTCGCCCGGCCGCTTGTCGAACTGATCAAGCTCGGCGATGACCCAGTCCATCGCGTATTCGGGAAACACGGGCGCCGAGCGGTTGCCCGATGCGTGGTTGCCCGCGAGGAGGGTTTGTTTTTCGATAAAAACGCTCATTCCCTCAAGAACGTTTTTGTACATCAGGGCGCGCCGCAGGGCAAGGGGCTGATCCATGTTTTCCCGGTAGGTCTTCGTGGTGATAACGGCCCGCTCGGCGCATACATAGGGTTTCGCGTTTATAAGCTCTTCCCGGAATTCCATCATTCGCAGTGGGGTTTGATGCCCAAGATCCCGCCTTTCGACGGGGGAGGCTTGCGGCGATTCAAAAATGTTATACTTGGGTAACATGGCAGCAAACCCCACAATTAAATAATTTCCTTGCAGAACGAGCCTCGTCCAGGAGGTAACGCCTGCAAGATACCCCGCCGCTTGCGGCGAGGAGGCTCATTCGGGCGCCCGGTTCTCCAAAGGGATTACGGGCCGTCCGGCCGCCGGGCCTGTTGTGGGGCGTAAAGCGCGAGACGGTTCCGTTCGTATCATTCAACATCGTTTTCTCCGTTTTTGGCCGGAACCGCGTCCCATGCCAGTTCCGCGGCGCCGATGGTTCCGCAGTTTGTTTCAAGGGCCGCGGTCTTAAAGTACACCGGCCGCTCGTCGTGGTTGTATTGATCAAAAACCCGGCGGACAGGCCCCAGGAGTTTTTCTCCCATTTTTACAAGGCCCCCGCCGAGCACAAAACAGTTTATGTTAAGGCTTACGTAGAGGTTGAAAAACCAGAGCCCAAGCCAGCGGGTCATCTGGTCGACGGCCCTGATCGCCATCGGGTCGCCCGAATCGTAAGCCTTTTCAAGAATGATACTGTCGATCCTGTCCCTGCCGCCGGCAAGGGAAGTCATGATTGTCTGCCCGCCCGCGTCGATCCACTGTTTGATGTGCTTTACAATCATCAGCCCCGAACACCAGGACATATAACAGCCGCGGTTGCCGCAGCCACATTCAACGCCTTCGCCGGGGGTGGCTATCATGTGGCCCGTTTCCCCGGCCCAGCCGTAGCTTCCCCGGAAAAGTTTTCCGCCTATAAGCATCGCCGAGGAAATTCCGCTCGATACCGGGCAGTAAAGCATGTTGTCAAAACCCCTGCCCGCGCCGTGCCGGTATTCCGCCAGGGCCGCGGCGCGGGCGTCGTTGTCGATAACGACGGGAAACCCGAGTTTTTTTGAAAGATAATCCCGCGCCGGAAAATCCCTGATCTTTACGAGGTTGCTGGTTTTGATGATGTAGCCCTCGTCGTAAAGAATAAAAGACGGCGCTCCGACTCCCGCGCCGGCGATTTCCGCCGCGCCGCCCTCCGCCCCCTCGGGACGCTTCCCGGAACAGTCGAAACCCTGCCCGGCAAGCAGGGTTCCGGCCTCTTCGGCGACACGATCAAAAAACCGTTCGCCGTCCAGTTCCGGATCGGAAGGAAACGAGCGCGCTCCCGAAAGGACGCGGTTTTCGTCAACCAGGGCGCAGGCTGTTTTAGTCCCGCCTATGTCGATACCGATTACAAAGCGCTTCACGTTTTCTCCTGTACAAAGCGGCGGGAAACGGCCCGCCGGCCGCTCATACGCTCAATACGGCTTCCTGTTTGGCCGCCGGGACGCCGCTTGTCCGGGGCACTTTACGAACCGTAACCCGCTTTTCCCGTAAAAATTCTTCCACTTCTTCGGAGATAAGGTCGTCGGTAAATACCGCGGATACCTGCTCCGTTCTGACAAGCCCCTCAACGCCCTGGCGCGAAAACTTGTCGGAATCGGTAAGGACAATCACCTCGCCGGCCTGCTGGGCCATGTCCCGTACCGTTTGGGTACGGCTGTGATTCCGCCCGGTAAATCCGTACTTTCGCGAAAAGCCGTCGGTACCGATAAAGAACTTGTCCGACATGAAAATCTCCGCCCATTTGCTGGTCATCGATCCTACCAGTACCTGCGATTCATTCTGATATTCACCGCCCAAAAGAATCACATTGGCGTAGGGGGCGTGCCGTATATAATTCGCTATAAAGGCCGAATTGGTAATAATCGTAACCCCCGGTTTTGTATTGGCAAGTTCTTCGGCAAGCAGGGCGCAGCAGGATCCCGATTCGATCATCACCGTTTCGTCCTCTTCGACAAGTTCCGCGGCCGCTCTGGCGATTTTCCGCTTTACCTCGTAGTTAATCGCCATCCTGCGTCCGACATCGTCGATGGGGCCGAAAAGCGCGAAACCGTGTTCCCGTTTTACAAAGCCCTTTTCCTCAAGCAAGTCCAAATCTTTGCGTATCGTAACCTGCGAAACTCCGAGGTTGTCCGCGAGTACGCTTACTTCAACGCGCTGATTGCCGGCCAATAACTCCAAAATCCTGTCCTGTCGTTCCGTCATTTTACCTTCCTTGCATTTCGATTTTTAATCAGCGCTGTTGTATATAACATACAAAAAACTTCTGAAAAGTCAAGTTTTTTCTTTCATTTGAAATAAAAATATTTACAAATGAAACGTTTTTCCGTATATTTTCCTTATAATCGGAAATACAGGAGCGTTCCGAAGCTTCGGTTTCCGGGACGCTTCCCGAACGGGCGGCCGCGGCGCGCCCTGTTCAGGCAGTTATATCGTACAGCTATATTATAAGTATAGGACTTTTATATGCCGAATACGGAAAAACGGGGATTAATCTTCAATATTCAGAAATTCAGTATCCACGACGGGCCGGGGATACGGACAACGGTCTTTTTCCAGGGCTGTCCGCTGCGCTGCGCGTGGTGCTCAAACCCGGAATCCCAAACGACGGAGAGCCGCCGCTTCCGGGCCGGAACGGAGAGAAGGCCCACCCCGCCGGAAGCCGGACAGCCGGAGCCCGGACGGCGGGAAGCCGGCCTGATAAAAGAGGCCCGGCCCTATACCGTCCGCGAGCTTGTGGCGATTTGTCTGGAAGACGAGGTTTTTTACGCCGAGTCGGGCGGCGGGGTGACCCTTTCCGGAGGCGAAGTTCTGGCCCAGGCCGAATTTGCCGAAACCCTGCTTGAAACGCTCGGCGAAAACGGCGTACACAGGGCCGTCGAGACTTCGGGCTTCGCCCCGGCGGAGCTTTTCGGGCGGATTGCGGCCCGGACGGATCTTGTTCTTTTTGACATTAAACACCACGAC
>JAIRSC010000069.1 GCA_031255645.1 Treponema sp. | reverse complement strand
TAAAAGGCCTCATAGCCAATCCGGTGAACCCCTTTACGGGGAAACCCCTGGCAGACAGTAAAGAAGATGGCGCCTTCATCACAAACATGAGGCTTACGGATTTTAACGATCATTCCACGTATACCTACAGGATTCCAAATGACGCTTGGCTCCATGTACGGGACAATATCTTCGATCCCGCAAATTGGCAAAAAGAAACCCTAGAATGACCATTACCGTTGACTGCCGTGCAATAGAAGAAGGAAGCGGCATAGGGGTATACTTAAGGGAATGTCTCCCCATTTTTCTTGATTCCGAAAACCGTTTTCTTTTGATTGGATCCGGCGAAAAACTGGCGGTTTTTGCCGGCTGTAAAAACGCGGAAATTATTGACTGCCGGATAAAGCCGTTTTCTGTCCGGGAAATTTTGTTTTTCGGTTCAGGTATTTTAACAAAAATAAACAAAACCAATCTCTACTACTCGCCGTATTTTAATATTCCCGGCGGAATTACCGTTCCTGTTTATACCACGATTCACGACATTATATTCCCCGATATGCCCGAACTGACATCTACGGCGGGGCTCGCGATACGGATGTGGTTTTATCGCCGGGCTTTTAAGCGATCAAAGAAAATTTTTACCGTGTCGGAATTTTCAAAATCCAGAATCAACTTTTTTTCCCGCACCAAAGTTCCGGTAATTGTTACCCACAGCGCTGTACGGCGTCACTTTCTTGAGGGGCTATATTCATCCGTTTTAAAAAAGCATTTTATCCTTTTTGTCGGAAATATAAAAAAACACAAAGGCCTTAATATCCTTTTGGATGCTTTTCTGGCCGCCCGCAATGAAGGGCTGCGCCATAAACTTGTAATCGCCGGAAACAGGAACAACTTTAGATCAAAAGATAAGGCGTTTTTAAAAAAACTGGATTCTGCGGGGACGGAAGTGGAATTTACCGGCTATCTTTCCAACAAAGCGTTGCACGGGCTTTTGGCTGAAACAAGCCTTCTGGTTCAGCCTTCGCTGTATGAAGGTTTCTGCCTGCCTCCCCTGGAAGCCATGACCGCGGGAACGAAGGTACTGCTTTCGGATATACCCGTGTTCAGGGAAATATACGGGGATTTTCCGGTAACATTTTTCAGGGCCGGGGACTCCGGGGATTTGAAAGAAAAGCTTTTCTCCCTCCTCAGGGATCAAAAACCCCAAAGCGTCTCCCTGCCGGGAAATCTCGCGGAAAAATACAGTTTCGAAAAAACCGCCGGAATAATCCTTAAGGAACTGGAAAAACCATGAAAACCGCCATAGTCCATTACTGGCTTGTCAACATGAGGGGGGGCGAAAAGATGCTTGAGGCCCTCCTGGAGGTCTACCCCCAGGCGGATATTTATACCCATGTGTATGATCCAAAAGCGGTTTCCCCTCTCATCAATTCCCGCCGCGTGTATACTTCCCGCATTAACAAGCTGCCGTTCGCAAAAAAACTGTACCAGAAATATATGCCCCTCATGCCTGGCGCCCTGAACGATTTCGACCTTCAGAATTACGATCTTGTTATCTCAAGCGAGGCCGGGCCTGCAAAGGGAGTAACGCCGAATGTGGACGCCTATCATATATGCTACTGCCACAGCCCCATGCGTTACCTCTGGGACATGTACCATGAATATTTCAAGGATTCGGGCTTTATCACCCGGTTTTTCATGAAACGAATGATCCCCCGTCTCCGCCTCTGGGATGTAAGTTCCGCGAATCTGGTGGATCGGTTTATTACCAATTCCCATTACGTGGCCAAAAGGATCAGGCGCTACTACAACCGGGATGCCGAGGTGGTCTACGGGCCGGCGGATATAGAAAAATTCCTCCCCCTGGAGAGAAAGCCGGAGGACTTTTACCTTTTTTTCGGCCAGCTTGTGGGGTATAAGCGGGCGGACATCGCCATAGAAGCCTGCGTACAGTCGGGCCGGAAACTTGTCGTCGCGGGCGCCGGTAAAAAAGAAATCCGCCGTTACGAAAAATCAGGGCTGGTGCGGTTCCTGGGCCGGGTGAAAGACGAGGAGAAGGAAGATCTCTTTTCCAGGGCCAGGGCCCTGCTTTTCCCGGGCATAGAGGATCTTGGCCTTGTCCCCATCGAGGCAAATGCCGCCGGATGTCCGGTTATCGCCTACCGCAAAGGAGGCGTTCTCGACACGGTTAAGGAAAACGTAACCGGTCTTTTTTTTGACGAACAAAACCCCGCTTCGCTCGCTAAGGCAATCGAGCGTTTCGAGACCATGGAAGACGCGTTTGGAAACCGGGAGGCCTTTACCGCCCATGTCAAACAGTTTTCCCGCGAAGCTTTCAAAGAACGAATATCCCGTATAATCGGGGAACGCAAACGGGTATAAAACAAAGCCCGTGTCCCGCCGTCAGCGCCCGCTCCTTACCATCTTGGAAACAATCTAAACCCAACCGTTACAATTATCCCAAACGAGTTTGGGTAATTCGCCGCATTTCCCGATTTAAAACCGGTGTAGGAAGAATATACGACGCCGGCCTCGCCAAAGAGTTCAAGGGGAAAGTCGGCAAAACTATGATTCGCTCCCGCCTTAACGACATGTATCCACTGATACGCCCCGTCATGCAGAAAATGCTTGGTAATTGATCCACGATCGGGGTCCAGCTCTGACCGGTAGTCGCTTCCGTCTACGGAATTGCCGCCGTGGTTTGCGCCGTGGCGTATCATCTGGTATTGAACGTGGACGCCGGTGCCCGGAACCGGCATGGTTTCAATCCTGAAAAGAATTTCGTCCGAGTTGGGAGGAAGGTAGTAGCCGATCCCGACTCCGTTGTTGGTGTAGGAGGTTTCAAAAGGATTGCCGGAATCTTTGGCAAGCCACGGCGCATAGCCCCTGGTATGGGTATAGGTATAGGGCTCTATTTTGGTGTAGCTTAAACGTATGGACGCGAAGGGCAGCCAGGGAAAAACGACCTTGAGCCCTCCCTGGAAGGCAAACATGTGCCGGTCAAGTTCGAAAAGCCTCGAGATCGAATCGACTTCCAGTTCGTCGGCAAACACCGAAAACCACAGCGCCCCGATGCCGGGATACTGGCCGCGGATATTAAAAAACAAACCCATGTTGTCATAATCGCCGATGTTGTACTGGTAAAGAAAATTATTGTTTATCGGGAAGATATAGCCAAGCTCAAAACGTTTCGGCCAGACCACGGTGCTTCCAATGTCGATGTGCAGATAGTTCTTGTAGTTAAATTCCAGTTGTTCTATCGAAAAAGCGTTTTGAAAGTTCCAGGCCGAACCGCTTCCCTCGGAATTGTAGTACTCAAGAATTCCCGTCAGGGAAGAAAAGGCAAACCATGATACGGGATTAAACGTCGCCTCAACAGCGAGAAAAGGCTGGGCATAGCGGTTAAAGGAAAGGCTGCTTCCTTCCGCCATCGCGCCCCATTCCCGCCGCATCCGGCCGAAGCGCATGGTAAGGAGGCCGTCAAGCAATACGCCGGAAAGCTCCGATTGCAGACTGGAACCAATTCCCCGTGAACCGGGCCATTTTTCAAGACCGCCGGCGGTCAGGCCCGCCGCGCCGAAGACAAAACCGTCCCATTCCTTTTGGAAGGTATAGGGAAAAAACGCCCCGGATTCGCCGTAAACGTCAACTTGCCGGTCAATATATGGATCAGAACCAGAACCAAAACTGTCCCAATAAGTATTATATGTTCCCAGGTAGTCCCGGGGCGCCCTAATCTAACCGCCTGCAACGGTAATGTCAAACGACAGATGTTTCCCTACGTCACCATCAAGATACGCGCTTACCCAATCGTTCGTACCCCAGACAAGGTCTTTGTCTTCGGGGTAATATCCCCCTGAAACAACCGATTTAAGTCCCACCCCGACATCGCCGGAAAACCGGTTTTCTCCCTCTTCGTTAAGGATCCGGAACCGGTACGCGCCCCGCTTGATGTCCATTCCCGGCCGGGCGGTTTCCAAACGCCGCCGCGCGTCCGCCAGTACGGCCCGCTCGGCATCGCTGAGCCCTCCCGAACGAGCGTCCAGTATTGTGTCAATCGCGTCGATGACCACCGCCCTGGAATAGGGTTTGACAGCCGGAAGCGGATCCAAAAGCCCGCGCAGTTGGGCCTGTTCCAGAATATAGTACACGGAATTATCCAGCGGAACGGAAATATGGGTTTGGGCGAAAAGGACGCCGGAAACCGCGATCGTAAACAGCACTGCCATCCATAGTTTTTTCATACGCATTATTATAGTTGATATCCTCCGGTATGTCAACTATAATGAGTTATAATGAAAATAGCAGGCAGACTGTTCCCCATCCTGTTGTGCGTATATGTACAGACGCTTTTTCCGCTTCCGCCGCAAAAACTTCTGTACAGCGATGATTGGGCCTACGAAGCCCTGTCGATTCTTTCCCGGGAACAGCAAATTGTCTTTTTCGCCGATTCGGTAATCAGCGTCGCCCAGATGGAAAGCTTCCTTGAAGCGATTGACGAGGAAAGGCTTTCGGAAAGCGGAAAAGAGCTTTTACAGCGGCTCCGGACATATCTTGAAAGGTCTCCCTGGATCGGCGTAAAATCCGGTTCCCTCAGCGCGGGAATCGATCTGACGCTTCAGGGCGAAACCTATTACAAAAGTTCCCCCAATACGCCATGGATACACGACTACCACAGCAGGAATCCTCTGCTGCAGCTGCCCGCGAACATTTCCCTGGGGCCGTATGTAAACCTTGAACTGGTACCCTTTGCCGGCCAAAATGAATACGCCGCTTCGCTGCACAACAATTACATTAACATCCCCTATAATCCGGTGGATCAATTCGACATACATTTTCCCCGGCGTTCATACCTCAGCATAGGGATCCCCCTGAAAGAGGCTTCGGGAATTCATTTTGCCATAGGCATGGGAGAGGACTTTTTGGGAAGAACGAGGACGGGGAGCGTTATTCTTTCCGATCACATGAACAAGGTTACCTATGCCAAACTCTCCCTCTATTCGTCTTCGCTGAAATACGCGGTCGAGGTAAAACAGCTTGAGGTAAACAAATACCAGTATATGCATTATCTTCATATCCGGCCCCACAGGATTTTTTCCCTGACCTTTACCGAAGGAGTTATGGTTAACGCTCCGCTGGAACTCCGTTTCCTTAACCCGGTAACGATTTTCCACGGTTTTGAATCGTATAAAACATATGAGGATTATGATACTGAATTGAACGCACAGGTCGCCGATCATAGCGGCGGCTCCCGAATTGGTTCCTATTTCGGCGCAAAAATCGAATTTCAGCCGTTTAAAAACGTGCGGTTCTACGGCCTTTTTGCCATGGATCAGCTTCAGTTGGGCATTGAAAAACGAAACTGGGCCAGTTCCCTTACTCCGGACGCTCTGGCCTTTCAGGCGGGAACGGAAATGTCCGTCCCGGTTTCGGGCGGATATTGGAATTTCGGCCTGGAAGGGGTGTATACATATCCCTATATGTACGTGCTGCACAACGAAAAATGGTCGTTTGTAAAGGCGTATCCGGAAATCGACAATATAACTGTCCGGAACTGGGCCGGCAGCCCTTTCGGGCCGGATACCATAGCGGGGGCTTTCTGGGCCGGCTATGCCGCTTCCCGCTGGTCACTGACCTTTTCCTTTGTTTTTGCCGCCCAGGGAGAGCGCTCGGGAACGGACGTTTTCGAGACAGGCAATTATATGCCGAGTCCGGCGGTATACGACGTTGTGGTTCCTCCGACGGGCGTTCCCGTCTATACCGCCACGGCAGGTCTTTTCTGGGAATGGAGGCCCAGGGACTGGATAACGGTACGGTTTGAACCGGGATACCGTTTTGTCAACAACAGCGCCCATGTCACGGGGCAAAAGGCCTACGGCTTTGAAGCCGCTCTTTCGGTCAAATTTGTTCCAGCGCCGCTCAAAACCCATGAATTTAACTGAATACGGGGCCTGGTACCGGAAACGTTACCGCAGAACGAGTTCCGTCCGCTACACAACGTTTATGATCATCGCGGATCTTACGGCGCTTATGCTTTCGTTCGGGGTCGGCTTCTTTCTGGTTAATCTGTACGACAAGAGCGCCCTCAATTTCCGGTCTTTTGTCAGTTACGGGCCATACCTTCCCATATTCATTCTTGTTTTCTGGATAGCGGGCCGCCTCTACCCCGGCGCGGCCCAGGCGCCGGCGGAAGAGCTTCGGCGTTTTACCGAAACATCGGCGATTGTTCACGGGGGCATCATTATCTCCCGCTATATAGAAGACCTTGAATTTGACGCCATCTCGGCGGCGTTTATCGTCAGCTTTATTTTTTCAATATTGATCCTGCTTATCTGCCGTTCCCTGATGCGCTCCCTGCTGTTTGTAACAAGACTGGGAAGCATCCCCGCGGTAATATTCGGCGGCGGCACTACGGGGCGAATCATTATAGACCGTCTTCTTCAAAGCAAAACCGCCGGATACATGCCGGTCCTTGTTCTTGACGATGATCCCGAAGTGGGAGATGAATACCGGGGGGTGCCGATTATACACGACACAAATCTGGGGCCGGAAATCGCCGCCCGTTTTCATATCCGCATGGCGCTTGTCGCCCTGCCGGAATTAAGTAAAAAATATCTTTCCGTACTTATCAACAATTCCGTTTCCGCGTTCCGTTACCATGTCATCATGCCCGCGGTTTTCACCAATACCGGAATGAGCGTCCGCGATTTCGGCGGTATTCTCGGTATCGCAAGTACCAACCGTCTGAACATGTTCTGGAATCTCTGGATTAAACGCCTGTTTGATATTGTTCTGGTCCTTACCGGCGGAACCATCATTCTGCCCGTTCTGCTGATAACCGCCCTGCTGGTAAAATTAAGTTCTCCTGGCCCGGTACTGTACAGCCACGCGCGTATAGGGCGCGGCGGCCGCCGTTTCAACGCCTATAAATTCCGTTCCATGTGCATAGATGCCGACGAACGCCTTGAGGCGCTTTTGGAGTCGAATCCGCTGCTTCGCGAGGAATGGGCGGCAAACCATAAGCTCAAGGATGATCCCAGGATAACCCCCGTCGGAAAACTGCTGCGACGTGTGAGCCTTGACGAATTTCCCCAGCTTATCAATATTCTCAAGGGGGATATGAGCCTGGTCGGGCCGCGGCCCATTGTGGATGCGGAAATAAAAAAATATGGCGAACATTTCCATCGG
>JAIRSC010000057.1 GCA_031255645.1 Treponema sp. | reverse complement strand
TTTCATATTTCGCTTATCCCGGCAAAAAAACGGCCGCAACGTCCTTTCCTTTTCCTACAAAAACGTAGTATTCTGATTACCGATGAGTTCAGATAATTTGTTTGAGCGCGGCGGGCCTGAGCGCGAACGGGCCGAACTTGAGCTTCTTTTCGATATCGCGCGGACTTTCGATAAACACGTGGAGCTTAAAGCCGCCCTGGGCCCCCTGCTTTCGCTGCTGGAACTGCGGGCCGGTCTTACCTGGGGCATGGTTACCCTTCTTGACCGTTCCAGCGGCCTCCTTAAAATCGAAGAGGCGTACGGGCTGACGCCGGAAGAAAAAGCCCGCGGCCGTTACCGGCTTGGCGAAGGTCTTATAGGCCGGGTTTTTGAATCGGGCATACCCGTTACCGTTCCCGATCTGTCCAAGGAAGGCCATTTTCTCAACCGGGCGAAAAACCGCAGCAGGGCGGATATGGCCGGCCTTACGTTTTACTGCGTCCCCATCCGCTCCAGCGGCGCGGTTATCGGTACGCTGTGCGCGGAACGGCGCATCCCCGGCGGCGATCCCGAAATTCAGCGAAGCCAGGACAGGGCCTTTCTTGAAAAAGTTTCGGGAATTATCGCCGACTCGGCAAAACTCCGGGAACGGATACTCGAAGAACAGTTCCGTTACCGGGAACAGCGCCCGCTACAGTCCGGAGAGCGGAGCGGAAATCAGGGCGGGCGCATTGCCTCGGGGAGCGGCATTATCGGTACCTCGCGGGTGATGCGGGGAGTTTACGAGATGATCATGCAGGTAGCCCCCAGCGACGCCACGGTGTTGATAAGCGGGGAAAGCGGAACCGGCAAAGAGCTTGTGGCGGCGGAACTCCACCGGCTGTCGCGGCGCTCGGCGTCGGCGCTGATTAAAATAAACTGCGCCGCCCTGCCCGAATCGATTATTGAAAGCGAACTTTTCGGCCATGAAAAGGGCGCTTTTACCGGCGCGCTCAGCCAGCGGAAAGGCCGTTTCGAGCTGGCCCAGGGCGGCACAATCTTCCTTGACGAAATAGCGGAGCTTTCGCCCCAGGTACAGGTAAAACTGCTCCGGGCGCTCCAGGAACGGGAAATCGAGCGGGTCGGAGGCAGCCGGGTAATCAAGGTTGATGTACGGCTTATCGCCGCCAGCAACAGGAACCTCGACGAGGAAGTCAAGGCCGCCCGCTTCCGGGAAGACCTGTTTTACCGGCTTAACGTGTTTCCCCTTCATGTACCTCCCCTTCGGGAACGGAAAAGCGACATTATGCTTTTGGCCGATCATTTTGCCGAAAAATACGCGGAAAAAAACAACAAGCTTATCAAGCGGATTTCTTCCCCGGCCATCGATCTGCTTACCAGCTATTCCTGGCCCGGCAACGTCCGGGAACTGGAAAACTGTATCGAGCGGGCGGTAATACTTTCCACCGACAGGGTGATTCATTCCTACAACCTGCCGCCGAGCCTTCAGTCACCGGGTTCCACAAACACCGAACCGACCACGACCCTGGAAGCGGCCCTTTCCCGGCTGGAAAAGGAACTGATAGCGGAAGCCCTTAAAATCAACGGCGGAAACATGGCCGCCGCCGCCCGTCAGCTTGGGATCACCGAACGCCAGATGGGGCTCCGGGTTCATCATTACGGGATCAACTGGAAATCGTTCAGGGTAAGGGTATAGGCCAAAACAAAATGTAGAAAAAGAGCCGTTCCAAAACTTCAGCTTTTGGAACGGCTGAATACAGCGCCGGTTTTCCGACGGTAAATTTTTATATCGGGTTTTCCTACAAAAAGGTAATTTTTATTGTTAAAAACTACCTTTTTGTAGTTTTTTGAATATCAAAACAGCATATAAGTTTTGGTCAAGGTCCAAAAACATTCTACAAAAACGACTCGGAAGAAAATTCTCTTCAAATTCAAGAATATCAGGTCGCTTTCCCAAAAACCGAAGTTTTGGGAAAGCCTCTACCAGCGTCTTTTTTGGGTAAATCGAACAAAACCACCGTATTTTTATTTTTTCTGTGAACCTGGCACGGTTTTTGCTATAAAACCCGCAGTGATCTTCAGGAGGACAGGAAAATGCGAAAAAAATTTATCGTCGCCGCGATACTGCTTCTGTGCGCGGGAAGCGCTTCCGTTTTCGCGCGGGAAAGTATTGAAAGTCTGGGGTTTTCCCTGGACACGGTTTGGCTCTTCATCGGCTCTATCCTGGTATTTATCATGCAGGCCGGTTTTGCCCTGGTAGAGACGGGTCTTACACGGGCGAAAAGCGCCGCCAACATCACGATGAAAAACGTAATGGATTTCTGTTTCGGCGCCATCGTGTACTGGGCCGTAGGCTGGGGATTTATGTACGGGAAAGACAGTCTCGGCGGCCTTATCGGGGCGGATCAGTTTTTCCACAGCCCCATGAATCTCGATATTGAGGCCGGTAATTTCTACAGAACCTGGTTTTTCCAGGCGGTCTTTGCCGCCACTTCGGCCACGATTGTTTCGGGCGCCATGGCGGAGCGAACCCAGTTCAAATCGTATCTGATCTACAGCTGCGTTATTTCGGCGCTTATATATCCGGTTTCAGGCCATTGGATATGGGGCGACGGCTGGCTTGCCAAACTCGGTTTCCACGACTTTGCCGGTTCCACGGTCGTACATTCCGTAGGCGGCTGGGCGGCTTTTACGGGCGCCGCGGTTCTTGGCCCCCGGATGGGCAAATACATTAAAGGCGCGGACGGCAAGATAAGCGTTAAGGCCTTCCCCGGCCACAACATCCCCTACGCCGCCCTTGGGGTACTGCTGCTCTTTTTCGGCTGGTTCGGCTTTAACGGCGCTTCTACCGGGGCCGCGACCATAGCCGAAGGCGGCGTCTGGAGCGGTCTTGCCGTCGGACGGGTCGCCGTAACCACCTGTCTCGCCGCTTCCGCCGGCGCCGTAGCCGCGCTGTTATTCAGCTGGATATGGTTCAAAAAGCCCGACGTTTCGATGACTCTCAACGGCCTTCTCGCGGGGCTTGTAGCCATTACCGCCCCCTGCGCGGTGGTCAGTCCGGGCGCGTCTATCGCCATCGGCCTTATCGCCGGCGTTCTTGTGGTGCTTGCCGTCGAGTTTATCGACAAGGCGATCAAGGTTGACGATCCGGTCGGCGCGGTTTCGGTACACTGCGTCTGCGGTATTTTCGGGACCATAGCGGTCGGCGTTTGGGGCAACGTGGACGGCGTCGCCGTGGGCCTGCTGCACGGCGGCGGCCTCGCCCAGCTCGGCGTACAGCTTGCCGGCGTTGTTTCCGTAGGCGGCTGGGCGGTTCTTGTCAGCCTGATACTGTTTCTCGCAATCAGGATGATTTTCGGCCTGCGGGTATCTCCCAGGGAAGAACTGGTCGGCCTCGACTTGTCCGAGCACAAGAGCGAAGCCTACGCCGGTTTCCAGATCTTCAGCAATATGTAGGAGGAGTGAACATGAAACTGGTAATTGCCTATATACAGCCCCACGCGCTGAACGAGGTAAAACAGGCCCTCTACGACGCGAAGGTTTACAAAATCTCGATTACCAACGCCATGGGCTGCGGTCAACAGAAGGGCTATACCGAACAGTTTCGGGGCGTTGAAATAGAAGTGAATCTTCTAAAAAAGGTCCGTATCGAGATTGCCGTAAACGATAATTTTGTAAAACCAACCGTTGACGCGATCATCAAGGGGGCGCGGACCCCGGACATTGGCGACGGGAAAATTTTTGTGCTTCCCGTCGAGGAATGTATACGGATCAGAACCGGCGAAACCGGCTCTATGGCCATAGGATGATTTATCCCTCCGCGGGAAACCGAAGTCGTCCCGCGGAGCTTCATTCGGCGTTAAGCCGGGAGGTTTTTCCGCGGCTTATGCCTTTCCAGGGAAGGATTACCGCCAGGGCTATCGCCGCCGAAAAACCCGCCTCCACGGTTCCGTTAAGGGAGGCGAGGCCGACGATCAGCTGCCGGCTTACCAGGCCGGGGAGAAAAAGGGCGAACGCGCTGAGTACCAAAATCGTGTTGACAAGGGAACCGACGATTGCCCCGGCGGCCGTCGCCGCGGTTTCCCGCGCGAAGCCCGGTTCGCCGGCGCGGAACAGGCGGCCGCTTAGCAGAGAGTAGACAAGCCAGGCGGCGGGTCCGATAAGGATTCTGGGAACTATCGCAATCAACGGATAATGGAGAAACGCCAAATCCGCCGGGGTTACGCCGATGATTGCCGCCTGAACAATGCTGAACACGCCGAAAAGGAGGCCGGTAAAAATACCGACGACGGGACCTTCGAGTATCGCGGCGATAATAACCGGAACCTGCAGTACGGTAATGGCGCCCATCGGCAGCATGATAAAACCCAGCCCCGTAGCGCCAAGAACAATCAACAGGGCCGAAAGAACCCCTCCCGTTACGATTTTGCGAATCCTGTTTTCCTTCATGGAAAGACAATAGCAAAAAAGTCCCGCGTTTGAAAAGCCCCGCGTTTGTCCGGCAATTGCTCGAAGTTTGCCGGCGGAGTTACCTGTGTTTTGTATATCCGTACAGCCGCAAAGCGATTGCCTGGGCAAGCTTTTCGGAACGTTCGAGGGAACGGAGAAAGAGCGGCGCGATCATTGAAAATACCATCCCGGGGCGGCCCTTTTTTCCGCCCCGGGAAAGCTGGGCAACAACAATCCGCTCCGCCTCTTCGCTGAGGACGGGAACAAAACGCAGGGCGATTCCGGCGCCAAGGGAAACGTCACGTGAGGGGAACCCGAGGGGGCCAAGGACGGAAAGACCCGCGTTAAAAGCGTCAAGGGTTTCCCTGAGCGGAGTTACCGCCGAATAAAGCGAAACCAGTACCGTAAGGGAAGCGACGCGGACAAACAGGGAAGCCGAACGGAGAAGCGACGCGGAACCGACGGAAAATTTCCAAAACCTGACGATACTGTCCGGCGCGGCGGCGGAAGCCGGAACTCCGCCGGAACCCGTGTTTATGTACAACTGCTGGATTAGCGCCATAACGACAAGCCAGGGCAGCAGGGAGACGAAGCCTCGGAGCAGACGGCCCGGCCCCACCCTGCCCGCCGCCGCGCCCGCGGCAAGGCCGAGAACCAGTACCGCCGAGGGAAAAAAAGGCGACGGCGGAACAATGGCCGCGGCCGCGGCGGCGATGAACAGCGGCAGCTTGATCCTGCCGGAAAGGAAGCGCAGCGGCGAGGGCCGGTCGAGAAAATGCCCCAGGCCGGCGGTACGAAAGAATTCCGTTCCCGTTTTTCGCCGCGTACGCTTCCGGGCTTTTTCCGGCTCTTCCGCCTGTCCGCCTTCCCGCCTGTCCGGGCCGCCGTCCGAATCGCAAGCCGGCGATTCCCGCCGAAAGTCCGGCGAACTATCCGCCGCGTCCCGCGCCGCGCCGCCCGGTTCCATCCCGCCCGCCGCCATATCCGCGAGTTCCGCGGCGTCAAGGGGCGCGGGATCCCGCGGGACAAGGCCGGCGGACGCGAGACGCCGGGCGACGGCGGCGGGCCAGGGAAGGCTCAGCCCCCAGGCGGAGTTCCAGCGGGGGCCGAATATTTCGCGGGGCGGCCCGAAGGCCGCGACGGTTCCATCCGCCATAACGGCGACGATGTCGAAGGACGCGGCGCATTCCATTGAGTGGGTGGTAACGACAACCGTCTTTCCACGGCTCTTGAGGCCGTCGATCATCGACAGGACGCGCCTGCGCCGGACGCCGTCAAGCCCCGCCAGCGGCTCGTCGAACAGCAGCACGGGACTGTCCATCGCGACGACCCCGGCTATCGCCGCCCGCCGCTTTTCCCCGCCGGAAAGGGAAAAGGTTTTCCGGTCGGCAAAATCCCCGAACGGAAGCCCCGCCGCTTCCATGGCTTCCACGACCCGGCCTTTAAGGGCCGTTCCCGAAAGGCCGGTATTGGCGGGGCCGAAGGCCACGTCGTCGGCGACGTATTCCTCGAACAGGGCGCTTTCGGGACTCTGTATGGAAAGCGCCGCCCGCATCCGCAGTTCCGCGAGTTTGTTTTTTTTGTCCAGCGTATCTTTTTCCATAACGAAAACCCGGCCCCGGCGGGGAAGCAGGAGGGCGTTGAGGTGCTTGAGAAGGGTCGATTTTCCCGAACCGCTTGTCCCGATTACCGCGAGGCTTTTTCCGGCGGGAAGCGTAAAATGCACGTCCCTCATTCCCCGGAAGGCCCGGGTTTCCCCGGAGCGCGGGCTTGAACCGGAACCTTTCGCGGAATCCGGGCCGTCTTCCCGGTATTCGTGGAAAGCGTGAACGCAGCGTATCGCCGCCGGCCCGCCGGGCGCGGCTTCCGGGCCTGAGGAATCCGGCGGCGGATGAGCGGCCGGCGCGGAACCGGGGGGCGCGCGGCCGGAGGGGGAACGCGGAAGTGTTCCGCCCTTCATATACACAGCGATTTGTTCCGCCGCTTCATCCGGATTCAGCGTCGAGACGGAAAAACCCGGAAACTTTTCGGACAAAAGCCGGATCGCCGCGAGCGGTTCCGAAAGGACAAAGCCCCACGATTCAAGCTCGGGCCTCGCGAGCAGATCGCCGGGCTTTCCGTCAAAAACAAGCCCGCCCCGGTAAAGGACAAGGCAGCGTTCGCAGCGAAACGCCTCTTCAAGGGAATGTGTTACCTGAAGCAGCGTCTTCCCCTCCGCGTTCAGCGTGTCCAGCAAAGCAAGAAAAGCCTCCCTTCCCGCGGGGTCGATCATTGAAACGGCCTCGTCCAGGGCTATCACGCCGGTTTCAAGGGCAAGAACCCCGGCAAGGGCAAGACGCTGCTTTTCGCCGCCCGACAAAAACCGGACGGAACGGGTTCGCAGCGCCTCAATGCCGCAGCTTTTTAGGGAAGCTTCCACCCGATCCGCCGTCCGGCTCTTCGAAAGCCCCAGGTTTTCGGGGCCGAAAGCGACGTCTTCTTCCACGACGGAACTTACGATTTGATCGTCGGGGTTCTGCGTTACCGTTCCGATACGCCGCCGTATTTCGCCGATATCCTCCTTTCTCGCGGGGCTCAGCGCGCGGCCGTCTTCGGCATAGATCGTTACCGGATTGCCTTCGTTTTCCGGGACGGCGAGCCCGTTAAGGCAGGAAAGCAGGGTGCTTTTCCCGGAGCCGTTTGCCCCAAGAATCGCGACCCGCTCTCCGGCGGCAACGCTGAAACATATAGCGCGAAGAACCGGCGCGGAAGGCCTGCCGGGATAGGCGTAGGAGAGGTTTTCGACCTGTATGACGGTTTGCCGCTTCACGCTGGAAGTATAGTTTTTATCAGGGTCTCCGTAAATGCCCATGGAGCGCGGCGGCTCTTTTATGACTGCGTACTGCCTACAGTGGTAAAGCCCATATTTGCATTGTTGCCGCGTCGCTTATTATCGAGGCAGGCATACGAAAAAGTTTGGGGGCCTGTCCGCAAAAACCCGCCCCGGAACACGTTCGGGGTGGTTTTTGCGGCCACCCCGCGCTACTTTTTTCGTTGGTATGCCTGCCAGAATCCCGGCGACGCCGGCAACAGAATAATCAGGCTTTCTCCCCGTAAAGGTGTACGCGGTCATAAAGCTACGGCTACGCTCCAGGGTTTTTACGGGCGATAGTGGGTATATGCTGGAAAGGGCGGCGAGGCGGATACCTCATACCCTTCCCCTGCCCCTTTATTCGGGCGTCCGCCTGACCCATTCGGGCGTCCGCCTAACCCATTCGGGCGCCCGCCTAACCCATTCGGGAGCCCGAACGGCCTGTTTTGAGGGTGAAACGGCCTGTTTGGGGGGCAAAACGAAGGTAAA
>JAIRSC010000238.1 GCA_031255645.1 Treponema sp. | reverse complement strand
GACCCTGGCTACGGCGTCGTCTATCAGCGTATAAAAATAGCTTATCCCCGCCTCGCGGCATTTTTCCCTGAATTCGTCCTCGTAGACTTCGGCAAATATCCGCTTGAACCTTCCGTCGTAGGTTTTCGAGATAGTGTCTTTTGCCGCGAACCAGACGGGGAGTTTTTCCTCAAGCGCGTAGAGAAAACAGGAACGGGCGAAACTCCGTATCGAGGCGTCGAAATTGTGCATGCCCTGAACGACGCCGGGGCCTTCAAAGTCCGCCACAGTAATCCGGCTTTCCGCGCCGCCGGCCGCGGTGTAGACAAGCTCTACCCGGCCGGGGCCTTCTATTTCCATTTCCGCGGCCCGGTATACGTCGCCGTAGGCGTGGCGGCCTATGACGATGGGCTTTTTCCACGTGGAAACCGATGCCCTGATCCGGGAAACGGCGATTGGCTTGCGGAACACCGTACCGTCGAGAATCGCCCTGATCGTGGCGTTGGGGCTTGGGTACAGGGCCTTGAGGCCGTACTCCTCCCCGCGGGCGGCGTTGCTTGTAATCGTCGCGCATTTGACGCCCACGCCCAGGCGCAGTATCGCCCGCGCCGATTCGGCGCTTACGCTGTCGTTCGTGGCGTCCCGGTTCATGATCCCCAGATCGTAGTATTCGGTCTTTAGATCCACATAGGGAAGGATCAACTTTTCCTTTACCAGCGCCCAAAGCGCCCTGGTCATTTCGTCCCCGTCCATTTCAACCAGGGGAGTTTTCATTGTAATTCGAGGCATAACGGCAGTATAATGAAAACCGGAAAAAATGTCATGAGAGGAGGGCCTGTGACCGTTATTGAGGTGATACAGGGCGATATAACCGCCGTTAATGTCGATGTTATCGTAAACGCGGCAAACTCCGCCCTTGCCGGCGGCGGCGGCGTTGACGGGGCGATACACCGGGCCGCGGGGCCGGGCCTTCACGAAGCCTGCGTGAAAATCGCCGCCGAAAAACGGAAGGGCGCGGGAACCCCGCCGTCCGAGCCCTGTCCCACGGGGGAAGCCGTGCTGACAGGCGCGTTCAACATCCGCTGTAAAGGCATTATCCACACCGCGGGACCCGTCTGGCATGGCGGCGGCAGGGGAGAAAGCGATCTCCTTGCCTCCTGTTACCGAAACAGCCTGTTCCTCGCCCGGCAGTCGGGCTTTGCATCCATAGCCTTTCCCAACATCAGCACCGGAGTCTACGGCTACCCGAAAGACCTGGCCGCCGCCATCGCCGTCAAAGCGGTACGGGAAACGCTGCCGTCCTGCCCCGGAATAAGGCGGCTTGTTTTTGTCTGTTTCGACAGGGAAAATTACGAACTCTACAAAAAAATCATTGGATAGACTTTACCGTTCCGTCTTGTACGGACAAAGAGGGCGTTCCAAATTTTCCGCTTTTGAGAAGATCGTTAAATTACCGTACCCGGATACAGCACCGTGTTTTTCGGTATAACGACAATACCGTCCACAATATAGTAATGACCGAAGTTACCGTCGCTGCGGCTAAGGTTGTCGATACCGATACGGCAGCCTTCGCCGATGCAGACGTTTTTGTCGATAATCGCGTCCTTGATGATCGAGCCTTTTCCGATGCCGACGTTGGGTATCCTGTTTTCGGCGTTTGTCCGCTTCTGCTGTTCGTTTTCGTAGTAGTCCGCTCCCATGCAGATTACCCCGTTAAGGCTCGCGCCGGACTCGATGATCGTGCGAATCCCGACAATCGAATTGGTGATCGACGCGTTGGTAATGATACAGCCTTCCGAAGCGATGGACTGGTTCATATTGCTGAAATTCATTTTTGAGGGCGGAAGGCTCCGCATGTGGGTATAGATGGGCCTGCTTTCGTTGTAAAAATCGAAGCGGGGTTTTAGCGAGGTTAGTTCCAGATTCGCTTCGTAAAAATTTTTAATGGTTCCGATGTCTTCCCAATAGCCGTTAAAAATATAGGCGTTTACCTTAAGCTGGTTTATGGATTTGGGGATGATTTCTTTGCCGAAATCCGTCAGATCGTTGGCAAGACATTCTTCCATCGCCGCGGCGTTAAAAACATAAATGCCCATTGAGGCAAGGTACTCGTCCTTTCCGTTCCTGCCTTTCTTGAACTCCGGCGGCGCCCTGAAATCCTGAATGTCTTTTTCCGGGCCGGGTTTTTCAAGGAATTCGGTTATGCCGCCGGATTTGTTAACCTTGAGTATTCCGAGCTGGCTCGCTTCTTCCCTTGATACGGCCGTACAGGCTATGGTTATGCCCGCCCCGGAATCCTTGTGCTTGCTCAGAAGATCCCCCAGGTCCATCCTGTAAAGCTGATCCCCCGAAAGGAGAAGGTAGTAATCGGGGTTTTGGGTACGAAAATGGATAAAATTTTTCCTGATGGCGTCCGCCGTTCCCTCGAACCAGCTTGTATGCTCGAAGGTCTGTTCCGCGGCCAAAATTTCGACAAACCCGTTGGAAAACGTATCGAAGGTGTAGGTCTGGGCCAAATGAAGGTTAAGCGAAGCGGAGTTAAACTGGGTAAGAACGTAGATTTGCCTGAGGTTGGCGTTTATACAATTCGATATGGGAATGTCTACCAGCCGGTACTTGCCGCCAAACGGAACGGCGGGCTTTGCCCTGGCCTGGGTTAACGGGAACAAACGGGTTCCCTTTCCGCCTCCAAGAACAATGGATAATACTTCCGACATATAATTTTACCTCGTTTAGCGCGCCCGAAGCGTGTTCGCCGGACAACGACCGGCAGCGGCTGTGATCGGTCTGTCGATACTACTCAAACAATGCTAACCTAACATTAGTATATGATGAAAATTTCGTATTGTCGAGAGAATATCGACATTTTTTTCTTTGGGCGCTACAATCTGAAAATGGAAAGCCCCGTCCGGGCTCTGGACAAACTCCTTGAAAGCCCCGAATTCGCTCCCAATATCGTGGTAAACAGGCTTATTCCCGCCTCCGGCGGCGAATACGTTCCGTTTCCGAAAGGGCTGGACAGCCGCCTTGCCGCCGCCCTGCGGGAACGGGGCATACAGCGGATATACACCCACCAGGCGGAGGTGTTTGAAAAAGCCCGCGCCGGGACGAATGTCGTCGTGGTAACGCCGACGGCCTCGGGGAAAACCCTCTGTTACAACCTTCCCGTGCTCCAGACCCTGCTGGAAGAAGACGAAGCCAGGGCGCTGTACGTTTTTCCCACAAAGGCCCTTTCCCAGGATCAGCAGGCCGAACTGAACGAGCTTGTTTCGCCGAGGGCCGCGGCCGGCGCGGCAGACGGCGGCGGGCCTTCCCTTTCCGCGCTGCCGGAAGCCCTGCCGCTAAAGATCGCGACCTACGACGGGGATACCCCGGACAGCCTTCGCGCCGCGGCCCGTGATACGGGGCGTATCGTCATCACCAATCCTGACATGCTCCACGCCGGCGTCCTTCCGAATCATCCCAAATGGATAAAGTTTTTTTCCCGGCTCAGGTTTATCGTTATCGACGAAGCCCACGCCTACAGGGGCGTACTGGGAAGCCACGTGGCGGAAGTGATCCGCCGCCTCCTTCGAATCACGGCGTTCTACGGATCAAAGCCCCGCTTTATCCTGTGTTCCGCGACGATTGCCAATCCCCGCGAACTGGCCGCCCGGCTTATCGGCCGGGACGATGTCGAGCTTGTCGATAAAAACGGAGCGCCCCGGGGAGAAAAGCGGGTGATTCTGTACAATCCTCCCCTTGTCGACGCCGTGCAGGGGATACGGCGCTCCGCGGTTTCGGAAAGCCGCCGCTGGATGGTCGCCCTTCTCAGGGCCGGGATCAAGACGATACTGTTCGCCCATTCGCGGATTAAAACCGAAGTCGCCGCGGCCTACGTTAACGAAGACCTCGCGAACATTTTTACCGGCCGCGTCCGGGTAGAGCCTTACCGGGGCGGCCTGCTGCCCAACGAGCGGCGCGAGATTGAGCGCGGTCTCCGTTCCGGCGAAATCCGGGGTGTGGTGAGCACCAATGCCCTGGAACTGGGGATCGACATCGGCGGCCTCGACGCGTCGGTGGTGGCCGGTTTCCCCGGATCGTTTAACAGTTTTTGGCAGCAGTCGGGCAGGGCGGGCCGCCGGGGCGGC
>JAIRSC010000141.1 GCA_031255645.1 Treponema sp. | reverse complement strand
GGCGGGGAGGTAATCCGTCTTTTGACGGACCTCCTCGTGAAAAACGGCTGCGTGAAAAGCGAATACGCCGACGTCGTTATAAGCCGGGAAAAACAGTATCCGACCGGGATTCCCGCCGCGGGTTTGTCGGTGGCGATTCCCCACGGTTTCGCGGACGATTGTGTCCTGGATCCCTCCGTCGCCGTCGCTACGCTGGCCCGTCCGGTAATGTTCGGGAATATGTTTAACCCGGACGAAGAATTGGCCGTCGGGATGGTATTTCTCATCGCCCTGTCGAGCAAGGACAAAAACGAACTGGCCAGGGATCTGGAAAAGGTGATGAGTATATTTCCCGACGGGGACCTGCTCTCGAGGTTACGCGCCGCCAAAAGCGGGAGTGAATTCGCGGAGATAATGGGGAACCGGCTGGAGGCGGTTTCGTGACAACCAAGCGGGTGCTTGTGGCGGGCGGTTCCTGCGGCATCACCATGGTAACCGCCGCCCGAATAATCGAGGACGCCTGCTGGGAACACAAGATACGGGTACATGTCAGCGTTCTGAATCTTTGGGAATCCCAATCTCCGGGAGACGGATACGATTTAATAGTCGAGATGTTCGAGTTTTTCAAAAACGAAAAATGCCCCGTTATAAGCGGAAGGCCGTTTGTCGCGCATCAGGGTGAAAAAGAACTGGTTGACCAGATAGTGGATATCCTGAGCCGTTAATTTGTATAATCATGGCAGCAGTTCCAAAAACTGAAGTTTGGGGACTGCTTCATGGGATAATCTACCCAAGGAGGAAACCGTGTTTTTCAGACAGGAATTCAGTTGTCTTTATGTCAGCGATATGGCGAAGTCTCTGGACTTTTATGAAAAAGCCCTGAATCTCAAGGTGCTGCGCCGCAAAGACGCGGCGGACAGGGAAATCGCGTTTATCGGCAATGAAGAATCTTCCCATCAGACAGAACTGGTTCACATGAACGGCCGGACAGCGCCTTACGACCACGGGGAAAATTCCGTCTATTTTGCCTTCCGGACCGACGATATAGAGGCCGCCAGGGCAAAACATGTCGGAATGGGCTGTTTTGATCATGACCTGCCCGACTTCGGGGTATACTTTATCAGGGATCCCGACGGCTATCTTATGGAGATCATGCCGGTCCGGAAATAGCGTGAAGAGAATCTACGCCGACCACGCGGCGACAACGCCCCTCGATCCGCGGGTTCTGGAAGCGATGCTTCCTTTCCTTGGCGGGAGTTACTATAACCCTTCTTCCCTGTACCCCGAGGCGAGGGCGGTTCGGGCGGAAATAGAGAACGCCCGCCGGAGGATTTTGGAGACAATCGGCGGCCCGGGCCGGATTATCTTTACCGGCAGCGGTACGGAAAGCGTCAACCTTGCCCTGCGTTCCGCCGTGTCCGGACTCCGGGGGGATCGAAGGCGCATCCTGATTTCGGCCGTCGAACACCACGCCGTTCTGAACTGCGCCGCTTCGTTCGGGGCCGAAGGCTTTGGCGTCGAGCGCCTGCCGGTTGACCGTTACGGCGTTGTTTCGCCGGATACGCTGAAAAGCCGTATGGATTCCGGCGCGGCCCTTGTTTCCGTGATGTCCGTCAACAACGAGACGGGTGCGGTTAACGACACGGCGGCCCTGTGCCGGATCGCCCACGACGGCGGCGCGATGTTCCATACCGACGCCGTACAGGCCCTGGGCGTTCTGCGTATCGGCGCGGGAGACATGGGGGCGGATTATATCAGCGTATCCGCCCACAAAATTTACGGGCCGAAAGGCGTCGGGGCGCTGTACGCCGCTCCCGGCGCGCCGGTTTTTCCGCTGATACGGGGCGGCGAACAGGAAGGCGGCGCGAGGGCCGGTACGGAAAACGTCGCCGGCATAATCGGCTTCGGCCGGGCGGCGGAGATTTTGGGCGAATGTCTGGAAGAAGAGCTGCCGCGCCTTGAGCGTTTACGGCAAATTTTTCTGGACGGAATCGCGGGAGTCCCCGGCCTGATTGTCAATTCGCCGCCCGGCGGCGCGCCTCATATTATCAGCGTCAGCGCCGCCGGAGTCGAGGCGGAAGCCTGTCTTCTGCGCCTGAGTATGGCGGGGCTGCTCGGATCGATGGGGGCGGCGTGTAATTCGTCGTCGGTGGAGCCCTCGCACGTAGTCGAGGCCATCGGCGTCCCCGCCGAATACAAACGCGGCACAATGCGGTTTTCGTTTGGTCGGGACAACACCGGGGAGGACGCCTCTTTTGCCGCCCGCGAACTGGTTTCGGCAATCGCGAAATCCGGCTGAAACCGGCCGACGGGGACGCGATGGAAATTTTCGGAGGAAATGTATGACCGGAAGGGAAAGAGTCAGGACAATCCTGGAACACAGGGAAGCGGACAGGGTTCCCATGGATCTATGGGGCTGCGCTTCGCGGCTTCACAACAAATGTTATTTTGGCGTGTTGAAGGAACTTGGGCTGGAGGGAACGGGCCGCCTGATAAGACCCGGCACTCTTACCGAGTACGAAGATTACAGAATCAGCGACGCGCTTAACGTTGATTTTCGTCACGTCAACATAGGGAAGCCGAAAAATTTCAAAAGTTATACCGACGCCGGCGGTAATGTAATCGACGAGTGGGGCATAGGCCACTTTCAGAATGACAAGTACAACGCGATTTCCGTTCATCCCCTTGCCGATCCGGATCCCGCCAAACTCGATTCGTATCCCTGGCCCGATCCCGACGATCCCGGCCGGGTAGAAGGAATTGGCGAACTTGCCCGCGATTACCACGAGAACACGTCCTGTGCCGTAACGGCGACGACCGCGACCAGCGGCCTGATGTTCGACTTCGGCCAGTATCTCTGCGGTGTCGAGCAATTTTTTGTAAATTTGTACGAGGAAGAGCTGTTCTCGGAAAAACTCATAGACAAGCTTGGCGAATTGATGATACGAATCTATATCAACTACCTGCGTCCGATAGCCCCGTATATAGAGTGGGTGGAGTTCGCCAGCGATTTCGGTACCCAGAACGCGCCGTTCGTGTCGCTGGAAATGTTCCGCAAATATTTCAAAAAACCGATGGCGGGCCTGTTCGGGGCGGTCAAGAAGGAATACCCCGGCATGAAAGTTATGCTTCATTCCTGCGGGGCGATGAGCTGTTTCATACCCGACCTTATCGAATGTGGGCTTGACATATTGAATTCGCTCCAGCCCCTGGCCCGCGATATGGATTCCGCCAGGCTTAAGCGGGAATTCGGGAACGATATAGTTCTGCACAGCGGCGTGGACATACAGCAGGCCATGCAGGGTACGACGGAAGACGTGGAACGGGAGGCTGTCCGCGCAATCGGGGCGATGGCAAAAGGCGGCGGATATGTCTTTGCCCCCGCGAATCATCTGCAGGGGGATTGTCCCCCGAAAAACGTCGTAACGCTTTACCGCTGCGGCGAAAAATACGGCCGCTATCCGATAGGAGTGCAAAGCGCATGAAAGAACTGCTGGAGGCCGCCGTCAGGGGAAAGGCCTGCGAGTGGGGCTGTATCCCCGTAACGGAACTGGTTTTTTCTCCCGAATTGTTCGAAACCTGCGCCACAAACGTCTGCGGCCACTACAACGGATCATGGACCTGTCCTCCGGCCGTGGGCAGCCTTGAGGAACAGCGGGCAAAAATCCTTACGCATAAAAACGCGTTTATTTTTACGACAAAATACGATCTTGAGGATTCGTTTGACTATGAGGGAATGACCAGGGCCAGGGAAATTCATACCGCCCTTACCGTCGAAGTCCGGGAAAAGATCGGCGAAAAATTTCCCGTGTACGGGGCGGGAACCTGTCCCTGCTGCAAGCTCTACGCCGGCGCCGAATCCTGCGCGTTTCCCGATCCCTGCCGTTTTCCCGATAAAAAGATCTCTTCCGTAGAGGCCGCCGGGATCAACGTAACCGATTTAAGCCGTTCCGCGGGGATAAAATACAACAACGGGCCAAACACCGTTACCTATTTTTCGATGATTCTGTTCGGCTGAAAACACGGCAAAAAAATACCGGTTATAAGCAAAATAACCAATGTTATTGCCCCCCGGCGGATGGTATAGTAAAATGTCGGACTATAATCATCATCCGGGCTTTTCCAAAACGCCGGATTTTGAACATGACTCATCTACAAGAGAAGAAAGGAGCTGAACGATGGCGGATCATACGGAACAGTTAAATGAAATTTCCGAGCTTTTGCAGAAAGGCAAGGCGAAGGACATCGTTGTTTCCGTCCAGAAGGCGCTGGACGAGGGCGTTCACGCGGCGGATATTCTGGAACAGGGCCTTATAGCCGGAATGAGCATTATCGGCGGCAAGTTCAAGCGCGGCGAAGTGTTTGTTCCCGAAGTGCTTATCGCCGCCCGGGCCATGAACAAGGCTTCGGAAGTACTCAAGCCGGCCCTGAGCGAAGCCGGCGTTACCCCTGTCGGCAAGGCGATTATCTGTACCGTCAAGGGCGATTTGCACGATATCGGAAAGAACCTGGTCAAGATGATGCTGGAAGGCAAGGGCATAGAGGTAAACGATCTTGGCGTTGACTGCGATATCCAAAAGGTCGTTGACGAGGTAAAAGCCTCCGACGCCAAAGTGCTTTGCCTTTCCGCCCTGCTTACCACGACGATGATGGCCCAGAAAGACGTTATCGACGCGCTGAAAAGCGCCGGCGTCAGGGACAAGGTAAAGGTAATGGTCGGCGGCGCGCCGGTTACCCAGAGCTTTGCCGACGAGATTGGCGCCGACGCCTATACCTCAGACGCGGCCTCCGCCGCGGAAGTGTGCCGGGCGTTTTACAATTAGCCCGCAAGCCGTTTCAAAAACCCCGGAAACCCGGTTTTTGAAACGGCTTCGCTTTTCGGCGCCGCGCTTTCCCGGACAGGTTTTTTCGAATTTGGGGAAGCGCCGTACATTAATTATTGCCCCGGAAATGCCCGTATACGGCCATTAGATCGGTAATTTCCCCGTTCATTGTTTCAAGTCCCGTCTCAATCGGCATGCCGTCCATCATAAGACGGGTATACCTGTGGATAATATCCTCGATCCTGTTCCAGGGAATAACCAGCGAATTTTTCCGGTTGCTGGTAATTCGTTTACGGGTATATTTAAAGTTGTCCATGATAACCTGCATCCAGGGGTACAGTTTTAGCAGCTCGTTGTTTTCATAGGGATAAATCGAAGTTGACTGTCCGTCAAGTATCGTAAGATAATAATTCACGTCTTTGCGGTAAAGCCATTTAAAAAACTGCAGCGCCGCTTCTTTCTTTACGGAAAGCTGATTGATTCCCAGATTCCAGCCTATCGAAATAGGAGTCCTGTGGGGCACAAAGGCGAATCCGAACTTAAAAGTATTTTCATGCACGGCGTCCATTATTCTGTTCGCGTATTCGGAAAAACTGAGAAGCATGGCGGTTTTCCCGCCGCAAAAATCATTTATCGTATCGAGAATGCTGGTGCTAAAGAGGGAACGGGATGTATAGTTTTGCAGCTGAAAAAAATTCTCGAAGGCCAGGCGGTTGTTCCCGGTATTAAACTGGGGCAGGTTGTTTTTGCTGAACAGGGATCCCTGAAAGCCCCATACCCGGCAGTAAATGTCCGGGCACAGTTCTTCCGCGATAATGCCGGGACAGGTCGTTCCGTATTCGACAGGAGATACGCCGTTATAGCGGCGGGTAAAAAAACGGGCGACCCTGTTGAACTCGTGCCAGGTACGGGGAGGCCGCAGCCCGGTCTGATACCGCGTGTAGTAATCTTTCGCGATAAGCGGATCCTCGAATATGTCGCTGCGGTAAAAAAGCATTTGCGCCCCGCCTATAAACGGAATACTGTAGTAACGGTTTCTGTACACGGTGCTGTCGAGGTTTTCTTTTATAACCGACGCGAGAAAATCCCGGTCTTTCACGACAAAATCGGTCAAATCCTCAAGATAGCCGTTCTGTACCAGATAGTTGAGCCAGGGTATGTCAAACATAAAAATGTCGAATTTTGGACGTACCGATGAGGCTTCTTCGACAATCCGGCCCGGCAATTCGTTCTGCGACTCGGTCTCGATAACGATGGAAATACCGCAGTCGTTCCTGAATTTTCTTGTCAGTGTCTGCAGCGCGGATACCATGTTGGAATTCCACATAAGCATGCGAAGTTCGGGAATCTGTTTTTTGCTTTTTGCCGGGATGCCCGGGCGCTTCTTTTGCGCGGGCGGCGGAAACTTTATTCCGGTATTGATAATATTGTCGTCCAGAATGACGCTTTCGTTCAGCCGGGGTTTTTGCTCCGTGACGCAGCGCAGCAGCAGGGAAGCGGCCCCGGCGCCCAGATTAAAGGCCGGCCTGGAACTTTGAAGTATCCACGGATGCCTGCCGGTACCAATCCAGGTTTCTTCCGAAAACGCGATAAGGCCGCAGTCGGCCAGACTCAGGCCCAGGACGTGGGCGCTTTCCACAATTCCCCGCGCGATATTGTCGGAAGTGGCGATTATCGCGTCGGGTTTCGGCTTGTTGCCGAATTCTTTCAGAGCGACCCTGAAGGCGTCTTCTTTCGACATATTGGTGTAACTGATCTCCGAAGCCGACATGCTTTTATGCCTGTTGCAATAGCCGGTAAAAGCCTCGGCGCAGTCATTTTCGCTCGAAATGTTGGGAGTGCCGCAGTACAGGGATACCCGCGAAACGTTTGAGAAACGGAGTTTTTCCATCAAAAACTCTATGGTTTTTCCGTTGGATATCCCCGCGAAATTAACCGCGAGATTTTCGGGCCGCCGTTCGATAAAAACCACCGGAATGTTCCGGGAGAGGAAACGTTCAAAATACGCCGTGTCGCTGCTCATACAGCTGATAAGGATTATTCCGGCAAAATCCCGTGAAATAAAATCGCTTAATATTTCGGTTTCAATTTTGGGATAATTGTTGGAAAAGCCGATGTTTAGGGAAAAGTTGTTCTCCTGGATTACCGAGCTGATACCCTTGAAGATTTCGCCGTGGTAGATGTCGTCAATGCTGGTAAGGAGTACCCCGATTTCCCGGCTTGTATGGAGCTTGAGTTTACGGGCGTTTTCGTTGGGAATGTAGCCCAGTTTGTTTATGGCTTCCCGTACCTTGACCTGGGTATGGTACGTCACGTTTTTTGTGCCGTTTAACGTACAGGAGACGGTGGCGATACTGACCCCGGCCTCCCGCGCTACGTCTTTAATGGTCGCCATAATCCTTTTAATCTAAACGTTTAGATTTTCTTTGTCAATAAAACACGTATTTGTTTGACAGTGCCTATAAGCAAAGTTACACTAATTTGAGTTATTTTGGTAATTTTCACGCGGGGAGAGAGCGGATGAGCTCACGGGACTGTGTTTTACAGAGTATCAATCACCGGCAGCCGGCCCAACTGCCGCTCGATCTGGGGGGAACTCCCAGCTCGGGAATATCCGCTATCGGCTATAACAAATTAAAGAACGCCCTGGGTATACATGATAGAAACAATAAGGTTTACGATGTGGTACAGCAGGTTACCCAGCCGGAATTGAATATTCTTGACGCCCTGCGGGTGGACGTGCTGTGCCTTGGCCGGACCTTTAATACCGGCGCGGAAGACTGGTACGACGTAAGCCTGGCGGACGGCAGCCTTGCCCAGTATCCGGCCTGGTTCAAAATCAGGGAAGGGAAAAACGGCGTATTTGAATATTACGACGAGGAAGGGGAACTGCTGGCAAAAATGCCGCGGGGGGCTACTTTTTTCGATCAGACCTGTTTTCCGTATCTTGAGGGATACCCGGACTCCTATAAAGATCTTCCCAAAGCCATGAACAAGGTGCTCTGGCAAAAACTGGCCCACAGCCCCTGGGATAACGCGGGCAAACCGGATTTTTGGGAAGAATTGCGGCGGCGGGCGCTGGAATTGCGCGCTTCGACGGATCGGGCAATCATCATTACCTGCGGCTGCAACCTCTTTGAATGGGGAACTTTCCTGCGCCGGATGGATAACTTTCTGATGGATATTTACGCCGATCCCGAATCGGTTGAAACGCTGCTGGACGCGCTTATGGAGATACACCTCGCGTCGCTGGAAAAGGTTTGTAACGCGCTTGGGGATATTGTGGATATCCTTCGTTTTGGCGACGATCTCGGCATGGGGACGGGGATGTTCATGTCCCGGGAAAAATACCGGGCCGTCTTTATGCCCCGCCACAAAAAACTCTGCGCCTATGTTCATTCCCACAGCTCCATGAAGACATTTCTTCATACCTGCGGTTCCGTTTACCCGATTGTTCCCGATTTTATTGAAGCGGGTTACGACATTATCAACCCTGTGCAGATATCCGCGAAAGACATGGAGCCGGAACGGCTTAAACGGGAATTCGGCGGAGATATCGTATTTTGGGGCGGGGGCTGCAACACCCAGACCGTGCTAAACAGGGGAACGCCGGACGAGGTTTATGACCATACCCGGCGTATGATCGATATTTTTTTCAAAGACGGGGGGTATGTGTTCAATACGGTTCATAATATCATGCCCGACGTTTCGGAGGAAAACATGCTTGCGATGTACAGGGCCGTACATGAATACAAATAACGGCGGAGCTGAAGCTTCCACGGTTTTGAACCACGCGCTTGAAATGCGGCATGTTTCAAAGTCTTTTCTCGGCACCCTGGCGGTAGACGACGTCAGTTTTACCGCGCTGCCGGGAGAGGTACACGCCCTGGTCGGGGAAAACGGAGCGGGGAAATCCACGCTGATGAGGATACTGGCCGGTTCCTTTTCCGATTATACCGGGGAGATACTGATAGGCGGCCGGCCGGTTGCCCTCCATAGCCCCGGAGCGGCGAAGGAACACGGCATCGGCATGGTCTACCAGGAACTCAGCCTCGCGCGTCCGATTTCCGTGGCGGAAAACCTCCTTGCCGAACGGCTTCCCCAAATAAAGGGAACTCCGTTTGTGGACTGGAAGGCGGTTGAACGGGAGGCGAAAGCCCTGCTTGAACGGGTCGGGCTTGAGAATCTCGACATTTACGCGTCCATATCCGAAATCAGCCAATGCGAAGCCCAGCTTGTGGAAATCGCCAAGGTGCTGGGAAGGAATCCGTCGGTTCTTGTAATGGACGAGCCGACATCGGCCCTTTCCAGCGCCGAAGTTACCCGGCTCTTTGAGATCATCCGGCGGCTCAAGTCCCAGGGGATTGCCATTGCCTATATATCCCACCATTTGCAGGAAATTTTTGAGATTGCCGATACGATTACCGTGATGCGGGACGGCAAGCACGTCAAAACCTGCAAGGTCAGCGAGGTTTCCAGCGAAACCATCGTCGAGCTTATGGTGGGCAGATCCATCGGGGAGTTCTATTCAAAACGGGAAGTCAAGATCGGCGGGGAAATATTCCGGGTGGAACGAGCGAGCCGTTACGGGTTTTTCCACGACATCAATTTACGGGTTTGCGAGGGAGAGATACTTGGCGTCTGCGGTCTTGCCGGGGCCGGCCGCACGGAGCTGGCCCGTTCAATTATGGGGGTTGATCCCCTGGACGGGGGCGAGATCTACATAAACGGCCAAAAGACCAGAATACGAAACATGGGAGAGGCCATCGAGAAAGGCGTCGTGTATCTTACCGAAAACCGCAAGACAGACGGGCTTGCCCTCGCCCTGACCGTGTCGGAAAACAGTCTTTCAACGATGATTTCCCGGCTTTCCCGGGGCATCTTCTACCGGGGACGGAAGCACAGGAACCTTGTCGTGGACCTGATTCGGAAGCTGAGCATATATCCAAGAATGCCTGACGCCGTGGTTAATAATTTGAGCGGGGGGAATCAGCAGAAGGTGCTGATGGCGAAATGGATAGCCGCCGCGCCAAAGCTGATGATTCTTGATGAACCCACTAGGGGGGTGGATATAGGCGCGAAGGAAATTATCCACAAGGCGATCTCCGATCTTACCGCCAAAGGCAGCGCCGTGATCCTCTTTACCTCGGACCTGCCCGAAATGGTGGGGCTTTGCGACCGGGTGATGATTATGCGCCAGGGACATATAATCGGCGAAATTGACCGGCAAAACATGAGCGAAAGGTCGCTGCTTCTCGCGGCGAACGGCGAGGGAGAATTTGTCGCATGATGGATATGCAAAACCTACAAAACGTTCACGGGGCGAACGGCGCGGAAACAGCGATAGATTCCCGCGGCGTCAGAAGCAGGCGCTGGATGGTCCTGATAAACCGTGTGGGGATATACCTGGTGGTTATTCTGTTGCTTTTGATTGGCGGCATTGTCGCCCCGGGTAAATATTTTACGGTAGCCAACATCAGATCCACCGTACAGGCCATCTCGATACTGGGCATGGTGTCCGTAGGCATGGCTTTTGTCGCCTATTCCTCCAACTTTGCCGATATGTCCGCGCCGATGACCATCGCGTTTTCCGGGATGATTTCGGTGGCGGCCATAGGCTTTGGTTTTTGGCCGGCGGTCGTCTGCGGAATCCTGGCGGGAACGGTTCTCGGCCTGGTAAACGGGTTTATGGTGGGCAAATTCCGCGCCCATCCGATTATATGGACCATGGCTTTTAATTTTGTCATGAGCGGGATTGTCCGCTGGATATGGAGCGGCAGTCAGATATACCCGGACGTTATCGCCGGGGACGATTCCGTGGCCGTAGCCACGTTCTATGCCATTTCCCGCAGTTCGTTCCACGGCGTTCCCATCATGGTTATTGTTATGGCGTTCCTGTTTTTGGCGGGTAGTTTTATACTTACCGGGACCAAATTCGGGAACCAGCTCAAGGTCGTGGGATCAAATTACGAAGTCGCCCGGCTTTCCGGCATAAATGTGGTCAAATGCGTCATCCTGGTGTATGTGATCAACGCGATCTGCGCCTCAATTGCCGGTATTTTTCTCGCCTCCATGGCAAAAACCGGCGCCTATTATACCGGCGACGGCTACGATTTCCGGTCGATCACCAGCGTGCTTCTGGGCGGCATGACCCTGGCGGGCGGAAGAGGGCACATGGTGGGAGTGTTCGGCGGGGTGATAACCATCGGCATCCTCAACAATATCATGACGCTGATCGGTATTCCGACCTTTAACCAATGGCTTGTACAGGGTTTGGTATTCCTGTTTATCGTATGGCTGAATACCAATTCTTCCCGGAAGCTTGGGAGAGTGTAATATGAATAACGAAACGCCGGCCGGGAAACGTTTTGCCGTATCCGGCCGCGGCATAGGCAGGACCATTAACGATTACCGTTTCTATGTACTCATCGCGCTCATGCTGTTTTTGGGAATTTTCGCGCGGAATTTCTTTACGGCTTTTAATATAAAGGGAATATTCGACAGTACCGTACTGTACGCGATGATCGGTCTTGGCTTTACCATCTGCATGATAGCGGGGCACATGGATCTGTCGGTAGGCGCCATGGCAAATATGGGGGCGGTTCTTGTAATGGGAATGCATACCCTTTCAAAAATGGGCTGGTTTCCTTCAATTGCGATCGCCGTAGCGGCGGGTTTGATCGTGGGCTTCCTCAATGGAATCCTGATCTGCAAAGCGAAGATACATTCGTTTATCACCACATTGGGGATGCAGTTTGTCCTTCGGGGGGCCATGTACATTTACTGCGGGGGCGCGGAAATCGGCGACAAGGGCGATTATGGCTTCGCGGATATTCTTAACATGAGGCTGGGTTTTCTGCCCCTGTCTCCAAAAGTTATAGTTGTACTGTTTTTTGTCATTATCGTGGCTGTTCTTATGCGGAATACCCGCTGGGGACGCAATATTTACCTTATCGGCGGCAACTACGAAACGGCCTGGCTCGCGGGGATTAAAAGCGACGCGATAACCGTTTCGGTATTTATGCTCTCCGGCTTAAGCTGCGCCGTAGGGGGCGCCATTTTCGCGATATGTCAAAGTTCCGCCCTGCCCAATCTGGGCGAGAAAGGCATTTCGCCGCTGCTGGTAGCGTTGGCGGCTACGATTATCGGCGGTACGGCTACTACCGGCGGCAGGGGCAGCGTATGGAATACCTACGCTTCGGTATTGGCCCTGATGGTCATGTCCAATGTATTGACCTCCCTGTCGGGTAAATACGAGGTACAGATTTTGTCCAACGGCCTTGTTTTGGCGGCCTGCGTTTTCTATGAAACGATAGCCAACTATTACCGGTCGAAGCGGATCGGCGCCAGGGCGCTGCTTTTGGAAGAACTTGCCCGTAAGTCCGGGTAAACGAGGTGACGATAGAAAGTTTGTTTTGGCGTTTTGGCATTATTGAGGCTTTTCAAAACCTCGGATTTTGAAAAGCCTCTGTTGTGTATGCGGGGGGTCTTACCGTTTCGCATAAAAATATTATTTATGAAGTGAGGAGGATTAAGATGTCAAGATTCAGCAAAACGGCGGCCATATTTTTGATGGCGCTCATCATGGTAATGAGTTTCGCCTGTAAAAAAGAAGACGCCGGTTCTTCGGCAACGGGAGTCGACAACCTTGAAAAATCGCTGGCCCTGGACGTATCCGGCGTCCGCAGTACCGACGGCCAGGTGCTCATGCCGCCCTTGAGCGCCAAACAGGTTCCGGCAAGACCGGCGGATCCTGAAGCCCTTGGGGAAGAGGACCTTCTGCGGTATTACGATCAGGAATACGCGGGCTGGAACGCGGGGTCCAAAATTAATCCCGCCGTGTCGCCGGGAGACGGCAGTATGGGGAAGTACGTTGTCCTTATTGTACACGGCGATCATCCCTGGACAACCGCCTATTCCAACGGCGCGAAAAAAGCCGCGGACGCCCTGGGAATGAGGATCGATATTTGGTCGCCCAACTGGGACGTTAACGTACAGAACCAGATGATAGCCCAGGCGATCAACGCCAAACCCGACGCCATCGGCGTTATCCCGATCAACGCGGAATCGGCGGTGCAGCAGTTCCGCCAGATCAACCAGGCCGGCATACCCGCTTTTGGAACCAATACGCTGACCACGGCGGAAGCCATGCGCTACATGGTAACCTGGACCGGGCCGGATGATTGGGGACAGATGCGCAAACTGGCGCGCTATTTGGCCGACACGATGGGCAAGAAGGGCGGCATAGCCTACATTACCCATAATCCCGGCGGATCGCCCTACTTTGCCCGGATGTACGGTCCCCGGACGGAGCTTAAGGACTACGCGCCGGATATCAGAACCCTGGACTTCCAGAGCCCTGGTTTTGACGCTCCGGCCTCCAAGCAGGTAGCAGCCGACTGGATCACCCGCTTCGGACCCCAGCTCAACGCGATCTTCCTGGCCGACGATTCAGCCCAGGCCATCGGCGCCGTTGACGCCGTTAAAGAGGCGGGTCGTACCGATATTCTTATCGTGGCGGCGGGCAACTCCAAGGCGGGTATGGACCTGATAGCTTCCGGCGATCTTTTGGCCATTACCTACCAGACCGCCGAAGGAGACGGCGCGGCGGTGGTTAAAGCCATGGCCGATTTCTTCAACGGCGCGTCCCTTCCCGAACTGGGCTATCTTGCCCAGGACATTATCACCAGGGACAATGTCGCGGGATTCCAGCCGCCGCAGTGGTAGTACGGTATGTTCCGGCAGCGTGAAATTGAGGCTACGTAAAAGCCACGCCTTGCCGGAACACCGGGGAGCGGCGGCCAAACCGCCGCCCGGGGGTGGGGCGGCCCCCCCCGGGGGGGGGGGTG
>JAIRSC010000080.1 GCA_031255645.1 Treponema sp. | reverse complement strand
GTCGTCGCCCTGCTCAGTCTCGCGCTGATGAAACTCGTCGGGCTTGTTGAAAAAGCGGCGGCGCCCTGGAGAAAAGACAGTCAAGAAAGCGCCGGTTAATTCAACCAGGAATTAATCGGCGCCGTATCAAGGCTGTTCCGAAACTTCGGTGTCGGGAACGGCCTCATCATTGTTTAAGGAGAGAAACATGAAAAAAACCACCGCGGCCGCCCTGATCGGCGTTTTGCTGACGCTGGCGGTCCTGACCGGCTGCGAGAAAAAAACCGCGTCCCCGGCGAAGGGCGAAAACACGCTCGTCCGCATCGTGCTGGACTGGACGCCCAACACGAACCACACGGGAATCTACGTCGCCAAAGACAAGCTCTGGTTTGCCGAAGAAGGCCTTGACGTGGAAATCCTCATGCCGCCGGAAGACGGCGCCCTGGTATTGCTCGGAGCGGGCCGGGCCGAGTTTGCCGTGGACTTCCAGGAGAGTCTGGGGCCGGCGATTGCCCGTGACGGCGACGCCCTGCCCGTTACCGCCGTCGCCGCGGTCATAAGCCACAATACCTCCGGGCTTATGTCGCTGAAAAAAGCCGGAATCCGCCGGCCCGCCGATTTGGCGGGAAAACGTTTCGCGTCCTGGGAAACGCCGATGGTAACGGCGGTTATAAAGGATATCGTCGAAGCCGACGGCGGGGATTTTTCACGGGTCACGATGGTTCCCAATATGGCGGCCGACGCGTTCTCCGCCCTTGAAACCGACGTGGATTCAATCTGGATTTACTACGCCTGGGACGGGGTGGCGGCGGAAGTTCTTGGAAAGGCGATAGACTACATCGACCTGGGAAAAGTCAATCCCGCGCTGGACTTTTACACCCCGGTCATCGTAACCAATACGGCCTGGGCCGCGTCCCACCCCGCCGGCGCGAAAAAATTCATGAAGGCCCTCAGCCGCGGCTATGAATTCGCCGTCGAAAATCCCGATGAAGCGGCGGAGATTCTGCTCGCCAACGCCCCTGAACTGGACAGGGAACTGGTTCTGCGAAGCCAGCGGTATCTTGCCCCGCGCTACCGGGACGACGCGCCCCGCTGGGGAGAAATCGACGCCCGCCGCTGGGGATCGTTTTACCGCTGGATGTTCGAGCGCGGCCTTCTTGAAAAGGATATTGGCGAGGGCGGTTTTAGCAACGAGTATCTTCCCTGATGAATAACGGCGCGGCCGCCCCGGTTCTTTTTTCCTGCCGGGGAATTACCAAACGTTACGAGGGCGCGGCGGTTGTCGAAAACATCAGCCTGGAACTGCCGGAAGGGGGAATTATCTCCCTGCTCGGTCCTTCCGGGGCCGGCAAGACAACCCTGTTTAACGCCCTCGCCGGAGTGGACAGCCCCGACGAAGGCCGGATTTTTCTGCGCGGCAGGGACATTACCGGAGTTTCCGGCCGGGTCGGTTATATGATGCAAAAAGACCTGCTTCTCGAATACCGCAGCGTTCTTGACAACGTAATCCTTCCCCTGCTGATCCGGCGGGAGTCCCCTGCCGGATCCGGCGCGCGGCGCGTTACAAAGAACGAAGCCCGCGCCTACGGGGCTTCGTTCTTTCCCCGTTTCGGCCTTTCCGGTTATGAAAACAAATACCCGCGCCAGCTTTCCGGAGGAATGAGGCAGCGGGCCGCGCTGCTCCGCACCTGCATGCTCAGCAATCCGGTGATTTTACTGGACGAGCCGTTTTCCGCCCTTGACGCCCTGACACGCCGGAGCATGCACGAATGGTTCCAGGAAATCGCCGGAGAGATGAACTTCGCGGCCCTGTTTATCACCCACGACATAGAAGAAGCGATCATGCTTTCCGACAGGGTATACATACTGACCTCGGAGGGCGGAAAACAGCCCGGCAGAATCAGCGGATCGTTTGAAGTAAAAACGCCGCGCCCCCGGAACGAGATCTTCTCCGTTTCGCGGGAATTTGTCTCGCTTAAAAAAAAGATATTGACGGCAATGAGCCTCCACGGGGCAAGTCCCGCGGTATCTTAAGCTCTGCGTTACTTTGATCAGAGGCTCGTTCGACAGGAAGTTTACAATACCGTCTGGTTTAATGCCAAATATTTGTAAATGTTGCGTTGTTTGAGCCGGAGCAGAGCGCGCAAGCGTAGTTTGCGACGGGGTATTAAACCAGACTTGCGAATAAAGCAAACGGAATACATTCGAAACACGGCCTGTAAAAATGACAGAGAGGTTAATGTCACTATGTTAAAAGAACAACCAAAGAAAAATATAGATAAAATTTTCAAGACAATTCGCCGTATAGAGGGGAAGAAATACGGCTGGAAGACTCGTGAGAGGAAAATCTCCGGCTTGCTTGCGCTTCAGCTTTTGAAAAGCTGAATCACGCTGTTGATGAGTTTAGGGCGCAAAAATGGTCTGTGTGGAATTTCGATTGCTCAACAAAAGTAACACAGGACACTCCAATAACCGCAAAACCTCACGATTGCCTTTGGACTTTTGGGCGGTTTTGGAATGGAACGGATATTCATTATTGATTTTGTGCAATGGGAAAATAACCTTGACAAAAGTTAATAAAATATGATAATATTCATTTTAAGAGACGATAAATGGATAATGAAAAATTGTCATCATATTTCTTTATAGTAGAAATAGATGGTATACAAACTGCTTGTTTTCAGGAATGTGAAGGCCTAGAACTGGAATCTACAGTATACGAAATTGAAGAAGGGGGATTAAATACATCCACACACAAATTTACAGGTCGTAGTAGAACCAAAAATATAATTCTAAAAAAAGGAGTTGCTGATAATATGGATCCTCGCGCGGGAAATGGTGTTGCTGCGGAATTTCAAGGAGCGTTTTAACAATCTTAAGTTATATGAAGAAAACTTTATTTTTGATTTTACTTTTTTTAACATCTGAAATGGTTTATGTTCAAGAGAAAGATAAATTTTTTCCAGAAGTTATAGATGGAGGAATTATTGATGAATACGTTAAAAATATCATTTGTGATGAAGATGAAATAAAAGATGAATATATTAAAATACTTGTTTTTATTGATGAATGTATTAATTCTTTTTTAGAAAATATTGATAACTGTTTTACCAATAAAAAATTAACACGAAATTATCCAATAATAAAAAACGGCGTTCTTTTTATTGGTGAAGATTCTAATGTAAATTATTTATGGGATAAGGAATTGGAAAAATATAAATTAATAGCAGATATAGATATTGCAACTGAATTTGTTAATATCATACATTATATGTATATTTACAATTTTTTAGTAGATTATTGGTACGGTAATAATAAAGAATTCCTAAGTAATTATAAAGACATTGATAATGAAATAATTAATATCCAGAATCTAATAAAAAATTATAGTAAAATCTATAGAGAAAACTAGATGATTTTTCACCTTGGATAAAAGTTATATAATAACTGGCGCCGCGTACAACAGGTCTGTTAACGTTTCGCCGTCCATTGGGCTCGGGGTTACGGCTGGCTAGTGTTCTGTCCAACACAGATTCAACAAGACCCTCTTCTGTAGGTAAAAGCCCACTCTGATAATTTCGGCCTTCCAATGAAGAAGTCTATATTGTCAAAGTCCGCATCGCCGTTATACCGTGAAAGGCCCACCCAATAGCACAGCGCCCGTAACGACCTGACCGGTGGACGCCTTTGTTTGGACAGGGGCGCTGTGCGGTAGCCGTATGCCTGCATCGATAATCAGCGACGTGGATTTTACTATTTTATCATTTGTTTTGGGCAGAACACTAACCTCCGCTTTCGGATGACTGTCTTCCTTCGGATGCCATGGCTATGTACAGCCGGGCTTCGGTTACGCTGATTCCCAGCCGGGCGGCGACAAAATCCTCGGAAAAGCCGGCCCGGTACAGCTCGGCGACCCGTTCCT
>JAIRSC010000159.1 GCA_031255645.1 Treponema sp. | reverse complement strand
TATCCTCTTTTCCCTGCTCTGGGGAAGAATCGTGATATACCTTTCCCCGTAACTTATCGCGGAGGAAATATCGGACACCGGTTCAAGGGGGTAGAGGAGAAAGATACGGCCGTTTATCGTTTGAACGTCGCCCAGGTCGATAACACGGCGGGCAATTTCAAAACGGGGTTTGCCGGAAAACGAAATAAGGTGAAACGTGTCGCCCAGGTTAAGGTTTTCTTCGAGAAACGGGCCGGTAAGGTAGTTGGTAAGGTTCGTGTAGAACGAACTCATACTGGCTGAAGTGTCGACCAAAACGACAAGGTCCTTCGGCGCGTTCTGGGCGGAAAGCAGGCCCGAAAAAAAGAAAACAAAACACAGAGCGAGCGGATGTTTTTTTCTATAAATCATAAGCACTCCATAGAATAATTATAGCGCCGCCTTCGTAATTTGCTTGACCGTATACGACAATTTTTCGTCATTTCGGGAGAAAGTAAAGCTTTCCCCGGAAACTTTGTTCAAAATCGCGTTTCCGAAGGGCGAAAGGTACGAGATAATCCTGTTTTCCGGGTCGGATTCCCAGGGACCCAGAATCGTGTATTCTTCTTCTTTACCGGTCGCGTCGTTTGAAAGGACGATTCTGGTTCCGAAAGAAACCTTCTCGGCCGATGCCGTATCGGGATCGAAAATCTGCGCCCGTTCGATTTCTTCCTTGAGTTTCGCGGCGGTAGAGTTGAGTATTTCCTGTTTTTCCTTGGCGGCCTTGTATTCGGCGTTTTCCCGAAGATCCCCCAGGGAAAGGGCAAAGGCGATTTCCTTGGAATTGGCGGGCACTTCCACATCCATAATACGGGCAAGCTGGCGCTGTTTTTCCTCGTACATCGCGGCGGTAACGATAAGGGCGCGGGAAACCTTTTTCTCAAGCTCTTCCGAAAACTTGAAGCCGGTACTGTCCTGGATAAAGCTGCGCAGGGCAAGTTTGTCCGCCGGGTCCAGGCCCTTGACGTCGTCGATCAGCGTATAGATACGAAGTATCGTATCGTCGCCGGCGTCCTTGACAAAAGACTGGAGAAGGCCTTCTTTGAACAGCAGGGTATAGACCTGTTTGTTAACTTTGCGGTTTTCCGTCGTATTGCGGTGCATGTCTATATCGCGGTAACTCAGATCGAGGATATAGATAAGCGTGATAAGTATCTTTTCCATGCCGATTCCGGCTTTTTCAAACCACGAAGAAGCCCTGCCGTTCTTGTAGAACCACAGTACGGCTTCGCGGTATTCCCGGTAGTTTTCGAAACAGCTTTGGACCATCAGCGTAAGCTTGTCGTCGTAACCTTCTTTTTCGAGGCTTGAAATGATAACCGGAAGAAGCGTATGGGGAAAAAGCCGCGCGTAAATATCCGGCCAGGAGGGTACGCAGACCCGAAGCTGCTTGAGAAAGGCTTCTTTCAGGCTCCCGTCCTTGATGCCGAGGAACAGCGGGGGTACGTCGTCAACTTTGTCAAACAGGTCCTGGAACTCGACGGTAATTCCCTTGTCCAGATGAGGGTGGGACGCGGACAGCTCTTTTATCAAAAGCCAGGACGCTATGACGTTTTCGTTTACCTGGCTGTAGGAACGCAGATACGCGAAAAAGTATTCAATCATTTCGTTAAAGTATTCAGAGTCCAGCTCCGCGTCTTTTTGCGAGGCGAACGCGCGGATTGTAACGATACGCTCGAAAAAGCCTTTTTCGGCCCGGAATTCGTTGTAGAGCTTTTCCGCAATGCTGATCGGCCTGTCCCGTACCGTGTAAAGGTCTATATTGCCGGGGTTGACTCCAAAAGACGGATCGGATTTGAGGATTTCCCTGGCTTTGCCGCTCCAGGCGGTCCATTCGCCCGGCGAAAGAACCGAGGGGACAAGTTCCGCCTTTATACGCTTAATGTCGCAGGAATTGCCGAAACTCTTTATCACCGTTTTCAGCGCCCAGGCGTGTTCGTTTTTGACCCGCTCGTAAAGCTTTTCTTTTTTCTGCGTCGCCTTGAGCACCCAAATATGGTTTTTGGAAAGGGTCTGAAGGGCGTTAACCGCCATCTTCAGGGACATCGAGTGTCCCCGTTTTTTGGCGAAGTCGATGACGATTTCGTCTCCCTTTACCGAGGCGATGCGCCCCGCGCCCCAGGTGCGGTGGAAAACAAAGCTCCCCCTGTCAAACGCGATGTGTTTTTCAAAATCGGTGATCGCCTCCCTTACGTTGCGCCAGTTTTGGGTAAGGTTCGAAATGCGTATGTATTCTTCAAGCTGGCTGTGATTTTTGTATTTTATCCTGAAACATTCGGCTATTTCCTTTCGGGCCAGGGAATCCCGTTCGTCGTACTGGAGGATCGTCTTTAAAATGCCGATTGCCGTTTCTATATCGCCCCGTTTTTTGCAGGAAGCGTATACGTCTTCCAGAAGCAGCACGGATTTTTCCTCGCTTATGTTTTTGGCGATCCGCTTTTCCACATGGAGAAAAAAATCTATGTCTTCGGGACAGAATTCAAGCAGCTTCGCCCATATCTCCCGGACGTTGGTAAAAAGCTGTTTGTTGATATAACGGTGAAGGGCCTTTTTGTAGTAGTCGACCGCGGCCTCAAGGTCGGCGAGCTTTTCATAGTGTTCCGCCAGGGCCTTGGTTATGTCGGCTTCCTCAAAATCAACCTTGACAAGCCGTTCCCAGATACCCATAATCTGGTCTTCTTCGTTTTCGTTTTTGCAGCATTCGGCCAGCGTGCGGAGCGCGAAACGGGATTCGCCGTAATCGAGTATCCGCTCGCACAGGTAACGGACAATGCCCCATTTGTGGTTGTCCACAAAGATCGTCACAAGGTTGACCAGTACGGCGTCGTCGATAAGCTGCCTGGACAGGGCGATCATCCCGGAAAAGTAAAGGGCGATAATGCTGTTTTTTGTATGCACAAGATGTTCGTCGCACAGCGTTTTAAGATCGTTGTAAGCGTGCGCGTCCCGGGCTTCTTTCAGAATAAGATCAAGTTCCTTAAACTGTCCCGTGGAATAATTGCTGAGGGCGGCCCTGGTCCACTTTTCTTCGTTCAGCATTTCCTGAACGTTTTTCAGGACGGCCGGCGAACCGGCCTGCTCTGTCTGTAATTCCGCTGTATCGGACATCGTCAACTCCTCACAATGGCTAAAAAAGCGTTGAAAAACGCGGTCGGGCGTTTTTCGTAATTTTCTGTTGTTTCCGCGTGAATTTTTATACTTTACGCGCGAAGCGCGGCAAACTCCTAGTTCCGGTATTGCTCGTACACGACCGGACAGGCCAGCTTGATTTTCAGCATTATCTCTTCAATCAAGGACGGGTCCCCCCCCGAATTTTCCAGATGATCGATAAACCACAGGTACCGGTTAACAAGCCTGGGGATTATAAGATTCTTTTCCGGAGAAATACGCATCTCGTTCTCCAACGAAAATATCGTCTGCTTGAGTTTCCCCAGTTCGGCGAGTTTAAGTTCCCGCTTTACCGAAAAAACCCCGTAAACCGCGCCGTAAACCGGTATCCATTCAAGAAGCTCCGGCCCTTCATAACCCAGTTCCCGTACCCGGTCGGCCAAACGAAGAATCAGCCCGGATTCCATGTTCCTGAGCTCGATGTTCCGCGGCTCGACGAAAAAGGCCTCCCGGAACAGGGCTTTTGCCGCCCTGGTTTCTTCCAGAAGGGCGTTGACGTCGGCCATTTCAGAAAGGGTTTCGCCGTCTTCCCGCCTGAACCGGACGGCCTGTCCAAGATACCTGAGCGCTTCCTCATAGTTTCCAACGCCCTTGTAACAGCGCCCGACCATCAGCAAGAGCCCCGGATCGTGCCGGTTTTCCCCGTCGCCCAAAAGGTCTTCAAAAAAGCCGAGGGCGGAAGAAAACACGTAGCGCCGTACCGCGTAAAGGCAGGCGTCGTAAGCCTCATAACCGCCTATACGATCCAGAAAACCGTAAAAGCTTTTCCACTGGGAAAGTATAAAGCCCCCTTTTTCATACGAATTTTCCCGCCCGCCATTGCCGGACTGAAACCCTGGATTTTGCAGACGTTCCCGCCACCAGGAAAGGCATTTCAGCGCGAATTCCAGTTCCGGATCCTCAAAATCAACTTTGAGAGCTTCTTCCAAAGCCGTTTTGGCTCCGTCTGAATCAGAGGCTTTCAGACTGTCATAGGCTTTCTGAATGAGCCCCCTAACAGATTTTCCCGGTTCCATGCCAAGCTGTACAATTATATCAAATTCCCCGTTTTTTACAAGTAGGTAACGGCGATCTTTGCGTTTCGCGGTTTTTTTCCGGGCCGAAATGTCCGTCTCCGCCTGTTCCCCGTGTCAAGTTAGGGTACAGCCCCGGGATTTTTCTGCCGAAATACTAAAGAGGCCCCGAATACCCTGTTTTTTTACGGGTTTTGGGGTATATAATGATGAGTATGAAGCAAAAAGCGCTTTTCCTTCTTTTTTTTGGCGTTTCGGTTTCCGTTTTTTCCCAAAGCGCGGAAACGGCCCTTCAACGGGGCCTGCGGCTCTATGGGAAAGGCAGCTTTGCCGAAGCCGTTTCGGAACTGCGGAATGTCGATCCGGGAAATGCGGATTATCCCGATGCGCTTTACTGGACGGGCCTTTCGCGCCTGTCTTTGGGAAACTACCGGAACGCCCTGGAAACCCTTGATACGCTGGAATCCCTTTATCCCGGCAGAAAGCCCGAACTGCCCTACCACCGGGGCAGAATCCTTTACTATCTTGGCGATTACGAAGAGGCCCTGATCGTCCTTTCCGATTATTCGGCGGGGGAAACCAACAAAACCCTCAAGGCGGCTTCTCTTTACTGGGCCGGTGAGTGCCTTTACGCCCTGAGACAGTTTGATACGGCGGAAACCGTTTTTGCCGGAATAGTGGAAAAATACCCCGACAGCTCGAAGTACCAGGCCGCCCTGTACCGTATGGAGCTGATAAAACAGAAAAAAATCGAAGCGGAACTGCTTTCCATACTCAACTGGACACATGAAGAATCTCTTAGGGCCCAGGAAGAATACCGGCGGCGGGAAAAAGATTACGATTTAACGATTCTGGCCTATCAAAAACGGATTGCCGAACTACAGGGCGATACGACGGTATCCGATCTTGAACTTTCCAACGAAGAATACAGAAACCGGATAATCGCCGCCGAACAAAAGATTTCCACGCTGGAGTCAAGCCTGATGGAAGCCAACACCGCCCTTTCGGAACAGAGCGGGGAACCTGTCCCGTCCTATACGGACCGGGATACGGCTCTGCGGCTTCTTTCCCTAAAAAACGATATTCTTGCCCTGCAGAACGTCATAAACGAACGGCTTTATTCGGCGGAGGCGGGAAAATGAACCTATCACCCCGAATGAAAAAAGCGGCGCCGTTTGTCCTTCTCTTTTTTGTTCTTGCCGTTTTGCCGGCCGGCGCGGCCGAATTTGTGGAAGGAAGGATACGCCTGGCGCTCAGCGAGAAAACGGGACGTTTTTCCCTGTACTATATGA
>JAIRSC010000176.1 GCA_031255645.1 Treponema sp. | reverse complement strand
AGCCGGCGAAATACCGTATTTTGCCAGCGAAATACCGTATTTTGCCAGCGAAATACCATATTTTGCCAGCGTAAAATCATTTTTTGCTAGCGTAAAACCGTATTTTGCTAGCGTAAAATCATTTTTTGCCAGCGGAAAACTCCATTTATCCGGAAAAATACGCCGATTAAGCGGGAAAGGGAAGCACGGATGAGAAGGAATTCTTAACACAAAAAGTCGAATAAGGGAGCCTATCCAAAAACCGTGCGCGCAGCGCACAGTCAATTAGTTTTGGGACAGGCTCCCCTTGCTTCTTTTACTTTTTTGACTTTTTTGACTTCGTGGTAAAAAAAGGACGGAACCACGAAACTCCACGCGCAGTTCGGTATATGCCCTTATCGTTTGTAATAGGCATGGATGCGTATAGCCAAAACTTCGCTTTATTGCTACAATTCCAACAATGAATAACGAAAGCTTTTCAGGCAGGTACTGCCGCAGATGTCTTTATTCTTCTTTACCCGTTCACGATATGATCCGCTTTGTCCGAATGGTTTCTCCGGACTACGATATTTACAAACGCAGCGGGTATCCGGAGGACTCTCCCATTCCGACCCAGGACGCGGCAAGCCGCATCGTTACGGACATGATCCGTGACGGCCTGTATGTGGATTTTGTCGAACGCCTTATCCGTATAGACAGCGAAGGATTTATGGGGCGAAGATACGATCTCCGCGGCCTGGACGACGTTATCGGGAGCATTATGGAGCGCGGCTATATCTACGATAAAACGACCGGCCAGTTTATGGAAGATCAGCAGAAACGGATAAGCCTGAACTGGGGCCGGCTCAGGGGCGGCGACGAGCGCCAGATGACGGTTTTACGGCTCGACATAGCGGGAAATTCCGTGCTGGTAAAGGAAAATCCGCGAAACGGCATAGAAAAAGCCTACAAGGACATGCGGACGATTGTGACCAACGCGGTCGTGTCGCGCCTCGGCAGGCTCTGGTCCTGGGAAGGCGACGGCGCGCTGGCGGCCTTTATGTTCGCCAGCAAGGACAAGCTTGCCATATTCGCCGGCATGGAAATCCTTCACGAGCTTTTTTTGTACAACAGGATAGGCAGTCCCCTGTCTTCTCCCATCAAGCTGCGGATAGGGATAAACGCCGGCCCGGTGCGGTATTCCCACAACATGACCGACTGCCTTAAGGCTGAAACGATAAAAAGGGCCGTGGATCTTGAATCAAAAACGGACCCCGACAGCCTGGCGATTTCCCGGAATTTATTCATGAGTCTGGGACAATCGGTACTCAACGTTTTTGCCCGGGAAGAAAATTCCGGTCCCACATATTTCAGGCGATATAAAGTTAATATGGAGAAAGCATAACTTATGAAAACATACGTTTTTTCAAAAAAAAGCGCCGCCCTGCGGCCGGTTTTCCCAAAAAAAGACGTGGAATTTTTGGCTCCCGACGCCCTGGCGAAACATTCCCCCGGTCAGGACGAGCTCTGTTATCTGGACCTTTCCGGGCTTGGCGCGGCGGACGAAAAAAAGGCCGCCGGACAGCTGAAAAAACGCTGTAAAAACGTTCCCTGGGGTATCGTCGATCCAAAGGGAAGCGTGAAAGATCCCGCGTCGTGGTTTTTCGACGGCGCGGCGGACTATGTCGGCCCGGCGGCGCTTAAAGGCGGGCTTGGCGCCGGGCGGCTCAAAAAGGCGGCGTCCTGGAGGCAGGCTGCCGGCGAAAGCGCTGAAGGGGGCAAAAGCCCCGAAAGCCCCGCCGCGGACAAAAAGGCCGTAAAACGGGGGATAAAGCTGCCCGCCGGAACCTTTCCGGCCTGGAAAGATATTCCCGCCGGCCAGAACATTCAGGCTTACCTTCTTTACGCCTCGCTTCAGGGAAAGACGGGCCTTAGTACCAGGATCGGCGAGGCCACCTATGGACAGTTATACAGAAAGCTTCTGGCGTTTCTTCACGGCCATTTCCAGGGCGCCAAAGGACTTTTGTGGATGGAAACCGGCAAGGACTGCCTGTTTCTCGTTCCTCCCAAGGCAAAATACGTCGAGGCGGCGATTGTTTCCTGCGTCAGGATGCTGATATCCGCTCCCCAGATCGCCATTGAAACCCTGAATCTCACTATCCCCGTTAATTTTGTTTTTAGCCTTCACTACGGTTCGATTGCCTACAGGCCGCCGGGCAAGACCGGCTCCGTGGTTTCCGACGCGGTCAACTTTATCTTTCATCTGGGAACCAAGCGGGCCGAACAGGGGCGTCTTACCATCTCCGGGGAAGTCCCGGATCTGACGATTTCCCCCGAAATGGAAGAGCTGTTTGTTAACGCCGGGGAATTTGAAGGCCGGCAGCTTGTTCACAGCAGAAAATTCAGTTACCTTCAGCCCTGGCTGTAAGAATCGCGGACAATTCATTCGTTCGCGGCGGGCTTTGATAGCCGGGAACCCGCCTTTCGGCGCTTTGGGGCGGGGAGCTTTGTTCCCCGGCCGCCTGCCCTCTGAACATAACAAAGCTGCTTTTGTCGGAAATGCGCCTTATTTCGATCGTCTGCCCGTCAAAACCGATTTGTATCTTTATGCCCCGGTAACGGTCGTTGTCGGAAGGCTTGATCACGCGGTCAATAATCTCCTTTCCGGCGGGCGAATTTGTTTCGGGGTTAACGTAGAGGGTACAAACAAGCCATAGTTTCTTTTTTGCCGGGCTTTCGCCGCCGCGGGAATAGATCTTCTCCGGATTTTTCCGGGGATCGATAAAAAATGAAAAACTTTCGTCGGCCGTTGCGCCGGAAACCGTTTCTCCCGCGGCAAAATACCAGCCGAAAAGTTCCGGTTCCGTTCCGGGCCGCCGCAGCGACAAAACCGCCGATTTTCGCCGCCGTCCCGATCCGCTGCCGAAGAAGGTTCCCGATATGACGCGGGGCAGTCCGGCGATCTCCCAGTAATCGGCGATGTCTTCGGAATACCATGCCGGGAAAAAAGATTCCGCCCGGGCCGCCGCGACAGGCGCGGGTTCCGCGGCGGATTCCGCGCCGGAAAATCGTTCCGCAAGTTTATCGTAGTGAAGCATCCGCAGTTCCATCAGATCGATGAGTTTTTGATACGCCCAGATACGGATTCCGGCAAAAGCGTGTATATATGAATTGTTCGACAAAATGAGCTTGTCGCCGAAACTGGTAATGGTACGGATTTTCGGCACCTCCACAAAACGCAGCGGGGTAATAAGATAATGAAGGGGCATATAACCGGCGGTAAATTTGAACGCGGTAAAACGCGACCATTTTAGCGTGCGAACCCGGTACTTTAGTTCGTCGTAAAACGTTTTGTTTAATTCGATCTTTTGAGTCAGTTCCCCGTATGTTACCGGCGCCTGGCGGTCCACTGTCAGTTCCGGCGAATAAAAACGCCGTATCATTTCCAGATTCTCAATGGAATAAATCCGCTGGAATTCAGGATGCTGATTGGACAGTACCCCGTCGGTTAAAAACAGTCCCGACTGCGTAGCGCCGGTTTCCCACATAATAATATAGTGATCCGACGCCGCTATGGTGTAGTGAAAAAGCCTGTTGTCGCTTTTTTTGTATTTTCGCGCAAGCTGTTCGCCAAAGTCTTCGGAAAGCCCGTCAAAGGCGTTTTCGGGAATTTGCAGCGTAACCATGAACATTTTTGGCGGGCCGGTTCTTCCCGGCAGATAATCCCGTTTTGCGTAGGACCACATTTCTATGGGGTACAGTTTCAGCGTACAGGTTTCGCCCCGCCACGTTATGCGAAAATCACAATCCCCTTCAAGAATGTTAAAATTGGGGATTACATATTCCCAGCCGTTTTCCTGCTCACTGCCGTTCCAGAAATAGCCGCTGTAGTATTTGTCCGGTGACCGGCCCCGTTCGGCTTCCGGCCCGGCCCGCGTATCGGAGGGTTTTGCGGTTTCCAGAACCGAGTCCACGCCGAAATACAGCGGAACGGGCCTGAATTCCCAGACCTCGTCAAAAATAGCCTTGCTCCAATATCCGGTTTCGCCCGATTCGTTCAAACCGGCGACGCGGAGTTCCCGCGCGCTGTTGCCCCGGCCGTTTTGCAGTATCGTGATATGACGGGTAATCGCGGCGTTTCCGGCAAGCGGAACGGGCGGCTGGAGACGCCATTCCTCCGGCGGGAGCCCCCATTCGTTCAGGTTGGAAAAATAATTCGTGCCGGGCAAATTCGATTTATAGGGAACATAGGTGTATTTGAAGAACATGGGATCGCCGCCCGTGGTGTCGAAATCGGCGAGACGGGTATACATTTTGCCCGCTTCGTTTATGACGAACATCGTCGACGCGCTCGCCGAAAGCGCGACGGCCCTGAACGCGCCCCGTTCGGGACCGATGTAATTCCGGGAAAAATCGGTGGGAAGCCCCGTGTCGCTGTAACAGATCTCCTGACCGTCTTCGAGAAGCACATAGGTTGTGGCGATTTCCATGGTGCCGTTATGGTGCTGATTGCCGAAGGGATCTTCGTAATAAAGGACCTGGGCGTTTCTTTTTCCCAGAGCCCATGCCCGGTTCTTCGCGGTACGCCGGTCAAAGTAAAGCTGTTCTTTCTCCGGCCAGCCCTGGCGGTCGAACCATACGTTGCTTCTGCGGGAAAATATTTTGTCGAGACAGTGGCGGTAGAATCCGCCCTCGTCCGAAATCGCGACCAATTCATCGGCGTCGGCGGATATTTCCACAATCTTTTCGGGGCTGTTAAAGTTTAATTTCAGCGAATTGTAGGGAAGCCCCGTTTTTCGAAAAAGGATCCAGTCTTTCGGCTCGTTCTCGGGATCTATGCTTTTATACCAGATACGCCCGTCCCTGATAATATAATAATGATAGATGTTAAAAGTTTGGGTTCTGGTTTTAATGTACACCGCTTCAGGAAAAACGCCGTTTATATCCTCCGCTCCGTATTCCATAGACCGCGGCCCGGATCTGTAAGGGCGGATATCTTCGCCAAGATATATCGCTTTCGATAAACTGCATGAAGACAAAATGATAAAAACCAGCGGCGCCGCCGTCCCCGTTGCCTTACCCATATCATCTATACCCAACATTTGTACCCAACATTTATACCTCAACCAGTTCCAAAAACTGAAGTTTTGGAACAGTCTCACCTGATATAAGTATAATCAAATATTCAGGTTTTGCTTTGGGACGCGCAAAAAAAGGGGCCTTTCGGCGTTATCCCGGTATTCCACAGGAGGTAAACGCTACCTTCGCCGTTCCTTGCAGCGGCTGCAGCCCAGTACGTGAACGTGCGCGCGCAGGGGTTTTTTCTTTTCGTAGAATCTCGCGACAAGGTATTCGCCGTTTTCAAGGACGTCGCCGCAGACGGGACAGATCCGGCGGCGGTCTCCTTCAAGGCAATAAACGCAGCCTGAAATATGCATAAGTCTTTCTTCCCCGTTAAACGAGGGGAAGGCGACGGACTTGACCCGTTCGCCGTTTTCCAGTTTGGCGCGGCAGACGGGGCAGGTTCTGGGCGCGCCGGGAACCCCCTCGTTTTTGGGCTTGCGCCGGCGTCTGCGGCGGGAAACCGGAAAGGTTACGCCGCCGGGAAGGGCGAAAAAGAGGGTGTAGCCGAACCACAAAAGAAATATTCCGGCAAAGATAAATAAAAGTATCTGAACAATAGCGCGCATGCTCTATGTTAAATATCGTCCAATTTTGCAATCACACAAAGGGAAAAGGCGGTACAGCGTCCGTGTCTGGTACGAATACTGCTGCCTGCCACAAAGCTTCAAGTCCGCAATCGCGCGCCCGCCGAAATCCCGGCGGCCTGGTTCTTGGCGGATTTTGTTTTTCTCAATAGTATGGAACCTGTCCCGGGAATTCGGTTTTTGGGACAAATTCGATTAATGGCGGAATATCGTCGCCGTGAACAAAAACGATGTTATTTCGGTCCGGAGGGCTTGAACAGGCATACCATGGCTGTTTTATACATTGTCGCTACGCCAATCGGAAACCTTGGGGATCTGAGCAGGCGGGCGGAAGAAACGCTGAAAAACGCCGATCTCGTGGCCTGCGAGGATACCCGCCGTACCCTCAAACTGCTGAGCCATTTGGGGATACGGAAGCCGCTTGTTTCCTGCCGGGCGGCAAATGAAAAGGCGGCGGCGGATAAAATCGTGGCCGCTTTGCGGGAAGGCAAAACCGTAGCCTATGCCAGCGACGCCGGAACCCCCGGTATAAGCGATCCCGGCTCGGTTCTTGCCGCCGCCGCCGCCGCCGCCGGCCAGCAGGTTATCCCCATACCCGGCCCTTCGGCTTTTGCGGCACTGGTAAGCGCCGCCGGCGGCCCGGACAAAACGGTGATCTTTGAGGGTTTTCTTTCCCCAAAACAGGGCCGCCGGCGTTCCCGGCTCAAAGAACTGCTGGATACCGGCTGGGCCTTTGTCCTCTACGAATCTCCGTTCAGGATACTTAAACTTTTGGAAGATTTGGCCGATCTTGGAAGTGAACGTTATGTTTGCGCCGGCAGGGAAATGACCAAGATTCATGAAGAGTATATACGCGGTTTGCCGAAGGAAATTTACGCCTTTTTTGCCCAAAAAGAGCGCCAAATCGGCGAATTTGCCCTTTTTGTATCTGGTCATAAACCTAAATAAGGTTTAAACTTATAGAAGAAAGTGCCGATAATAAGAGCAGGTAGGTTATGAGTATGACCATTGACAGGATAAATCCGCTGGATCCCATTCAGCCCGGGAAGAAACCCGGACGGAGCGGTCAGGTTTCGAAGGATGTCAAATCCGATTCCATTTCCTTCTCTTCCGAAGCGGTCGAAAAGGCTGAACTGTACCGGGCGATAGAACTTGTGTCCGCGGCGGAAGACCTGCGCGCCGAACGGATTGCGGAGCTTAAAACGAAAATAAACGATCCGTCGTATATTGACGACGCCGTGGTTAAGGCGACGGCGGACAAAATTATGGATGCTTTTGGCCTTTAACGGCGGCAAAAGCGGTTCGAAAACGGCGGATTCAAAGCCGGTTCAACAGAACGAGGGAGGCGGAACATTGAGTTCCGCCTTTTTTGTTGGAAAGCTGTCGAGGATACCTGAAACGCCCATCCGCGTTTTCAGCGTCTGTTCGGCGGAGTTTGGGAGGCGGAATGCTTGATATATCAATAAAACTTGATCCGGAAATTATCGTTGGAGTCGACACGGTAAACCGCGCCGGTACAATTTGCGCGGAATTCGGCGGAAAGGTTCTGGTCGTAACGGAACAGGTCCTTTACGAGAACCGTAATATAGAGCGGCTTACCACGATACTGGAAGACGCGGGAATCGAAGCCATCGTATTCGACGAAATTCCCGCCCAGGCCACCGCCGACGTGGCCGAAGCCGCCGCGGTACTGGCGCAGGGCGCCCGTTGCTCCGCGATAGTCGGTTTCGGGGGGCTTAAAACCCAGGCAATCGCCCGGATAACGGCCATGATCGCCCGAAACAAGATTTCGATCTTTGAATTTTTGGACGAGGCGGGGAATAATGAAGATTATCTCCCCTATATCGCCATTCCCACCACGGGCAGGGATCCGTTCCTCTTTTCACGATTTTTTATCGCGGTAGATCCCCGTGATCGTTCGGTAAAGCTGGTAAAATCGCCCCGGGGGCTCTGCAAGTCGGCCCTGGTAGACGGCGGCCTTTCCGAATCCCTTTCGGGAAAATTCGCATCGACAACGGCATTTGACGGATTCTGCGTCGCCATAGAAGCGTACTGTTCCACCCGCGCTTCGTTTCTTTCCGACGCCCTTTTGGAACAGGCCATTGTTCTTTACAGCCAGATGATCGACAACTATGTGGACAACAAGGTTTTTGATTTGATCGGCGGGGCGACCAACGCGGGTTTCTTGATCGCCCTGGGATGCGCGATAAGTTCGCCCGGCATCGGAACGGCTCTGGCCTACGCCCTTAACGGCCGTTTTCCGGTAGCCAAATCCTGGTGTTCCACGATTCTTCTCCCCTACATACTGGAAAAACTCGTCGCCGCCCGGCCGGAAAAACTCGCCAAAGCCGCCGCCCTTATGGGAGAGCCGGTTATGGGCGCCCCGGTCTCCGAGGCTGCCGGCATGGCGGTCGAAGCCATCCGCCGCCGTATGGGCATTCTGGAAGTGCCGGCCCGGTTCAAAGACTACAACCTTTCCCTGGATCGCCTTGTTCCGGTCGCCGAAGCGGCCCGTAACCTGGAATTTGTCGCCTTTTCTCCCTGGACTGTTTCCGCCGAAGACGCCTACGATCTGCTCAAGCAGGCATTCTAATCTCCCCTACTTGGCGCAATCGGGTCAACAAAGATACCAGGGAGTAAGCTCCTGGGTGTGAGCCCCGTTTGTGAATCAGAAGTCTCCGTGCATAATGTTCCGTCCGCAGAGTAAATTTTACCCGCATGGAAGAAATCCCGGTAAAAAGCTTCCCGCCGGCCGCGCGAAAACCGTTTTTTTCACGTTGGCACGGTTTTTGCTTATATTAGTACAGGAGGACTACGCAATGAAAAAACACCTTTTCTTTTTGTTGATTCCGTTCCTTGCCGTATCCGTTTGGGCCCAGTCGCCCGGAACAGGAGGAAGAGAAAATTCCCGGCGAAGTGAAAGAGAACCGGTTTCCGTTTCCGGAACCCTGGTTCCGGCGAACGGATTTATCGCCTTAAAAAGCGGGGATACGCTTTATTACACAAGCGGCCTGGAAAGGCTTGTTGGATTTGTCGACGGTTTAAAAGAAAACGCCCAGGTTCGTCTTGAAGGTTACGATCTCAGCCGGGTCAGGACCTCCAGGACGCGGGATACTGCCCAAAGCGAAACGATACATTTTCTTCTGGTAACCGGGCTTGAAATCGGCGGCAGATCCTATGAGCTGCGTCCCGCGGGTCATGCTTTTTGGGGACGCGGTCCCCGGAATTTCCGGGACAGACCGGCTTTTGACAAGCACGACAGACGGCGCGATTTTGACGGCCCGCGTCCCGGCGGACACGGCCGGCGCGGCGCCGGCAGATGGCGCGGCCGGGAACGGCGCTGACAGACGCGGCAAAGTCCGCGCTGCGGGCTTTGCCGGAACAGCGGCAGTATGGAGGAGTAGGTAAAAATATTCCGGGCGGACAGAAACGTATCTGTCCGCTCACTTTTTTAAAGCAGCGGGATTGTATGGGCTTTCCCGAACGGATGAAAGGTTCCCCAAAGCGGCGCGGCCTTTCCGTTCATTTCGGCGGCCGTTTTCGCCGTTTCCGGGCGGCGGATAAAAAGCCGGGTTTCCATGCCGTCGTCGTGGCGGATCGCGACCCCGTCCAGGGCGGCGATAATCGCCCCGTACTGGCCGGCGGAATCTTCGTCAAGATCGTCCGGCGCGAGAAGCGGCGCGAATTCCAGCGAGGTATGGACGCTCCGCATAATCGAGAGTATAAGGGGATTGATTTTCCGGCAGACATAAAACGGCCCCGCTTTCAGGTAAAAACGAAAAATGGTTTTTCTGATGTTTTCGCGGTTTGTCTTAAAGGCCTTTTGGTAAAACGTTTCCGCAAAGTCTTCAAGCCCCTCGTCAAAAAGCAGCGAGAATTCTTCCGCGTCTATTTTACGGTATACGGAAAAATCTATCGTACTGAATACCAGATCCTCAAAACTGCCGCCGTAAGCCGCGCCGGACTTCGCGCCGGGCGGCCCTGATTTGCCCGCGGCGGCATTTGCGGGAGCGGCGGGACCGGCCGGATAAACGGACGGCCCGGAATCGGCGGGCCGGCTTTCGGCCCGTATCCTGGCGTCAACTTTCGCCAGCTCCTGATATACGAACCTGATACGCCGGTAGCGGCTTTCAATCCGCCGGCGTATCAGCGCCGTGACGGTTTCCGCGTCACATTTCATACAGTTCGTGAAGAAACAGCGACGCCGCCTGGGACACGTTCAGGCTTTCAATAACGCCGGCGCCGGGAATACGGGCAAGCAGGGAACAATTTTCCTTGACGTCTTCGGGAAGGCCGGTTTCCTCGTTGCCCAGCGCGAGGATTACGCCGGCGCGTTTTCCGTCCGCGCTTTTTTCCCTGACAAGCGGTGGAAGGTCCCGTATACGGATACGGGCGCGCGGATCCGCGCCGACGGTAACAAGCCGGCGGCCGGCCGCGCGGAGAAAGGCCGCCGGATTTCTGACGCGGCGGAACAGGATATGTTCCATGCCGCCTTCGGCCACCCTGTAGGCGCTGGTGCTCAGTTCCGTCCCTTCGGTAAGCACCGCCGCGGCGGCGTCGAAAAAAGCCGCCGAACGGATAATCGCCCCAAGGTTGTGATCGTTCCCCACGTCGCAGAGCAAAAGGCAGGTTTTCCCCCCGGCGGCCCAGGCCTCGATGTCGTCTTCCGCGGCCGGGGCGACTTCCGGGTTATAGATCATTGCCGCGACTCCCTGGTGATGGCTGCTTTTACAGACCCGCTCAAGCTCTTCGTCCAGGCATATCTTGTAGGGCCGCTTCCGTTCGGCAAGTTTTTTGCACAGCCCCGAAAAATCCGGGAGCCTGTCTTCCCGGAGGAAAAGGCGGTTTATGTTTTTCGGATGAACTTCCGCGAGGGCTTTGACGGCGTTATAACCGCAGACGGCAAGTTCATCGGTCAGTTTGTTTCGCATACGATCTCCCTGTACCGTGGACGAAGTATAGCACAAGCGTTATCATTACGCCATGAGAACAAAACCGGATTATTATGACATCGATCTTTACGGCGACGGAAAGGCCCGGGCGGAAATAATCGAAGTCCGGCTCCGCGGCGGCGGCCGGGCGCTCGTGCTTGACAGGACCATTTTTTATCCCGAAGGCGGAGGGCAGGGCGCGGATCGGGGAACGATAAACGGATACGATGTTCTTGATGTCAGGGAAGAGGACGGAGAAATACTCCATATCGTCGAGGGAGACCCGGTTCCGGGACCCTGCGAACTTGTCCTGGACCTTTCCCGGCGGCGGGATTTTACCGTACAACATACGGCCCAGCATCTTGTTTCCGGCCTCATGCTGCGCCGCGGCGGGTATCCGACCGTTTCGATGCGTTTGGGAGAAGATTACACGACAATCGACGTGGACGGGAAAAACATAAGCCGGGAAACCCTGCTGGCGGTCGAGGACGAGGCCGTTTTCGCCGTTGAGCGGGATGCTCCGGTCGTAATTCACCTGTGCCCTCCCGAACGGGTCGAGGATTTCCCGCTGCGTAAAATTCCGCCCAAAGGCGAGGACGTAATCCGGGTCGTGGAAATCGCCGGCTGTGATTTTTCTCCCTGCTGCGGAACCCATGTGCCAAGCGCCGCCCGGATAGGGATGATCCGTATTCTGGGATCGGAAAAATACAAGGGCATGACGCGGATATATCTGATTGCCGGACGGCGCTGCCTCAAGGACAGCCGCGTGCTCAGGGAAAACGCCGAAACCGTTTCCAGGGCTTTAAGCGTACCCGTGGAGGAAACGGGCGCGGCGGCGCTGGCCCTTCTGGAAAAAACCGCCAAAATGGAGGAACGGCTCAAGGCCGCGGCGGAAGAAGCCGCCCGGATAAGGGCCTGCGCCATAATAGAGAAGGCGGAGCTTGAAGGGGCGGGGCCGGATACGTGGTACGCGGAATATTTTCCCGGCGCGGATATGGAAGAGGTAAGCAAACTGGGCAGACAGCTGCGGGAACTGTCCGGCGCGGTATTTGTGCTGGGAGCGGGAAAGGACAAAAAATTTGCCGCGCTTTGTTCCGCCGAAGGGGTCGATATACGTCCCGGGCTGAAAGAGGCGCTGGAAAAAGCGGGCGGGAAAGGCGGCGGGGGAAAAGACTTTTTCCAGGGCCAGTTTGCTTCCGGTGACGAGCTGGAAGCCTTCCTCGCGGGGTTTCAGACGAAAGCCCAGGCTTAAGCGCGAAGACTTCCATGAAGATAACAAGCAAAACCGGGGACGGCGGTTATACCGGCCTTCCCGCGGGCGTCCGGGTTTCCAAGGACGATCCGCGTATCGAATGTCTGGGCGCCGTGGACGAACTGGACGCGTTTCTCGCCGCCGCGCTTTTGGCCGGGATTTCGCCCCGCTGCGCCGAAACGCTGGCCGCCGTCCGGGACGAACTTTTCGCCGTAATAATGCCCGCCATTGCCGGTATTCCGTCCCGTCCGGCGGACACCGCCCGCCTTGAGGAGCGGATCGCCGAAATTGAGGCGCGGATTCACCGGGACAACGGGTTTGTCCGGGCCTGGACACGGCCGGCCCCGGCCGCGCTGAACGTCGCCCGGACAATCTGCCGGCGGGCGGAACGGGAGGCGGTAACGCTGAGCCGGAGCGGTACGGACGGCGGCGCGGGCAGGGACGGCGAAAACGGCGTAACGGCCTACCTTAACCGGCTGTCCGATCTGCTTTTCCTGCTTGCCCTGAACGAAGAAACGGCGCGGCCGGACAACGCGAATGGCTGAAACACAGCATATCGTTCACACAATAAGCCCCGTGTATAACGCCGATTCCCGCGTGTTACTACTCGGAACCCTGCCTTCTCCCCAGTCCCGGCTGGCCGCGTTTTATTACGGAAACAGGCAAAACCGCTTCTGGACCATACTCGGCGCGGTATTCGGGGAAAACATCGGCCCGTCAATCGCCGAAAAGAAACAATTCCTCCTTGACCGCCGTATCGCGCTTTGGGACGTTCTTGCCGAATGTGACATATCGGGGGCTTCGGATTCGTCCATACGGAATCCCGTTGTCAACGATTTCAGCGCCATATTTGAAACGGCGGCGATTCGGGCGGTTCTGACAACCGGCAGGACGGCGTACAGGCTCTACGAAAGGCTCTGCTCGGCAAAATACGACGCGCCGTTTTATTATCTGCCTTCGTCGAGCCCCGCCAACTGCGCGCTGAGCCTGGAACGGATTACCGGAATGTACGGAACGCTTTTACTGCGGTTCTGCGCCGGATAGCGCCTTGTTCGAAACGCTCTTTACAAATTTCCGGCTTTTGGCTATAGTGAATGAACCTCTCCGGCGCAAACGCGCAAGCGCGGTTTGCGGCGGATATCCTGTAAGCGTTACATTGTTTACGGGGTTGATTAGGAACCAAGGAAGGATGTTATGTCACGTACCTGCGATATCTGCGGAAAACACACTATGAGCGGCAACGCGGTAAGCCACGCCAATAACCATACCCGCCGGGTCTGGAAACCCAACCTCAAAAAGGTAAAAACCCAGATAGACGGTACCACGGTTACGCTTAAAATATGCACCCGCTGCCTTAAAAGCGATTATATCACCAAAAAAGTATAGGAAGCGCCTGAATCCGGGCCTTACCGGGCGTTTTTCGCGGGAATTTCCAGTTCCAGCCCGTCCCGGGCGGGGAGAATCGCGCCGGGAAAGCCGTTTTTTTCGGCGAATTCCCGGCACAGGCTTTCTATTTCCCGGTGTGAATGTTCGTGGCAGATGTGGGTAATGTAGGTCCGCTTCGCGCCGATACGGAAAGCCGCTGTAAAGGCCTCGTCAAAAGAGAAATGGGTTTTGTGGGGCCGTTTGCGAAGGCCGTTAATGACAAGAACTTCCGGCGCTCCGCCTTCGGCAATGATCCTGAAAGAATCGCCGGGTATGTCCGAGGCGTCCGTCAGGTATACGAACGCGGAATCGTTCCGTCCTTCCGGCGGGTTTTCCGAGATTTTCCAGCCGAAAATGTCCAGCGCGCCGTGCCGCAGCGGAACGGGGGAAAACACGAGGCCGCCCAGGACTATGTTCTGCCCCCGCGGCACAACGCGGGCCTTTATCCGGGGTTTGCCCCCGCCGGCCTGGGTCTTGCTGAATATATAGGCAAAACGTTCCCTGAATTCGCCGATAGTCCGCCGGTTCCCGTATACCGGTATGGGTGTTTCGATGGAAAAAGGCCGTATGTCGTCAAGGCCGTGTATATGGTCGGCGTGGGCGTGGGTAAGAAAAACGGCGTCGAGTTTTTTGATCCCCGCGTTAAGGGCCTGTATTCTGAATTCCGGCCCCGTATCAATCACCGCCGTTTCGCCGCGGGAACCTTCTATGTAGACCGAAGCCCTCATCCGCTTGTCCCGCCCGTCGTCCGAACGGCAGACAGGGCAGCCGCATCCCGGAACGGGAATCCCGTGGGAGGTGCCCGAACCCAGTATCGTAACTTTCACGCTTACAGTATGTCCGATACGGAAAGAAATGTCCCGGCCGGAAACGCCGCCCGGGGGAACTGTCCGTATCCGGTTTTTTGCGTTACACTTGGAGCATGGCAGATCCCGCGCTTATAAGAACCCTGGACTATATCCTTAACCACTGTGATGAAAAATCCATCGACGCCGTCGCCGAAGCCGTGGTTCGCCGCCGCCGGGAGCTCGCCATGACCGGCGGAGGAAGCCTGCCCGATCCCCGCCGCATGGCGCGGGACATTTCCACCCGGATAAACACCGGGGCCGGCATCGAGGGGCTTAGGGAGACGGTGCGGGATATGGCCGTGCGGATTATCAAACAGCAGGCCCCGGAACTCAACGAAAGCCAGATCGCCGAACTAACCGCCGCCTGGATTCCCGGCGGGAGATCGGCCCCGGAGGATCTTCCGGCGGAGCTGCTTTTTGTCATGGCCGGCCAGTTCGCGAGTTTTTCCCTGGGCCGCATGACGGAAACGGAGGACGGGCGGCTTCGTTCCGAAATGGGCGCCTGGCCCGAACGCTACTGGCAGGCCTTCCCGGAGGTGGTCAAGCTTATCATTAAAGACCTTGTCGACGGGGAAATAAGCGAAGAGGAATTCGGCCTCAAACTTCGAACGGCGCTGGCGATAGAGCGGGCCTAGTGTTCTGACCAAATCAAATAACGTAATGCCGGCAAAATCCACGTCGCTTATTATTGAGGCAGGCATACGGTAAATCCACAGCGCCAGTGTCTTGATGGGTGGACATCTTTATAGCATACAAAGGCGCTGGCAACCCCTGCTCGGGCTGGACGGTCGTCGCTATTTCCGACGCAGGCTCTGGCCTGGCTTTTACTTACGGACGCCGTATGCCCTTCACAGGGGAATTGCCGCCGCCTTCTATACCAAACAAAGGTGTCCACCGGTCGATGGTTACGGGCGCTGTGCTATTGGGTGGGCCTTTCACGGTATAAAAGCGACGTGGAATTTGACAATATACACTCTTTGATTCGGCCAAAACTATCAGAGTGGGCTTTTACTTACAGAATACAGAGCCTGTCCCAAAAACTGAAGTTTTGGGAAAGCCTGTACAGTCTTTGTAAAATCTGTATTTGAGAGCGGCCTCTTTTTCCGATAATTATAATAATGAGCCGCCGTTTTTTTCATCTTTTCTTTCTCCTCTGCCCCCTTCTGCTTGCCGCTCA